>JAICTV010000383.1 GCA_025936175.1 Phycisphaerae bacterium
GGCGCCCCAGTCGTTGTAGCCGTAGGAGAAGCGGCCGCTGTCGCGCATGAGCAGGCTCTCGCGGACGTTGTAGCCGTAGCCGCTATCGACGGCCACGGCGGTCAGGCCGGTGGTCTGGTTCGGGAGCCACTCGAAGCTGGGGTCCTGCGTCGGGCAGCGGAAGACGCCCTGGCTGTTCTTCATGTACTTGCGCAGGCGCGTCGGCCAGACGGCGAATTCCTGGCCGGCGGTGTCGCGGCCCCAGCAGCCGGGATAGAAGCGCGTCTCCTGCGTGTACATAACGAGCGCGAGGCCCATCTGACGGAGATTGGCGGCGCAGGTGACCTGATAGGCAGAGCGTCGCGCCGCGTTGAGCGCCGGCAGCAGCACGCCGATGAGGATCGCGATGATGCCGATGACAACGAGCAGCTCGACAAGCGTGAACCCGCGCTCGCTCGCTGCGGGCCGCTCGACAGGCATGAAGGCCGTCGCGTTTTTCTTCGGGCGTTGCATGTTCGTATTCTCCTGCGCTCGAAGTCCACAATCCTAGGCCGCGATGCGATCGGAAACGGCGTGTCGCAAAAGCCGCTCCCGCCAAGGGGTTTGACGGGAGCGGCCAAGAGAGAGCACGACCGGTGCCGATTATCTGTTGCGGCGCCGGCGCCGCATGAGCAGCGCGGACGTTGCGAGTCCGACGAATGCGATCGACGCGGGTTCGGGGACAGCTTGGACGCCGGCCAACGGGGCCGCTGAAGCGACCCCGCCGCTGGTGGGGATTGCGGTCCCCTGTGCCGGGAAGTTGGAGTCGATGACAAAGTAATCGTCGCCGTTGACGACGCCGTCGTAGTTGAAGTCACCGTTGAACCAGCCGTGACCGTTGGTCGGAAACGCTGAATCGATCTGGAAGTAGTCGTCGCCGTTGATGATCCCGTCCAGATTGGCGTCGCCGCCATAGGTGTACATCACGAGGGTGTCGTTCGCGCCGACGGTCTGCCCACCGAAGCTGCCCAGCCCGAGGTCCGAGTTCGACGCCACGCCGATGTTCGTCAGCGTGTTGCCGCCGGTCGCGTTGGACTGCGCGGTGACGATGCCGGATCCGGAGAAGTCCTGGTTCGGGCTGTAGCCGGATGCGACCAGACCCGTCACGCCGGTGTATGCGCTGCCGTTCCACGACCCGACGGACTGCGCGGTGAGGATCAGCTTGTTGTTTTCGATATTGAGCTTGCTTCCGGCGGCGACGGTGACGTTGGCGGTCTTGATGACGCGGTTGAAGTTGGTGCTTTGCTGGATCTGCAGCGTCGAGTTGTTGCTGACGCTGACGGAGGAAGACGTCGTCAGGTTGTTGCCAATGACGAGCGTTCCGCCGGTGACGCTGGTCGGGCCGGTGTAGGTGCTCGCGCCCGTGATGATCATCGTGCCCGCGCCGCTCTTGGTGAAACCGCCGTCGGCGCCACCGAGCAACGTGTCGTGCTTCAATACGGAATTGATCGTGATGTTGTGACCGTTGCTGCTGATGCTCGCGCCGCCGGTGGAGACGATGCTGTTCACCTTCAGGCCGATGAAGTTGGTGTTGTCGACGTTGGCCTTGAGCAGCCCGCCGTTGAACTTTAAGGTCGGCGTGCCGGTGCCGCCACCGTTCTGGGCGGTGATCTGATTGGCGGTGAGCGTGCCGCCGGTGTTCAGGTTGATCGTGCCGGCGACGGAATCGGCGTTTGAGATGATGGTATTGCCGAGGGTGACGTCGCCGCCGTTGACGTTGAGAGTTGCCGAGCCGCTGCCGTTCTCGCCGA
>JAICTV010000036.1 GCA_025936175.1 Phycisphaerae bacterium
CCAGGCGACAGATCGCCTCGTTCCTGAAGATGTCCGCCGAGATCTGCGCCGCGGCGAACATCACGCTCGCGGTCGAGCACCTCAACCGCGGCGAGTGCAACATCATCAACACCGTCGCCGAGGCGATTGCATTCGTGCGCGAGGTCGATCATCCGAGCATCCGCTGCCTGGTGGACAGCTATCACCTGTGGCTGGAGAACGAGCCGTTCGATTCGGTGGCCGATGCGTTGCCGTACCTCGCGCACGTGCACGTCGCCGACAAGGAAGGCCGCCTCCCGCCCGGCGAAAGTGGATCATCCGATTACCGCCCGCTGTTCGATCTGCTCAAAAAGGGCGGCTACGATCGTCGCATCAGCGTCGAGGCCACCGGCTACACGCCGGACATGGGCCCGCGCGTCGTGAAGTTTCTCAAGGACAAGTGGAACCAATAACAACCCGCAACCAACAACCCACAAAGAACAATGAGCCACCGAATCTTCAACTTCAGCGCCGGCCCCGCGATGCTGCCGACCGAAGCCCTGGAAAAGAGTGCCGCGGCCTTGCTGGACTATCAGGGCAAAGGCTTCGGCATCGCCGAGGTCTCGCACCGTGGAAAGGAATTCGACGCCGTCGTCGATGAGACCATCCAGCGTTGCAAGCAGTTGCTCAATCTCGGCGATTCCCACGATGTCGTCTTCCTGCAGGGCGGGGCGACGGCGCTCTTCACGCTGATCCCGATGAACTTCCTGCACACGTCGGCCGACTATCTCGTCGGCGGCGAGTGGAGCAAGAAGGCCGCCAACAACGGCAAGGAAGTCGCCCCCCCTGCGAAGATCAACGTGGTCGCGTCGAGCGAATCGAGCAACTTCGATCACTCGCCGCCGCCGAGCGAATGGAAGCTCGATCCGAGCGCCGACTATTTCCACGTCTGCACGAACGAGACGGTGCACGGCCACCGCCTGCCGACCTGGCCGAAGCACCCGAACCTGATCGTGGACGCCAGCAGTGAGTTCATGTCGCGCCCGCATCCTGTCAGCGAATGCGCTCTCGTCTATGGCGGCGCGCAGAAGAACCTCGGACCCTCCGGCCTCGTGCTCGCGATCGTGCGCAAGGAGCTTTATCCGAAGCAGAAGAAGACGCCGGCGAAGCTGTGGAGCTTCAAGGACCTGGCCGAGTCCAAGTCCATGATCAACACGCCGCCGACGTTCGGCATCTACATCCTGCTCGAGGTCTTTCGCTGGATCGAGAGCAAGGGCGGCCTCGTCGCAATGGAGAAACTCAACGCGACCAAGGCGAAGGTTCTCTACGACGCGATCGACAACTCCGGCGGGTTCTACAAGGGAACCGTTTCGGTCAAGGAACAGCGCTCGCACATGAACGTGACGTACCGCCTGCCCAGCAATGAGTTGACCGATGAGTTCGTGAAGACGGCGACGAAGAACGGGATGGTGGGCCTCAAGGGCTACCGCACGGTCGGCGGCATCCGCGCCAGCATCTACAACGCGATGCCGGTCGAGGGGTGTCAGGCGCTGGCGTCGTTCATGAAGGACTTCGCGTCGAAGAAGTCGTAGGCGCGTCCGCAGTACCGCGGCACCGCACCTGTCATTCCGAGCGGTACTCCGCGAGGAATCTCGGGGTCGAGCCGTCTTCCCACTTCGAGATTCCTCGGAGTACCTCGGGATGACATTCGCCGAGCTTGCGGCCTCGCGCACGACTAACGCGCCGCGGTCTGCGTCGGCGTGGTCGGCGCGATCTGCTGGAGCGCGGCGAGCAGATCGCTCGAGTTGTAGTACGATGCGAGGACGATCGGGTCTTTCATCCCCGGGCCGTAGATCGCGGTGAGCGGGATTCCGCCGGCGGGATTGAGCGCGAGCAGCAGATCCTTTCCCGCCGCATCGTTGCTGTCGCTGAAATCGACTTTCAGCGCCGTCACATCATGCTGCTTTAGCGCGGTCCAGACTTGGGGATCGCGATAGACCGCGCCTTCGATCGCCTGGCATGTGCCGCACCAGTTGGCGGTGAATTTCACCAGCACCGGCTTGTTCGCATCGCGCAGCGACTTGAACTGCACGTCGGAGTAATCCTGCCAGGAGGAATCGACATTGGCCGCGCCGCCGCCCATTCCCAGGCCCGTGATGCGCGCGGTCCACCAGAGCGTTCCGCCGAGCATCGCGACCGCCAGCGCCGCGGAGATGGCGACGGGCCGCGCGTTCGGCGTGAGTTGCACCGTTCGCGCGATGAGATAGAAGCTCGCGACCGCGACGACGGCCACGATCGCCCACCAGAATTCCGGGCCGTGAATCAATCGCCCCGCGGCGAAGAACGTCGCGGCGGCCAGCAGCAGGAAGCCCATCATCTGCTTGAACAATTCCGACCACGGGCCCGTCCGCGGGAACTTCTTCGCCGCTTCCGGAAAGGCACTGAGGATCAGGTACGGCAGCGCCATCCCGATTCCGACCATCAGCATCGCGGGCACGCCGATGATTCCCGGTTGCGCGGATGCCCAGATCAGCAGCGGCGGGAGAAGGGGAGCGGTGCACGGCGTGGCAAGGATGGCGGTGAACGCGCCGAAGACGACGTTGCCGCCGAGCGTGTCCTGCCGCGGATCGACGCTGTAGAGCGCGTTCGGCAGCGTCACGTTGATCGCCCCGAACATGCCGAGTGCGCACAGGACCAGCAGCACTACCAGCGACCACACAAAAATCGGATTGGAGAAGAGCGATCCCCACGAAACGACGCGAAGCACGAGCACCAGCACCGCGAGGATCGCGAACACGCCGACGATTCCGGCACTGAACGACAGTCCCAGCGCGATCGACCGGCTGCGATGATGCTCCGCCGCGCGATGAAACGCCGCCGCCTTCAGCGGGAGCACGGGCAGCACGCACGGCATGATGTTGAACGCCAGACCCGCGAGCAGCGCGGCGCCGAAGGCGGTCCAGATCGTCCAATCCTGCTTCTTCGCCGGCGCGACGGCAGTCGATGATTGCGTCGTCGCACGCGGCGAAGCTTCGGCCGAAAAAAGTTCCGCCCGATTCGGCTGCGCGGGCGCATCCGCCGCGACGATCTTCGTCTCCACCGCGATCTTCGGCCGCTGCGGCGCATAGCACGAGCGATCGTCGCACATCTGATATTGCAGCTTGCCTTCCAGCTTCACATCGCCGAGCGGTGCGTCCGCCTTGACCTTCAGCGGCACGATGACGACGACTCGTCCCGTGTAGACGTTCAGCGCACCGAGCTGTGGATAATTCTTGTCCTCCCCGCGCGGATAGATCGGCGGCGAAAACTCGACCGCCGCGCTCGGCTCCATCGTCACCTTGAACGGGATGTAGTTCGGCTGCGACGGCGTCGCCGACTGCGCGTGCAGCCCCTCCGGCACATCGACCACGACCGCGAGCTTCGCCTCTTTGCCCTGCGGCAGCGCCGACAGATTCAGGACCGTCTCAACCGGCGCCGTCGTCGGCTGGGCCGCCAACGCGCTCGATGCGGTTATGCAGATGAAGAGCAGCGCGACGAGCCGCAAGGGCGCGGCTTCCGCCGAGCCGCTTGTGCGCGCGACGCCAAAAGCGGCTCGGCCTCGCCCTCGCCTTCCCGGAATCCAATTCGACCTGAATATCGCTGCGCTCATCATCCCTCATCATAACCCGCCGCAAAGTGGCTTTGTTGCAGCGGCTTAACCTTAACCTTACGATTCCTATCGGATCAGCAGGGTTACACTCGATTGAGACTTTCCAAGCGGACTGAATACGGCCTGCGGGCGGTGGTGCAACTCGCCCGCCTCGCTCCGCGCACCTACGTGCAGGCCAAAGACCTCGCGCAGCAGGAGAACCTGCCGAACAAATTCCTCGAAGCGATCCTGCTCGCGCTGCGGCGCGGGGATTTTCTCGAGAGCAAGGTGGGAAGCGGGGGCGGATATCGCCTGTCACGCAGCCCGCGCGAGATCCGCGTCGGCGATCTGATCCGCCGGCTCGAAGGTCGATTGACGATCAAGGAGGAGATGCCGTCGGGTGAGATGACGCCCGGCGAAGTCGCCGTTCACCTCATTAACGAGCGCCTCACCGATGCCACGGACGCCGTGCTTGATAACATCACGCTCGAGCAACTGCTCGACCAACTCGCGCGCACGGGAAGCCTGCAACAGGCGATGTATTACATCTAGCCGCCCAGTCCATCCGCTGACAACCGCAGCCCATCCCGATAACCTTCCCTTCGCATGTTGTTCCTGCTGGCCATCAGCTTCCACACGATCCAGAACTGGATGACCCACGGCGGGTTCGTCGGCGGGGTGGCGGTGACGTTCGTGCTGCTGTTCGCCTGCGGGCTCGGCCTGCCGCTGCCGGAGGATATTCCGCTCATCGTCGCCGGCGCGCTGCTGTGCACGGATCCGCAAAGCTGGGTGATCACCGCGATCGCCGCGTGGTGCGGGATCATCGGCGGGGACATCGTGCTCTACTCGATGGGGCGCCGGTTCGGACTCGAGATCACGCGCGTGCCTTTCATCGGCAAGCACGTCACGCGCGAACGCATCGAGAGCGTCAAGGATCTGTTCGAGCAGTACGGCGTGGGCGTGGTCGCCTTCGGGCGGATGATCGCCGGCATCCGCGGCGCGATGGTCGTCTGCGCCGGCACGATCCGCTTCAACTTCATCAAGTTCATCATCGTCGATGGGCTCGCCGCCATCGTCAGCGGCGGGCTTTTCATGCTGCTGGGGCATTGGATCGGCGAGCAGCTCAACGATCCGGTCGCGCAGCGGAAAATCCACGAGTTCAAGGAATTCTTCCTCGCCGGCGGGATCATCCTCGTGCTCGGCTTTATCCTCTTCATCTTCTGGCGGCGGCGGAACCTCGAGAAGCTGCACGATGCCGAGCAGAAGGTCGTCGCCAGGGCCGCCAGCGCGGAGAAGAAGGTGACCGACACGATCGTGCAGGCGGCGGAGAAGATGGTAAAGAAACCGTCGCCTCCTGCGCCGCCTGTCGATCCTTCCAATCGCGCGCCGGCGGCTCCAGATCAGCCGCAGCCCCGGTAGACCCATCAACGCGCGTTGACCCGATTCTGTGAGGCGCATAACCTTCGATTGAACGACAACCTGTCCAACCCCAAACTCTCTGGAAGGAGTTCGCAAATGCCGCTCGAACAAAAACCCCTGGGCTTCGATTCCGCCGCTCTCGAACCCAGCATCGACAAGCAGACGATGGAGATCCATTACGGCAAGCACTACGCCGCCTACGTCAACAACTACAACGACGCGGTGAAGAAGCAGCCTGAGCTTGACGGCAAGCCGCTGCACGAGGTGCTCGCCAAAGACTGCGCGATGGTGAAGGAGGAGATCAAGACCGCCGTCCGCAACAACGGCGGCGGCGCGCACAATCACGCGCTGTTCTGGGAGATCCTCAATCCCGCGGGCAAGCCGGGCGCCGAGCCGGTTGGCAAGCTCGCCGACGCGATCAAGCGCGACTTCGGCGGCTTCGCGCAGTTCAAGGAGAAGTTCGAGGCGGCCGCGAAGACCCGCTTCGGCTCCGGCTGGGCGTGGCTGATCAAGAAGGGGGACAAGCTCGAGGTGATCTCCACGGCGAACCAGGACTCGCCGATCATGCAGGGCGCGTTCCCGGTCATCGGCCTGGACGTGTGGGAGCACGCGTACTACCTCAAGTATCAGAACCGCCGCCCCGATTACATCACCGCGTGGTGGAACGTGGTGAACTGGAAGGTCGCGGACGACCGCTTCGGTCGCGCCAAGTAGATCGAAGACGCGAGCGTCGATTATCCAAAGCCCCGGGATTGCAATCCCGGGGCTTTCCCGTTGGTTTCCGCGTTTTTTCTTGCTCGCTTGCACGCGCTCCCTTACAACCTCCGCTCATATGCGCCGACTGTTTTTGCGTGATGCCCAGGCGGGCGACGTGATGGAAGATGTGCTCGTCGTCTCCGGGAAACAACTCGGCGCCACGTCGCAGGGCAAGAACTACATCAAGGCCAACGTCTCCGACCGCACGTGCTCGATGATGGCGCGCATGTGGAACGCCTCGCGCGAGATTTTCCAACACATGCCCGAGAGCGGCTTCGTCAAAGTCCGCGGCCGCGTCGAGAACTACCAGGGCAACAACCAGTTCATCATCGAGCAGATGTGGGCGGCGAAGGAGGGGACGTACGATCCGGGCGATCTGCTCCCGCAGACCAGCAAAGACGTCAAGCAGATGTGCACCCGCCTGCACGAGCTGTGCGGGTCGATTCAGAATCGTCATCTCGCCGCGCTCGTCCAGGCGTATCTCGACGACGAATCGCTGATGAACAACTTCTGCAAGGCGCCGGCGGCGATGACGTTTCATCACGCGTTTCTGGGCGGCTTGCTCGAGCACACGCTCAATGCGATGGAAGTCGGCAACTGCATCGTGCAGTTCTATCCGGGCCTCAGTCGCGATCTGCTGCTCGCCGGCATCTTCCTCCACGACATCGCCAAGACGTGGGAGCTGAGCTACGAGGCGTCGTTCGGCTACACCGACAGCGGCAAGCTCGTCGGCCACATCGTCAAGTCGGCGATCTGGGTCGAGCACAAGGCGAAGGAAGCGGAATCGACGCTCGGCGAGAAGATCCCGCAGGAGCTGATCGACGTCATCCAGCACATCATTATCAGCCATCACGGTTTGCCCGAGCACGGCGCGGTGAAGGTTCCGGGCACCCCCGAGGCCCTCGCGGTCCACGCGATCGAGAACATGGACGCGAAGCTGATCATGGCATTGCACGCGTGTCGCGGCGAAAGCGCGGGCGACGGGAACTGGACGGAGTATATGAAGGCGCTGGGCGGAAACTTGTATCGTCCCGATGTCGCGCCCGCGGACATCGCGGAAGACGGACGTGACAGACAAGTTCAATCGCAGCCGCAAGCGGAAGCTCCGGTCCGTCCGATGGACGGCGCGCCCGTGATGAAGATCAGCAATCCGCTGTTCGAGACAGCGGCGGCAGCGCGAAAACATTGATGAACTCTCGGCCGCGCGACATGGTGTCGCGCGACGCGTCATTTCCACACATAGGGAGGTTGTTATGCGTTTTTCGTGGTTGATGGGGATTCTGTGCGCACTGACGTTGACGGCGTTCGTCACCGTCCGCGCCGAAGACAAGCCCGCGGCGGCGGATGCGGCGAAGCCCGCGGCCGATACGGTCAAGCCGGAAACGGCGAAAGGGCGGCTCACGCAGCCGTGGAGCAAGATCTCCAGCCTCACTGACGATCAGAAGGCGAAGATCAAGGAGATCCACTCCAAGTCACTCGAGGAGCAGAAGGCGATCAAGGAGAAGGAAAACGCCGACATCATGGCGCTGCTCAACGACGAGCAGAAGACCGAGGCCAAGTCGCTGATGGATCAGATGACCGCATCGAAGAAGACCGCGGGCAAGTCGCCGGCGGCGGCTGCGGATTCGTCGAACGGCGACGCGAAGAAGGATGATGCGAAGAAGTCGGACGAAGCGAAATGAGATGCGGCTTCTGACGGGCCCGTGGCGTCTCCAGTTCTGTCATCCCGAGCGGTACTCCGCGAGGGATCTCCGACGCAAATCGACTCCCAGATCCCTGGGAGTGCCTCGGGGTGACAATCGGCACGCGCTCTCTGTGCACAACGCGCGCTGCAAAACGACGCGACCGCTGACGCACCCGCGTCAGCGGTCGCCGTCTTTTCGTGAGACGATCCGGACGGGCGCAATTTATCCCGCCGCGTCCAGCACCTCCTTGAACTCCTTCTCCTGACGCAGTCCGACGAATTTGTTCGCGACCTTGCCGTCCTTGAACAAAATCACCGTGGGGATCGCGCTGATGCCGTAACGCATCGACACGTCGCGGTTCGCGTCCGTGTCCACCTTGCCGACCTTCACCTTGCCGGCGTAATCCTTCGCGAGTTTCTCGATGGTCGGTCCGAGCATCCGGCACGGCTGGCACCACTCGGCCCAGAAATCGACCAGGACGGGCTTGTCGCTCTTGATGACCTCGGCTTCGAAATTCGAATCGGTCAGTTCCAGTACGTTCTCCGCCATTTGAAATTCTCCTTCAGTTCGCCGCGGGATCTTAGGGAGTCACGCCCGAGTGCGTCAAACCGCGTGCCTTTGCTGCCGATCGCGCTGACGAATCTGGTGTCGCACGCTGATTATGTTCAGTGCGGCGACGAAGAGCAGAAACGGACCCGCAGCGATAACGATCAATGCGTACCTCGGCTGCCACGCCGCGAACGGCGAGTCCGGCGGCATGAGCCACTTGAGCGACGCGATCGCGGGCAACAGCAGGCCCAGCGTCAGCAGGATCGGGATCAGCGTGCGCTTCACGAGGATCGAGTGCTCGAGGCGCGCACCAGCGGCGAGCGCAGTCACATTCACGCGCGGCGGCGGGATGACCGCTTCGCTGCGCGCCAGTTCGCGCTCGGTCTCAGCAGGTTGGATGTCCGGCGGCGGCGCATCGTTACCGGCGCTCGCCGCGCCCGCGCCCGCCGCGCCGCTCATCGCGGCGAGAGCGTCGGCGATCTCCTGCTGTCGTTTCCTCGCGTCGCTCATCCGCCTGTAAACCCTCGGACAATCGCTCTAAATTGCCGGAATTCGCAGGAAATGTTCTCGGACGATGGCGCAAACGCATCTTGCGCTGCGGCGAATTCTGCGGCCGTATTATAGTGGCGCCTATGCCCGGACCAAGCAGCCGAACAGCACGTCGGCCGGCGGTCGCGGGGCTTTTTTACCCCGCGGACGAGCGGCAGTGCGTCTCGGCGGCGGCCCATTTTGTGCGGGCCAACAGCGAGGCGGCGGCAGAGCGTCCGTGGTTCGGCGCGATCGTTCCGCACGCGGGATGGATCTGCAGCGGCGCGATCGCCGGCGAGGCGATAGGGACGTTGCGCGCTTCGCCCGGCGCGGGCGACGTGGACATCGTCGTCGTCTTCGGCGCGGTACACACGCCGCTGCCGCTCGATTGCGCGGTGCTCGCGTCCCACGATTCGTGGGTGGTGCCCGGCGGGGAGTCGATCGTGCCGCCTGAGCTGTCGAGCGAACTGGAGACGGATTCGTCGGAGCTTTTCGATGTGGACGATCGGTTCCACGATCGCGAACACGCGGTGGAAGTGGAGCTTCCGCTGATCCAGCGAGCGTGGCCCAGCGCGATGGTGCTGCCGATCGAAGTGCCGCTGCGGGATGACGCGGTAGCGATGGGCGCGCGAACGGCGGCGATGGTGCAGCAGGCCGGGCTGCGACCGGTGTACCTGGCAAGCAGCGACCTGACGCACTACGGGCCGAACTATTCGTTCGCGCCGGTCGGCATCGGACTGCCGGCGATGCAGTGGGCGAAGGAGAACGATCGGAAGTTGCTTGAGGTTGTGACGGCTATGACGCCTGAACGGGTCGTGCCGCACGTGCGGAAAAACCTCAACGCCTGCGGCGGCGGGGCGATCGCCGCCATGCTGTCAGCTTGCCAGCAGCACGGCGCGAATAACGTCAACGTGCTGCGTCATGCCAACAGCTTCGAGGTGCTGAAGGACGTCGCGCCGCAGCGGCCCGATAATGCCGTCGGTTATGCGGCCGTCGTCGTGGGATGACGCGCAGGCCGAACATGTCACGGACGGGACAACGGTTGGAACAACGGTCGCGTCGTGCGGTAAAGACGCAACGAAGCGCATAAAGATGCGGTGATTCGATTTATCGGCTGTCGGCGGCCGCGTTTGTGAAAGCCGCGTTTGCTTTTTGGGGTAGATTTTGAACCACGCGACGGCGAACTGATTCGACCCGCTCGACTCCGGAACGTCGCCGCGGAACGAGGGAGAGGAAAGGCCATGAACGAGTCGGAGTTTCAAAGCAAGCTCGCCGAACTGATGGGCGAGATCACCACGCTCCCGCCCGCCGAGCGCAAGAAGCTCGAGAAGCTCGCCAGCGAAACCCGCGAGCGCCACGAGCGCCTGCGGCAGACGGTGAGCAGCCTGCAGGAGAGCCTCGATTACCTGCGCTTGAGCATCAAGTACCTGGTCTTCGATCTGGAGGCGACGCGTCGGGAGAACGGCTATCTCCGCAAAATGCTGGAGGAGACGACGGGCAACGAATAGCACGTCGCAAGAAGAATCAATCACGGGAGCAGGACCCCGGGCCGCTCGCCAGAACGGCCCGGAGTCACACAAAAAGGAGCAGGCGCCATTGCGTGGCGCCTGCTTTTCTTTTTGCCCGGTTGCATCGAAGGGACCGCGCGTGCCGTATGCAGCGGCGGTCGAATCGCAACCGACCTGTCTGACCAAATCCGTTTTTCCGATCCTACCGCAGCGTGTCCGATAGCCCGATGACCGCCCAGGCGGTTCCCCAGTAGCGATAGATCGGCTCCAGCCTCTTGAGCCGGCCGTCGTTCGTGGCCGAGCTGATCGCGCGGCTGGGGACGGTCCACCAGCCGGCGGAAGCTTGTGTCCTGACGAGATAGTCGCACGCGCGGACCAGCGGCGGGCGATCGGCGGCGACGCCCGCGCGACGCAGTGCATACAGCGCCTGCCCCGTGGCAAAGGCATCGCTCGGCCCGCTTTGCCGCCATGCCCACCCGCCGTCGGCATTCTGGTGCGCCAGCACCTCCTTGACCAGCGCGTCGGCGCGGTCGGGGTTTGCCAGCTCGTGCGCAACCAGGAGCCGAAGAAGCAGCGACTCGCCACTCACGTCCTTGCTCGCGTCCGCGTCTTTGGTTTGCAGGAATTCCGCCGCCCGCGCGATCGCGCTCTGCGTCGGCTTATCGGGGTGGTCAGTGCCGGCCAGCGCCAGCATCGCCCACATTGTGGAAACGGCATGCGTTTCGGCCACCGGGCGGTTCTGGGCCGGGAGCTGGCCCGCCGCTTTCCACGACCCGTCCCGCTGCTGCCAGCGCAGCATGACATCGCGCCAATCGACGGCCCGCGCTTTCTGCGCCGCCGCATCGGACGCGTCAGCAACCTGGCGCCCGCGGCCCAGCAGCAACTGGCTAAGCGTGTCGAGGCCGCCGCCGTCGTTGTCCGGCTCCAGAGGCCGCGACGCCCGAATCAGCAGGGACTTGCGATGCTGAGCCAACTCCTGCCGCGTCAGCAATCGCTCCATTTCTGCCACCAGCTCGCCTTCACTGGCGAAGGGCCGATCGACAAGCGTGGCGAGTTTGTTCAGCAGTTCAGCCGGCACGCAAGTGTTGTCGTCGACGTCGCCGCTTGCTTTACCGTCGAGCGATTGCTTGCTCAGCTTGAACCACGCGCGCCGCGACTGCGAGAACGTTGCCGTCCACGCGATCCATTGCTCGAGCTTCGTCTCGTCCACGGCGATGCCGTGCTCGCGGGCGGCGTTGTGACTCCAGATCAAAAATGGAACGTGATGACACGATGCGCAGTTTTTCTGCGTCATCCACGCGACGCCGTCGGTTTCCAGCACGGGCAGGCTGCGCTGGATCGCCGCGCGCACCTCCGCATCGGCGACATGATCTTCATCCTTCGCGTCGGCCATCGCGACTGCGCCCGTGAGCACGAACATCCAAACGGCGATGTACCGAAGGTGCATCACTCGGTCATTGTACTGTGCCGGGGAACGCTTTCGGCCGGGAAAGGCAACGGGACGCGGTCAGGGCGACAAATAAAAAACGCCCGGCTTTACCGAGCGTTTCCAATCAATCCCGTTGCCTGACTGTTAAGCAAGTGGGCAGGGCCGGAATCGAACCGGCGACACATGGATTTTCAGTCCATTGCTCTACCAGCTGAGCTACCTGCCCGGCAGAGAGGCCGGTGATTTTAGAGCTCATCTGTTTGTTTGCAAGCCGCGCTCGTTCCACGCGCGCGGACGGAGTTGATCACTGCGGCGGTTCGATTCGGATGGTTTGATTCTGACCTTCGCGCAGCACGACCAGCACGATCGCCTCGTGTGGTTTTGCTTTGCGGAAGTCCTCGAGCTGCTTCTTGAAGTCGGCGAGGTTGTTCGCCGCCCGGCCGTTCAGTTCGGTGATCAGATCGTTGGTCTGAAGCTTCGCCGCGTTGGCCGCGCTCTGCGGTTTGACGAGCGAGACCGCGACGCCCTTCGTGTCCGGCGGGAGCTTGCGCGCGTAGCTGTCCATGAAAACCATCTCGCGCACGCCGAAGCCGAGATCGTCGACGTACCAGCGCTCGGCGAGGTTGGCGCCTTTGGGTCGCTCTTCGAGGGGGAGATCGAACTCCTTCGTCTCCTTGCCGCGCAGGACAGTGAGCTTGACGGTGTCGCCGAGTTTCATTCGACGGACTTGTCGCGCGAGGATTCCAGGAAGTTCCTCCGGCTCATCGCCGCGCTCGAGCGGCTTGCCGTTCACTTTCACGACGATGTCGCCGGGCTTGATGCCGACCTTTGCCATTGGCGAGCCGGGAATGACGTCGCCGATTTCGACCGCCGGTTGATCTTTCAGTCCGACTTGCTCGGCGACGTCCTTGTTCAACCCCGCCATCGCCTGTTGAGGAACGCCCATCCACGGAAGCGCCAGCTCTTTGCCGGTCGGCGGATCGGAAAGACTCATCGCGAAGTCGAACGTCGGGACGAAGAAGATCGGCGGGTTGGTGAGCGCGGCGAGCATGTTGCGCTGATCGTTGAGGAAGGGGGTCTGCTCGGGCTGAGAATTCACCAAACCGACCGCCTGTCCCTGCGCGTTGAACACCGGCGAGCCGATCGCGCACAGCCCGCCGCCGATCACCAGCACCTGCGGCAGCTCCCCGCGCAACGATGCGCTGGCGCGGCCGTGCGTCAGGTAGGTCTTGTACGCCGCGTTCTTCGGAAGCAGGCCGACCGACCAGACCGGATCGCCGGTCTTCACCCGCGCGTCTTCGAACTTCAGCGGCGTCCACTTCTGCCGCGATGATTTATCCGACGGCTTGGCCTTTACAAACGCGGTGCCGGTGCGATCGTCGCGTCCCATGAAGACCGCGTCGATCTCGTCCGCCTCGTGCTGTTGGCTGGGGACGAGGATCTTGAACTCCTTCATCTGTTTGTCCGGGACGCGCAGTGTCGTGCCTCGGACGGGCGGATCGAAAAGCGACAGCGAGGTCATGATCAGCCCATCGGACGAGACGACCACGCCGGCGCCGGTCAGCTCCTGTCGCGACAGCTCGTTTTCCCAGACGTATTGCACGGCGACCAGCGAGGGGGTCACGCGCTCGTAAAGCGGTTGCGCATCGAACCCCGGTGCGGATCCCCCGGCGGCGGGGACGCCGGCGGGAGAAGTCGCGGTGGTCGTCGCGGCAGAGGACACCATCGGCAGCAGGGGAAGCAGGAGCAGGACGAGGATCGGACGTTGCATGATTGGCTCCGAAGTTGTGCGGCGGATATCCGCGCGCGAGGGGCGGATTGTAGGGGAGCGACCGCCGCGCGCAAATGCCGAGCGCGGCAGAAGTTTGCGGTCGCGCAGTTCGGTTCTGCCCGGTGAAAATTTTTCGGAAGAATCCGTCGACGGCAGCGAACGAACAAAGTGTCCGCCAACAGAAGCGTTCAAGCACGGGCCAGGTTCGTCTAACCCCTCCCCGAGGCGAACCTGGCCTCATTTTTTTCCTCGCCGCCTCGCGAGAATGCCTCCTTCCCCGTACGATTCCCGGCCACAGGAACGGAGGAACCCCTGATGTCAATCTCCCGCACTTCGCTCGCCGCAATTGTTCTCTCGCTTCTCCTGATCACGCCTCCGTTCGCGCGAGCGGAGGGGGAGCAGATGGACAACCCCGCCTTTGCCGCATGGTCCAGGTTCAACATCGGTTCCAGCGAGACGTTGACCGCCGAACTGCAGGGACCAAATGCGGATGCGCCGAAGATGACGATGGAGATGACCCGCAAGCTGATCGAGAAGACCGACGATCACGTCACGATCGAAGTGACGACGACGATGGATATCGGCGGACAGAAGCGGACGATGCCGCCGCGCAATCAGAACGTCCCGGCGAAGATGGAGAAGAAGGACGTCAAGTCGAGCGGCAGCGAGGACGTCGAAGCCGCGGGCAAGAAGTACACCTGCAAGGTCTACGACGTCAAAGGCTTCAGCGCGCAGAACCCCGACGCGACCGTGAAGCTGTGGGTCAACGACGACATCCCCGGCGGCCTGGTGAAGATGGAGGCCGAGAGCCCGCGCGGGAAGATGACGTCGCTGCTGAAGAGCTTTGAGACGAAGTGACGGCGCCTTTCCGCAGCGGGTCCCGGGGCAGAGCCCCGGGCGTGCCGCCGCGCGTTACGCGAGGGCGCTTTGAATGAACGTGATGTCGTCTGACGACATCGTTCGTCCCGCAGCCGCGAGGTTGCAGCGTGCTTGCCGCTCGTTGCGGAAGCCGGGGATCACGCACGCGACGTGCGGCTGCGCCAGCACGTAGTTCAGCGCGGTCGCCGCCAGGTCCTCAGTCGTCGATCCGAACCGCTGCTTCAAATTCTGCAGCTTCGGCTGGAGCTTGGCGATCTCTTCCGCGCTGAACGCCTTGCTGTTGCGGCGATGATCGCCGGGCTCGAATTGTGGCGGCCTGGACGGATCGAACTTGTCCAGCAATCGCGCCTGCGCCAGCGGGCTGAATGCGACGAAGCTCAGTCCGTGCTTCGTCATCAGGTTTGAGAGGCGCGATCCGGGACGGACGAACTGATCGTCCAGCGCGTGCGCCCAGCTTTGCAGCACCGCGGGTTTCACCACCGGGACCGTCTTCTCGAAGTCGTCGGCAGAGTACGCGCTCTGGCCCTTGATGCGGACCTTGCCTTCTTTGACGAGTTGATCCATCACGTCCGCCGCGCCGTGCAGATAGCGATCGTTCGGCCCGAAGTCACCGTGATGGAAGTAGTAAAGATCGATGTACTCGCGCTTGAGGTTGATGAGCGACTGCTCGCATTGATGGCGGATGTGGGCCGGCTCATACGCGTGATCGGCGGTGCCGGGAAACCAGCCAACCTTCGTCGCGATGATCACGTCGGTCGATTTCACGCCGAGGCGGTCGAGCACGCGCGCCAGCATCCGCTCGGCGCGGCCGTTGCCGTAGACGTCGGCGTTGTCGAAGTGATTGACGCCCGCATCGAGCGCCGCCTTGATGCCGGCGGCGATCTCCTCCTCGTTCACGTCGGCCCAGCCGTTGGGCGTGCCGTTGACGAAGTTCAACCCGCCCATCGTCCAGCAGCCGAAGCTGATCTCCGAAACTTTGACGCCGGTCTTTGCGAGCTCGCGGTATTTCATGAGACGGATCATTCTGTCGGCGGCGGCGAGGGGGACAAGACCTCGCGCACGCGGCCGTCGAAGATCAGCACGTCCACCTGCGTCTTCGTCCGCGCTTCGCCGATCGTCGGGACATATCCGGCGAAGCGCTTGGAGATCGGAAAATCCACCGGAAGATCCGCGCCGAACGGCACCAGTCGAACGGCGGGGCGACCGAGACGCAGGTGCCGCGTGTTTTTGCTTGCCAGCAACGCGTCGCGGAGGTAGCGCGCCTTATCCGATCGCGCCGCGCCCTCGATGATTTCGTACATGCCCAGATACCACTCGCTGTGATCGCCCGGCTCGAACTGAAACATCACGCCGCACTGATCCGGCCGACGATCGACGCGCGGGCCGAGCCAGCCGAGGTGCCAGGCACAGCGGAAATCGCTGCAGCGCCTGGGTCGCGCCTCGTAGATGCCGCAGGCGCGATCGCAGAGGTGTTCGCAACGCGCGTACGATGGTTTCCCAAGTTCCGGATGCGTCGGAATGATGCAGCACGCATTGCACGCGCCGCATCCGTCGGCGGGTGGAGACGCATGAGACTGTGGAAGTGAAATAGCGGCCATTTCGCGCGCGCCTTTCACAAAGCCCGCGGCTTTGCCCCGGAGAATTCCGTGAAAACCACTCGCTCACTCCGCCGGCGGCTTCTCCGGGTTCTTGATCTTGTCGAGCATCTGCTTGGCGTTGACCAGTTGCTGCTTCACTTCGCCCCCGCGCGCGGGCCGCATGGCGGCGGTGGACCAGATGATCTGGCCGCTCGGATCGAGCACCTGTACCGTCCGCACGACCAGCACGCGGCCGCCGTTCTCGTCGATGTTCGAGAGCTGAACGTTGCCCTTCGTGCGGTAGTCGCCCTGATAGTTGGCCAGCGTCGTCACCGGCGGCTGAAGTTTGCCGAGCGTGTCGAAGGCGTTGATCAGCGCGTCGAGCTCGTCGTAATCGACAAACGAGACGGCGGCGCGATTGCTCCCGCGGATGCTGATCGCAACGCCAAGCGCGGTGTCACTGCCGACGTTGATCTGCACCGCCGTCACGCGAATTGTCGCGCCGTTGTCCGCCTGCACATCGCCGACGTCGGTGTACCCCTTGAGCGCGACGGCGTCTTTGACGATTGACGCCTTCTCGATCTTCGTCTGCGGCGGCGGCATGGGGTTGGCGATGATCACCGACGCGGTCGCCTGCTGATCCGATGAGCCACCGCCGCCGGCGGAATTGTCCGACTGCGCCGACGCCGGAGCCGTGATCAATGCGATGCACAAGACGCAGCAGGGGACGAGGCATTTCATGAGCGTGTTCTCCGCGAGAGGGGATTGCCGGGCTTGGATTGTACCGCGGCGCTCGGCCTAGAATGACCATTGACTCGGCGGAAGGTTTGAATAGGAGAATTCCGATGGAAAATCGCTTCAACGGCGCTGCGGTCTCGCCGGACGGCTACAAGGCGATGCTCGGGCTCGAGAAATATCTGTCTTCCTGCGGCATCGAAGTGAAATTGCTCCACCTGATCAAGTTGCGGGCATCGCAGCTCAACGGCTGCGCCTACTGCATCGACATGCACTGGAAGGACCTGCGTGCCGTCGGCGAAAACGAGCAGCGCCTGTATGGTCTCGATGCGTGGGAGGAATCGCCGTACTACTCCGCGCGCGAGCGAGCTGCGCTGGCGTGGACGGAAGCGGTGACGCTCGTGCGCGATGGTCACGTCTCGGACGAAGTCTATCGCCAGGTCCAACCGCACTTCAGCGAGAAGGAGCTGGCCGACCTGACCATCGCGATCGCGACGATCAACGCGTGGAACCGCTTGGCGATCTCGTCGCGCACGGTTCCGGGGACATACAAGTCCGTTGCCCATTAAACGTCCGCAGGCCTAAAGTGCCGCACTGATTCAGCCGATGCACCGCGGAGGTGCAAATGAGGGAAGCAGGTGTCATTGCGTGCTGTGCGCTACTCATCGTGGGTTGCGCAACGGATCCGGGCCAGCCGCCGGCGGGGCCGGGCGCGGCATCGAAGGCCAACCTGCGCCCGTGGCTGAAGAACGCCGACGAAGTTACATTTACCGGTCGCCTGCAATATTTCCACTGCACGTCCGAGCGCGGCAATTACTTTACCTGGTCGCTCGATCCCGCGGGCGATGAGGATGCGGCCGAAGTGGACGTTCGAAAATGTGCCGATGACGCGCAGCACCTGGAAGATCATCGCGTCACCGTCAGCGGCAAATTGATCTGGCGGGAGCCGCGGCACTTTCCGCTGCTGGTCGCGGACAAAATCGTCGCGGCGGAGTAACTACCGCCTTCGCGCCAGGCTCGTGCCGCCGCGCTTAAACTCATTGGTCATCCACATCCCCTCGAACCCGCCGTCAGCGCGTGGATCAAAAACCGCCAGGCAATAAGGCTTCTCCGGCTCGAAGCTGAAGGTCGTGTACATCGCGTCGTCGCATGCGAAGCCGAACGAGCGATAGTTTCCATCGTGCAGCCGCCACTCAATCTCAACCGGCGTCGGACGGTTCGTTGCATCGACGCCCTGGATTGGCTTGACGTGAACGGTGCCCGTGTACGCGGTGTTGTCGATGGCGATCGCTTCGGTGATCGTCCAGACGCCGTCTTTCCCGCCGGCGCTTTTCTCGCGGCCGCACTTCCTCAAATCGTCCGCCGCCGGCGGCACCCACACCCCTTCCATCGAGTTGCCGCTGACGCGGTACGCGCCGATTTCGACTTTGTCTTTCGGCCCGAACGCGATGACGAGGCGGCCGGCAAATGACGCGGCCATCCCGTGACGAACGTCGTTGGTCCCGCAACTGGCCTCGGCGCGAAGGAACGGCCCCTGGGCCGACAGTCTCAACGTGTCCTTTGCACCCAACGTGTACGTTCCGATCAACCGCCGCGTCGATGAGAGGTCTGTTTCGTTCATGGCTTCACCGGCGATAGATAATATCGCGGGGCGATCATTTTCCTGAGCCCTACAACTGGCGGGCTTCGTCGGTTAGCTTTGATTGCATGATCGCGATTCCCCAACGCGTGCTGATGGGCCCGGGCCCCAGCGACGTCTCGCCGCGCGTGCTCGAAGCCCTGGGCCGGCAGACCATTGGCCACCTCGATCCGGTCTTCCTCCAGCTCATGGACGACATCCGCACGAAGATGCGGCAGGTGTTTCGCACACACAACGAGATGACGCTGGCCGTCAGCGGCACCGGGTCGGCCGGGATGGAGACGCTGTTCGTCAACCTCGTGGAGCCGGGCGAGAAGGTTCTGGTCTGCGTCAACGGCGTGTTCGGTCAACGCATGACCGATGTCGCGCAGCGCTGCGGAGCGGACGTGGAGACGATCGAGAAGCCCTTTGGCCAAGTGTTCGATCAGAACGAGGTGATCGCCGCCGTCGATCGCATTCGACCCAAGGCCGTGGCGATCGTTCACGCCGAGACGTCGACGGGCGCGCATCAGCCGGTCGACAAGCTCGGCGAGGCGATTCACGAGCGCGGCGCGTTGCTGCTGCTCGATTGCGTGACGAGCCTCGGCGGGTTGCCGGTCGAGATTGACCATTGGGGCATCGACGCCGCGTACAGCGGGACGCAAAAGTGCCTCTCGTGTCCGCCGGGATTATCTCCCGTGACGCTCTCCCCGCGCGCGGTGCAGCGGCTTGAAGCGCGCACACGAAAAGTCCAGAGCTGGTACCTCGATCTGTCGATGGTCCGCCAGTACTGGGGACAGGAACGCTTCTACCACCACACCGCGCCGATCAACATGCTCTACGGCCTGCACGAGGCGTTGGCGATTGCGCTGGAAGAGGGCCTGGAAAAACGCTTCTCGCGCCACCGCCAGGCGCACGAGCATTTGAAGACCGGCCTGCGCGACATGGGGATCACGTACGTGAGCCAGGAGGGGCATCATCTTCCGATGCTCAACGCCGTGAAGATTCCGCCGGGGGTGGACGACCTGAAGGTGCGAGGGCGGTTGCTGGATGACTACGGGATCGAGATCGGCGGGGGACTGGGGAATTTTAAAGGGAAAGCGTGGCGCATCGGATTGATGGGTCACGGTGCGACCAAGCGGAATGCGGAGATGTTGTTGTCGGCGCTGAGGGAGATCCTCAAAGCGTAATTTGATTCCCCGCGGTTCTTTCTTCGCGGGGCGCATCATCATTCCCTGGGAAGCTGCTCGATCTCCTCTTCCCGCAGCGGCCCGAACGGAATCAATCGACCATCGATATATCCGCGGTCCCGGATAACCGACCCGTATCCGCGCTGCGCGACATTCGCTCCCCTGCAGATCGGCCGCTCCTCCTCCGGCTCATCGCGCACGATGGCGTTGAACTGGTCGAGCACCCACGTCGGCACGCACTGTCGCTTCGACGGATACACGTAGCCGAACAACAGCAGATGCGCCAGCAGCACGCGCTCGTGACCGCCGCTGAACCGTCGCAGCACCCGCCGCCAATCGAAATGCTCGCCGTGGCGGAGGATCAGGTGATTGACATCGGCGCCGTCGAAGCGATCGCGGTCTTGTACGAAGGCTTTGCTCCAGAGCTGTTCCTCCGGCGGGACGAGGCGCGTCGCGTAGCCGTGCACGTCGATCGCGCGCGAGTAGCGGAACCAGTCGTCATCCACAGGACAGAGGCCGTTGCCGGAGTTGTAAAGGATGTCGATGAATGCCTCGCCGTGCAGCGCTTTGCTGATCCAGAACGGGTAGAAAAACTCGGTGCGGTAGCCGGCGGCGGCGAGGGTCGTCAGGGTGCGGTCGCGGTCGCAGGCTTTGATGAAGATGTCGAGGTCTTTGGTCGGGCGGCGGATGCCGGTGTAGTGGGCCATCGCATACCCGCCGCCGACAACGTACGGCACTTCGGCGCGGTCGAGTGCGGAAAGCGCTTCGACGTAAAATTGCCGGGTCTGCGGATCCGGATCGATGGGCGTCGCCTGAGTTTCTGCAATCACGCGCACACCTCCGAGCTCAACAAAGAGCAAATCTGGAGCAAACCTGGTGCCGGAAAAGCTCAGGCAACGCAGAGCGGGATGAACATTTCCTGTGAACTGAGTCCCGCGTGCAGCGCGACGTATAAATGCCCCAGCGGCTTGTTCGGCGGGTGATATGCCAGCGACGCGGGCTTAAAGGGGATGCCGATGAAATCCCCGAAGCGCAGTTTCGCGTGCGGTGCGAGCGGACCGGGGCAAAACAGTTTCAGTTGCTCCGCTTTTTCGATATCCAGCAGCACGAAGCGATCACCGAAGCGCTGGTGAAACACGTCCACGAATGCAGGGCGGCCTTCGGGCTTCACATGGAAGATCGGCATCCGCGCATCGCCCGAGGGTGGACATTTCAGAAGCAACAGCAGCGGGTCATCGTGCATCAGGAGCGTCTGCTCCGCCGGCGGAACTTCGATCAGCCCGTGATCGGCGGAGATGACCAGCCGCGCCGTCGGCGGCAGGGCCGCCTTTAGCCGCGCCATTTCGGCATCCAGCAGCATCACCAGCGACAGCACGTCCGCGTGCTCGACGCCGATCTTGTGGCAGATGGTGTCCACCTCCGGCAGGTACAGGTGCGTGTACGTGGGCCCCGGCACTTTTGAAAGATGCTCGATCGTCAGATCGACCGCGTGGTGATACGACGCGTACCCGTGCGCCGCGGTTCCGCCGCGCGAGTAAGTCGCGTAGGTCGTGTGCGTGATGAGGTAGGGCAGCAGCGTGAGGGAATCGCGTTTCATCCGGCTCTGAAACGCCGGCAGCGGCAACACGTCCTGCGGGCGGATGCCCCGCTCGGTCAGCGGCTGATTGGTGTAGCGCTCGACGAACGGGAGTATCGTCGCGGTCAGTCCGAACTCCGGCAGATGAGTGAACCATCCGGTCACGCCGTGATGTCCCGGGTAATCCGCCGTCGCGACGGAGGTCAGCGCCGCCGCCGTTGTCGAAGGACACGTCGAGAGCAACTCCGCCCGACAGTGTCGCTTGATGAACGACGCCTCCGGCAGCCGGCGGACGATGTTCATCCCCAGGCCATCAAGGAGCACGAAGACGAGATGCTCCGCGTCGCCGATCAGCTCGATGATCTGCCGGACCGGCGTAGCCGGGTTGATATCGACTCCGCCGATCGACGCGAGCGCCCGCACGAGGTGTACGAGGTTCGGTTGCCTGTCGCTGGGACGAATCAGGGTTTGGCTCTCGAACAGATCTTCGATCCTCACATCCACGCGCGCATCCTACGCGCCGGGCGGAAGGCGCGGGGACGACAAATGCATACGGACGAGCTCGACGGACTTTTCGTTGAAACGCGCAGTGCAAAGCCCCGGGCGATGCTGCCCGGGGCCGCCTCTACGATAACGTCAACTCGTGTTAGAACGTCGGATGAATCAGCAGATGAAAATCGAGCATCCAGGTGCCCAGACCCAGCGCGACCAGTGTCGCCGCCTGACCCGTGCTTACCGAACGTCCGAACGCCTTGAGCGCGTTCTTCGGCGTCGCGCGCCACGCGCGCCAGGCCAGCTCACCGACGCGGTCGATCCACGTCAGCTCGGGGGAGTTCTCCAGCACCGGCGTGACTTCGGTGACGAACAGGCCGCGCTTCCAGCCGGTCTGCTCGGCCTCTTTCTCCGTCTCCGCGTGGATGCGCAACAACCGATCGCGGTCGGCCGTCTTTCCTTTGACGATGAACAACATGGTGGGTCTCCTGTCTCTCCTCGACGTCCTCCCGGTCCACTCCGCATTAGCCAGTTCATGCAATTCAACTCCGACTCAGGCAAAGCGCGAGAACATTTTCCATCTATGACGCCGCGCGACACGGGGCTGCGTCCGGATAACTAAGGTCAGATGGCCGCTTCCACACACGAACGTCCGCGGCAGCTCGGAAAGCATCGCAGAGGTGATGTCCAAGCTCGCTTCGACGCCGCGTGCGAGGAACCGCCTTGTGTTGCTTTCTCGCGCACGCGGCAGGAGTTGCGCTCGATTGACGCTCCCCTGCGACGCGACTACGATCCGTCGCCCTGTTGGAAACAACGAGCAGACTCGAGGAGACGATGGGAAACCTGGACCCCAAGCACATTGACCCCAAGCACGTTGACGCGCGCCTCATCAGTATCGCCGCGCAGCAGCCGCAGCCCAGCCTCAGTTTTGGCGGGATGACCATTCCCGGCCGCGGCCCTGTCGCCATGCCGATGGCGGCCCCCGGTCCCGGCGGCGGGATGAACCGCTACCGGGAGATGACGCTCGAGGAGATGCTGCTGGAAAATCGCGTCATCTTCCTCGTCGGCGAGATCAACCACATCTCCGCCGCCCGCGCCTACATGCAGATGCTCTACCTCCAGAGCGTCAAGCGCGACCAGGACATCCACCTGTACATTAACTCCCCCGGCGGCGTCGTGGACGACACGCTGGCGATCTACGACGTGATGAAGTTCCTCAACTGCCCGGTCAACACCTACTGCATCGGCCGGGCCGAGAGCGGCGGGGCGATCGTCTTCATGGCGGGCACCAAAGAGAAACGCTACATCCTGCCGAATGCGAAGGTGATGATCCACCAACCGTACGGCGGCGTTTACGGACAGGCGGCGGACATCGAGATCCAGGCGGAGGAGATTCTCAAGACCAAGGACACGCTCATCCAGATCATGGCCAAGTGTACCGGGCAGACGATCGACCGCGTCCGCGAAGACAGCGAGCGCGATCGCTTCTTCGACGCCAAAGGCGCCGTCGCCTACGGCATCTGTGATGAAGTGATCGGAGAAGAAACCGGCATCACGGCGGCCGACACCGGCGCGGCGGGCGAGAAGAACAAGTGAAGTTGTAGTTTGAGGTTTGAGGGTTTGTCTTTTGATGATTCCTCAATCCCCCAAACGACAAACCTCAAATAACAACGGAACTGAGCATGACATCCAACCAACTCATCCCCATCGTCATCGAAAAGTCCGGCCGCGGCGAGCGCGCGTATGACATTTACTCCCGCCTGCTCAAGGACCGCGTCATCCTCCTGGGCGGGCCGGTCACGGACGAGTCGGCCAACGTCATCATCGCGCAGATGCTGTTTCTCTCCAACGATGATCCCAAGACCGACATCCAGTTCTACATCAACTCCCCCGGCGGGAGCGTGTCGGCGGGGCTGGGCATCATCGACACGATGAAGTACCTCCGCTGCGACGTCGCGACGACCTGCATCGGCATGGCCGCTTCGATGGGCGCATGTCTCCTGGCCGCGGGAAGCAAGGGCAAGCGCGCGGTGCTTCCCAACGCCCAGGTCATGCTGCACCAGCCGCTCATCGGCGGTGTGCTGCAAGGTCCGGCGACGGACCTGGGCATCGAGGCGCAGCACATGCTCCGGCTGCGCGACCGGCTCTACAAGCTGATGAGTCAGTACACCGGAAAGGCCGCCGAGCAGATCCATCGCGACTTCGACCGCAACAAGTGGCTCTTCGCCGAGGAAGCCGTCGAGTACGGCTGCGCCGATCGCGTGCTCGACCGCGCGCCGGAGATGCCTCTCCGCCCACACCGCGCGGGGATTGAGGACGACGACTCCTCGGATAAGCTTTAAGCCACGATGGTGGATCCGACAGCCGACCCGCAGCCGCAGCCGACCACCATCGCCGAGGTGCTGCAGCGGGCCTTGGAACGACACGCCGCAGGCGATCTGTTAACCGCCGAGAGGCTCTACCGGCACGTGCTCGACGCGGTTCCGGATCAACCAGGCGCCTTGCATAATCTCGGCGTGCTCGCGCTGCAGACCGGGCACCCGCGTGAAGCGGTGGTGCTTCTGCGCCGCGCCGTTGAAGGCGCGCCCGGTCCCGACGCTTACAGCAACCTCGGGTTAGCGCTCAATGCCGCGAACGAGAAGTCAGCGGCGATCGAGGCACTTCGCCAGGCGGCCCGTCTCGCCCCTGATTTTGCTCCCGCGCGTCTGAACCTCGGGCTGCGGTTATACGAGGCAGGGAAGTTCGAAGAAGCGACTGACGTTCTTCTCCGCGCCTGTCGTCTGGACCCCGCTAACCTCGAAGCGCACGTTGCGTTGGCGACCGCGCTGTGGCAGCGCGAGATGATCAAAGACGCCATCAACGTCAGCCGCCGCGCGATTGCGCTCAATCCGAACGAGGCCGCTGCCCACAACATCTTGGGTTTGTCGCTGGCGAAGCTGAAGGAGTATGACCAGGCGCTCGTGGCGTTTCACGAAGCCGTTCGCTGCAAGGCGGACCTTCGCGAGGCGTGGGTAAACCTCGCAAAGCTGAACTGGGAAATCGGTGACATCCAGGCCTCGATGGCCGCGGTGCGGCGGGCGACCGAGCTCGGCGCGCCCGATGACACCCTCGACGGATGGCGCGTCTTCTATCTCAACTATGATCCCGATGTCACGCCGAAGCAGAGTTTTCACGAGCATCTGAACTGGGCGGCGGAGCACGCGGAGCCGCTGCTGAAGACGATCGCGCCGCACGAAAACGATCCGGATCCGGATCGCAGGATCCGCATCGGGTACATCTCGCCGGATTTTCGCCGGCAGTCCGTCGCGTTCTTCCTCGAGCCGGTGCTGGAGCATGCGCCGCGGGATGAAGTGTCGATTCATCTCTATTCCGACGTGGAGAAGAGCGACGACGTGACTGAACGGCTGCGAACGATCGCCGACTCTTTTGAGGATGTGAAGGAACTGGAGGACGAGCAACTCGCCCAGCGAATCCGCGAGGACAAGATCGACGTGCTGGTCGATCTCACCGGCCACACGGGCAACAACCGCATCCTGGTCCATGCGCGTCAGCCCGCGCCGGTGCAAGTCAGCTATCTCGGCTACGCGAACACGACCGCGCTGAAAACGGTGCGCTATCGCCTGACCGATGCAATCGCCGATCCGCCCGGTATGACGGAGCACCTTCATACCGAGACGCTCGTCCGCCTGCCGAGCACCGCCTGGTGCTACCGCCCCCCGGACGGCGCCCCGCCCGTCGAGCCGCCGCCCGTCGAGAAATCCGGGCACGTCACCTTCGGCTGCTTCAACATCCTGGCGAAGATCAACGACCCGCTGCTGCGCCTGTGGTCGGAGGTCCTGGACCGCGTGCCCGACGCTCGGCTGATGCTCAAGGCGGTCCACCTGACCCACGCGGCGGGTCGGCGCGCGATCACCGACACCCTCAGACGCTGCCGTGTCGATCCGGATCGTGTGATTCTCGTCGGCCGTGACGATCATCCGGGCGATCACCTCAAGCGCTACGCCCACGTTGACATCATGCTCGACCCGTACCCTTACAACGGCACGACGACGACGTGCGAAGCGCTGTGGATGGGCGTGCCGGTCGTGAGCCTCGCCGGAAAAAGCCACATCTCCCGCGTCGGCGCGAGTCTTTTGACGACCGTCGGTTTGCCCGAGCTGGTGGCATCGTCGCCGGCGCAATACGTGGATCTGGCCGGCGCGCTGGCGCAGGATCCGCAGCGACTTCACGAGCTGCGCGCGACGATGCGCGATCGGATGCGAAGCTCGCCGCTCATGGACGAGGCCCGCTTTGCGCGCGACTATCACGACGCGTTGCGCGGCATGTGGAAGAGCTGGTGTACGGATAGGATGAACACATGATCGATTCGCCCTTTCGCCGCCGAATGTGGATTGTCAGTGCCTCGATCGCTCTGGCGGCGGGTTGCTCCTCGCCGAACAAGGCGAACATCGACCTGCGCAAGCAGAACCAGCAGCTTCAGGGCGAGGTCGATTCGCTCAAGCGCCAACACGAAGCCGACGCGGCGACTCTCCGCGCCATGGAGGCGAAATCGCCCGGCATTGCGAGCCTCCCGCAGGAGCGCATCAACCAGCTCTTCACCGTCCACGGCATCCAGTTCGGCAAGCTCACCGGCGCCGATCCCGATGATCCCAAGAAGCTGAAGGTCTACGTCGTCCCCACCGACGGCGAAGGGCAGCAGATCAAGGCCGCCGGCTCGTTCGTCGTTGAGGCGTTCGACCTGTCGAACGGCGACAACGCCCGCGTCGGCCATTGGGAATTCCCGCTCGATCAGGCGGCGAAGAACTGGTACGGGCGGGCGATGCTCTACACGTACGTGCTGAGCTGCCCGTGGCAATCGCCGCCGAAGCATTCGGACATCACGCTGAAGGTTACCTTCACTGATGCGCTTACCGGACGTGCCTTCACCGCTCAGAAGTCGATCAAAGTCGCGCCGGCGTCGTAGGAGTTGTTCAGGCTTCCGCAATGTCCGACGACGATCGCTATCTCAACCGCCGGCGGTTCTTCCTCGAAGGTTTTCGCGAGCTGCTCAAGCCGCTCGCCAAGGCCGCCGAGCCGGTCGAACGCGCGCTCCGCGAATTGCAATCACTCGATGCGAAGTCGAATGCGCCCGCTACAGCGCCGGCTCCGGTCTCACTTCGCATTCTTCGTCCGCCGGGCGCACTCGATGAGCTGCAGTTCCGTGAGACGTGCAGCCGCTGCGGCGTGTGCGTCTCGGTCTGCCCGGCGAACGCGATCAAGATCGACACGTCGGGAATGATCGGCGGCGGCGCGCCGTACATCCTCGCCTCCGAGATGGCCTGCGTCGTGTGCGACGGCCTGCACTGCATGCAGAACTGCCCGAGCGGCGCGCTGCAGCTCGTGCCGATGACGGAGATCGACATCGGCACCGCCGTCTGGCACGAGCACCGCTGCCTTCGCTCGCAGGGACAGGAGTGCCGCATCTGTCTCGACCAATGCCCCCTCGGCACGGCGGCGATCACGATGGAGAATGGCAAGATCAAAGTGATCGAAGAAGGCTGCACCGGGTGCGGCGTGTGCGAGCACGAATGCCCGACGTCGCCTAAGGCGATCACCGTCACGCCGAAGGCACAGCGCGACAGCGGCGCCGTCGCGCGATCAACTTGATCGCGTCATGTGAACTTGACGCTACGTCATGCTGAGGTACCCCGAAGCATCTGGCTGTGGGCAGGCAGATGCTTCGGAGTACCTCAGAGGGTGTTTATTTACATAGCCGAGAACGCTGCAAGGCGTGTCATCCTGAGCGTGCTCGCGAAGGATCTGCGTCGTCGAAGCCAGATGCTTCGGAGTACCTCAGCATGACGTCACGGGCGTGTGGTACTTCTTCAACACGCCCTCAGCATGACAGTTGGTTGAGCAAGCGTGCGCCTTGTCTGAACCGACAAGAGTCAATCAGGCTTTGAGGCGGGCTTCGACCACCTGCCGCATCAGATCGAGCGGCGCGGGCTTGTTCGTCCACGCCTCGAACTGGCGCACCGCCTGGCGGACAAACATCTCGACGCCGCCGACGGTTTTGGCTCCCGCCGACTTGGCCTGCTTCAAGAGCTTCGTTTCCATCGGGTTGTAGATGGTGTCGAAGACGAGCGTCTCGGCGGTGAAGCCCGGCAGGTGGTCGCCGAGCGGGCTGGCATCGACGTTGGGGTGCATGCCGACGGAAGTGGTGTTGACGAAGACGTGGCAGCAGGAGTCGCAGAGCTTCTCCATCCGCGCCGCGACGACGCGGCCGCTGCGGCCATTGAACTCGCGCGCCAGCTCTTCGGCGCGCTCGAACGTGCGGTTATAGACGACGACGGTGGCGCCGTACTCCGCCAGCGCCGCGACCGCGGTGCGTCCGGTGCCGCCGGCGCCGATCACCGCGACACGAAGTTCGCAGAGCTGCTCGCGTGAGATTTTCAGTGCGCTGGTGATCGTGTCGAGGATGGCGGCGTAATCGGTATTGAATCCACTCAGGTTCAAATCTCCCGACGATCGGTCGATCACGATCGTGTTGATCGTGCCGATACGCTCGCCCAGCTCTTCGATCTTCGCGCCTTTCTCCTTCAGGTAGCGCAGCGCGTTCTCCTTGTGCGGGATGGTGACGCTCAATCCGGCAAGATCAAGCGGCTTGAACGCGAGGAAAGTCTCCATGAACGCCTTGAAGCTCTCGTAACCCGGGTTCACCAGCAGCGGCAGGTAAACGCCGTCGTGACCGACGCGCTCGAAGCTTGCATTATGAATCGCCGGCGACATCGAGTGCACCACCGGCGAACCGACGACGCCGTAGACTTTTGTGTTCGTATTGAGCGCGTCCCAGCGATACAGCCGCTTCATGTCGGCGATCGTGACCTGTCCCGGCGCGGTCGCGCTCTCATCGCGCAGCGAGGCGAAGGTCAGGAACGCGCCGAACTTCTTCGCCAGCACGCGCGAGATCAGCCCGGCTTCGCCCATGCACAGCGCGATCGTCGGCTTGGTGGCTTGCAGCAATTCAAAGGCTTCTAGGTTGTCGCGGATCGACCGGGCCATCCAAACGATCTTGTCGATGCTGCCTTCGATGGAGTTGAGCTCCATCACAAGGTTGTGCAGTTTTTCGGGTCGGCCTTTGAAGTCATGCGCGCTGATGATGAGCGGGATCGAGAAGTGCTCCGTAATGCTCTTGTTCCGACGGTACGTTTCAAGCTCCACGTCAACATACGCGGCGCCGGTGCGACTCGTCGCCCGAAGCAGCTCGATCCGTTGAGCATCGGGCAACGTGCTGTGACCGCCTTCGAACTCGGGCCGGCACGTGACGATCGCGCGTGTGAAGCCGCTGATATTGATCGGCTCCGTCAGTGAGTCGATGCGGAGCTCGACCAAATCCGCGCCCGCTTCGGCGGCAATAGCGACATCGCGTCTCGCCTGCTCGGCGGACTCGACGAAAATTGGCACGCAAAGCTGAGTCATCGCCGCGGCAGATCGAGTTTGGCGACTTCTTCGCCGATCGCCTGCTTTGTCCTCTCGCCCGCCTCCCACAGCGGCAGGCGCATCTCGCCGGTATCGGCGCCGGCGAGCTTCATCGCGTGCTTGATGCCGGCGGGGTTGCCGTCGAGGAAGAGCGACTTGACGAACGGGAACAGCCGCACGTGGATCGCCGCGGCCTCGGCGAATTTTCCGACCGCCGCGAGCTGCGTCATCTTCTTGATGTGTGCGGGGATTAGATTGGACGCAACGCTGACCACGCCCGCGCCGCCGATGCTCATCAGCGGGAGTGTCAGCGAATCATCGCCGCTGAGGATGGGAAGATCGCAGAGCGCGCGGATCTCGCTCGCCTGATCGAGCGAGCCGGTCGCTTCCTTGATCGCGACGATATTCGGATGCTTCGCGAGCCGTGCGACAGTTGCGGGCGTCATGTTGATGCCCGTCCGGCCGGGGATGTTGTAGAGCACGATCGGCAGATCGACCTTGTCCGCCAAGGTCATGAAGTGGCGATAGAGACCTTCCTGCGACGGCTTGTTGTAGTAGGGGTTGACGCTCAGCCCCGCGTCGCAGCCGACCTTTTTCGCGAAGGAGTGCAGCTCAAGCGCTTCGGTGGTCGCGTTTCCGCCCACGCCCGCGATGACCGGGACGCGACGGTTGGCGACGGTCGTGGTGATCTGGATGATGCGCTCGTGCTCCGGGAAATCGAGCGTGGGCGATTCGCCCGTGGTGCCGACGGGGACGAGCCCGTCGATGCCGCTGGTGATCTGAAACTCGATCTGCTCGCGCAAGCGATTTTCGTCCACCTTCCCGTCGCGGAAGGGGGTCACCATCGCCGTGATCGCGCCACGAATCGTCAACATGATGCGCGGGGATATTACGCGCGACCGAGCGGGCTTGCCACCGGCTCGCCGCTTAAGTGGCAAGCCCAGAGGCGCGCAGATATTTCCGGACGGTCTCGGCGAGTCCGAACTCCAGCGCGTCGCCGATCAGCGCGTGTCCGATCGAGACTTCCTCCACGTGCGGGACCTGTTTGAGGAAGGGCGGGAGGTTGTCGAGGTTCAGATCATGTCCCGCGTTCACGCCGAGTCCGAGTTCGGCCGCTCGTCGCGCGGTTTTCTCGTACGCGTCCGCGGCATGACGATCCCCCCGCGCGAACGCCGCCGCGTACGGCTCGGTGTACAGCTCGATTCGATCCGCGCCGAGACGCTTCGCCAACTCCATATGCTCCGGCTGCGGGTCCATGAACAGGCTCACGCTCGTGCCGAGATCCTTCAGTCGCCGGATCACCGCCGCCAGTCGCTCGGCGTTGTTTTGCAGGTCCCACCCATGGTCACTGGTCTTCGCCGCCGGATCGTCCGGCACCAGCGTCGCCTGCGTGGGTTTCACCTTCTCGATGAAGTGCATGAATTCAATGAACGGATTGCCCTCGATGTTGAATTCGGCCTTCGGATATTTTTTGAGCAGCTCGGCGATGTCGTAGACATCCTGCGGACGAATGTGACGTTGGTCCGGCCGCGGGTGAACGGTGATCCCGTGCGCGCCGGCGTCGAGACAGATCGTCGCGCAGCGGATGACCGAAGGGATGTTGAGCTGCGGCCGGGTGTTCCGCAGCGTGGCGACTTTGTTGATGTTGACGGAGAGCTTTGTCATTGCTTTTCCTTTGCCACGGCTTCGATCAATTCGCGCGGACAGCCGATGTCGGCCACGATAACCTGGCCCGTGAACTCGCGTGCGACGGGGTTAGCGAAACCAGCTTTCTCCGCCACGAGCGTGACCGTGTAATCCGCCCGCACTGACCGCTCGCCCAGCGGCCGGCCTGAATCGCAGTCAAGACCACTCGGGATGTCCACCGAAATCACGGGGCACTCAAACGGCGAGCCGATCCAGTTGCAAGCCTCGATGTACCCGCCAAATTCTTCGCCAATCGGGCGGCTCAAGCCGGTGCCGAAGAGCGCGTCGATGATCAGACACGACTCCCGCAGCACGAAAACACCGGTGAGATCATCATGATATTCGGC
>JAICTV010000101.1 GCA_025936175.1 Phycisphaerae bacterium
CCTTCAGTCGTCCTGCTTCGTATCGCCGCGTGCAAAGATGCTCGCGACGTAATTCAGCACATCCGTCGCGCTCGTCTCGTTGTAGCCGAAGTACTTGATCAGCCGCTGCTTGACGACGTCGATCTTCTGCTGCGTTTCGTCATCGACCACCGAGGAAACCAGGTTCTTCAGCTTGATCGTATCCCGCTGATCTTCGAACAGTTTGAGCTCCAGCGCCTTAAGCAGCCGGGCGTTGGTGTTGTATTCGAACTTCTTCCCATCCAGCGCCAGCGCGCCGATGTAGTTCATGATCTCCTGGCGGAAGTCGTCCTTGCGGCTGTCGGGGATGTCGATCTTCTCCTCGATCGAGCGCATCAGGCGTTCGTCCGGGTCCTCATCGCGGCCGGTGTAGCGGTTGCGCACGCGCTCGTGCTGCGTGTAGGCGCGGACGTTCTCGATGTAGTTCGCCGCCAGACGCTTGATCGCGTCCTCGTCGGCGGAGATCGCGCGCTGGACCTCGGCCTTGAGGATGTCTTCGTACTCCTCGCGCACGACCGCGAGCAGCTCCTTGTACTCCTTCTTCAGCTCCTCATCCGTGATGAGCGAGTGATGCGACAGGCCTTCCTCCAGCTCGTTCATCACCATGAACGGGTTGATCGCCTTATCGAGCTGCGCGTTGTGGCTGACTAGGGCGTTGCTGATCTTGTCCTGGATGTAGCGCGGCGAGATGCCCTGCATCCCTTCGCGCGGGGCCTCTTCCTTCAGCTCCTTGATCGAATCCTCGGTGAAGCCGGGGATCGATTTGCCGTTGTACAGCTTGAGCTTCTGCAGCTTGGTGATGCCCGCCTTCTTCGGCTCCGACACGCGCGTCAGCACCGCCCACATCGCCGCCACCTCGATCGTGTGCGGCGCGATGTGCATCCCCTTCACCTTCTCCGGCCCGAAATCCTTGTTGTAGATCTTGATCTCATCGTCGAGGCGGATGTTGTACGGCACGTCGATCTTAATCGTGCGGTCGCGGAACGCCTCCATCATCTCGTTGCCCTGGAGCTTCTTGTACTCCGGCTCGTTCGTGTGGCCGAGGATCACTTCGTCGATGTAGGTCTGCGCGAACTTCTTGGGCTTGATCATGTGCTCCTGCGACGCGCCGAGCAGGTCGTACAGGAAAGCGACGTCGAGCTTTAAGACTTCGATGAACTCGACGATGCCGCGGTTCGCGATGTTCAGTTCGCCGTCGAAGTTGAACGCGCGCGGGTCGCTGTCCGAGCCGAACTCCGCGATCTTGCGATAGTTGATGTCGCCGGTCAGCTCGGTCGAGTCCTGGTTCTTCTCGTCCTTCGGCTGGAACGTGCCGATGCCGCGGCGGTCTTTCTCGGAAAGGATCAATCGCTTCACCTTCACGTGATCGATGACCTTCTTCCAGTCGCCGTCGTAATCGTCCATCAGATCGCCGAAGACCTTGCGGCAGAAGGGGCAGATGTCGCCGTAGAGGCGGATCTTGCTGCCCTCGGGGAGCTTCTCGTTGACGGCATCGAGCACCTCCGCGCGCGCCTCGCGCGGGATGAGCAGCAGGGGCTCCTCGTGCATCGGGCACTCGACGTACTGCTCGCCCTCATCGCCGCCCGGGCCGCGATGATGCACGCGCCACATGTAGGTGAAGCACTTTCCGGCTTCGGTCTTGGAGTAGTTCTCCAGTCCCTTCTTCAGCAGCCGCGCCATCGTGCTCTTGGACGAGCCGACCGGCCCGTGCAGCAGGAGGATTCGCCGCTCGGTGCCGTACCCTTGCGCGGCGGACTTGAAGAAGTCCACCAGCTGCATCAACGGCCGCTCGAGCCCGAAGATCCCGTCCGCGCCGTTGTCAATCAGGTCGGAGAAGAACTTGTAGCGCGTGTACTCCTGCTTGAACTGCGTGTAGTTCTCCGACCCGTACGACAGAATCATGTCGTAGACGCGCTGGAACGCGTTGCGCGAGACCGACGGATTCTCCGCGACGACGTCGAGGTATTCCCAAAACGTGCCCTCCCAGTGCTGCTCGCGGAACTGGTTCACATCCAGCCGGCGGTCGATCACGTTGATCAAAGGGTTTTTGCTGCTGCTGCTGTTAGCCATGGTCGTGTTCTCCCGGCGTTGCGTTCACCGCGCGCCCGCGCAGTCGGAATAAAGCACCAACCGCGCAAGCACCACACAAGTCCAGACACTAAATAAATCGGACAGGTAGCGGATTCCCGTGAGACTCTTTCCCACGGTGCGCCGGCGCGCGTAGACGGGAGATTCTGATCGACCAACCCGGGACTTGGGCAGCTTCGCCGCCCACGAACGCCGAGCCAGCGACACAACAAGCTCCGAACGACTACACGACCAGTACACGCGCGTCCGCACAGACTGCGGATCGCACACGCGCCAATCGCTACCACGGAAAAGCCCCGTATTACGAGACCGTATACGAAGGCCTCTTCCGCTCCGCGGCGCCACCGTCTCCGCCCTCATAAACATCACAAACGAGGGACGCGGAACAGTTTCAGTCAATCAGGCGTCGCATCGAGCCTGGCTCGTTCGGCAGGACGAACTAATCCTTCCCGAGCCGATCCATCGACTCCGCGTGACGTCTTGCTCGTCCTCTGCTGGCGGGCGTGGCCCGCCGTCGGGTTGATGCCGAGGTGTCGGCAACGACGATCAATCGTAGCGCGCGACGATCAGAACATCCTCTTCGTCGTGAACGCGCGCTCCGCCGCCGGCCCTCTTCCCATTCAACAAAAGCGTACACCTGCCCTTTCAGAATCGTCAATGAATAAATGCTCATCGCCCGGCGTAGTCGCCCGTGTTCATTGCGTCGCCATCGCGGCCACAATTTGCGGCGTCAGATTTTTCGCCGTTCGCGCCGCGCCGCTGCACGCGCTAAATGACGCGCGGGGACAAGCAAAGCATCTTGGAAAGGAGTCGCACATGCGACATATCATTCTGTCTTCTCTTCTCGCGCTCGGAGTTCTCGCCTTTGTCGCGCCCGATTCCGCGCACGCCGCCAAGCAGAAGAAGAAAGAATCGGAAGTGCAAAAGGCGCTCAAGGACGCGTATCCCGACGCGCAGACTCAGATCACCAACACCAGCGAAGTGAACGGCGTCAAGGTCTACGACGTGAAGGTGACGACCAAGACCGGCGAGAGCACCGCGCAGATCACCGATTACGGCGACTTCCTGATGTACGGCGTCCCGCACGAGTACGGCGCGATCAAGAACCTGATCGCGACCAACGTCTCCGGGCTGTTCAAATCCGCGCCGGACGACATCGACATGTACCGCGTGACGAACTACTCGGTGGATTTCCCCGGTTCAAAGGGCAAGACCTACGCCGCCCGCTTCGACGCCGTCGGCCGTCTGAAGGATGTCTACAACACCTCCGAGCTCCAGCGCGAGAGCGGCAAGAACGCGCACGGCGAGAAGGCCAGCGACGCCGAGGCCAAGAAGGTCGATGGCTTCGTTAAGAAATACATGCCGGACGCGCAAATCGAAGGCGTCTACAAGTCCGAGCAAGGCGGGAACTTCTACTACGCCGACCTGAAGAACGGCGAGATGATCGTCAACGACCAGGGCCAGGTCTACAGCTTCCGCGAGGAGATCGATCCGAAGGATTTGCCCGAGCCGGTCCAGAAATCGATCGCCGCGACGTTCAGCGCTCAGCCGACCAAAGCCTACCGCGGCGAGTACGAGTACTACCAATTCAACCAGCAATCGCAGACCGGCGAGCCGATCGTGGTGAAGATGCGTCCCAACGGCGACATCCTCGAAGTCCGCAACGACAAGGCCCGCGCCGACGAGGAAGCCCTGCAAGCCAAGAGCAAGCAAGGCGCGGCGCCGGCGGCGAAGCAGAAGGGTTAAGCCGGCCGACGACGGCCGACTGAGGCAAAGCCAAGAGCGGCTCGCGCTGCGTGCGGCGAGCCGCTCTTTCGTTCGGTCACAGCAGCGACACCGGATCGACGTCCACGGCGATGCGTTCCGTCTTCGCCAGCGCCCCCTTTTCCCGCGCCCGCGCCAGGATCCGCTGCAGCACGCTCGCCTGCGGGCTCAGCATGACGAGCTGATTGCGGAAGTAGCCGGCGATGCGGTTGATCGCGCACGGCATCGGGCCCTTGATCTGAACCTGACCGCGCTCGGGCGCGGCGGCCTGGAGGATCGCATCCGCGAGCTGCTCGCTGTACTCAAACAGCTTCTCCGAATCCTGATCGCGCAGGACGATGCGCACCATGCGCGCGAACGGCGGCAGACCGACCTCGCGCCGGCTCGCCAGCTCCGTCCGCGCGAAGCCGATGAAATCCTGCTTGATCGCCGCCCGGATCGTCGGATCGTCCGGCATGAACGTCTGCAGCAGGACGCGCCCCGGCGCATCGCCGCGGCCCGCGCGGCCGGCCACTTGCGTGATGAGCTGGAACGTGCGCTCCGCCGCGCGAAAGTCCGGCAATGACAGCGCCGTGTCCCCGTTGACCACCCCGACAAGCGTCACGTTCGGATAATCCAACCCCTTGGCAATCATCTGCGTGCCGAGCATCACCTGGATCTCGCCCCTGGCGAAGCGGTCGAGGGTCTGCTCGTAGTCCTTGCTGCTGCGCATCGAATCACTGTCCACGCGCGCGAAGCGAAGATCGGGGAACTTGCGCGCCAGCTCCTCCTCGACGCGCTGCGTCCCGAGACCGAAGAGGCTCAGCTTCTTGCCGCAAGTCGGGCATTTCTCCGGCAGCGGGTTGACGGCGAGGCAGTAGTGACAGTGCAGGTGCCCCGTGTGCACGCCCGCGGCCACGGTCGCATCGTGCGCGGGCGCGGCGGCGGCGCGGTGGTAGGTCATCGTCGTGTCGCAGAACTGGCAGTGGATCGGTTCCTGGCACGAGACGCAGTAGACGAAGTTGGAATAGCCGCGGCGGTTGAGGAGGAGGATCGCCTGGTGCTGCTGGTCGATGGTGGTGCGAAGGAGATATTCGAGGCGCTTGGAGAGCAGGTGTATCCCGCGCCGCAAGCGGGATTCCTGTTTCATGTCGATCAGCTCGACGTGGGGGAGGTCGAGACCACGGACGCGATGAGGAAGGGAGAGAAGACGGGTGTCGGGTGTCGCGTATCGGGTTTCGGAAGATGCGCCCTCCGCAAGCTTTTCCCCCGATACCCGATACCCGATACCCGATACCCGCGCATAACTTTCCAGCGACGGCGTCGCGCTTCCAAGAATGACCGGGAGGTCCTCGAGCTGTCCACGTTTGATCGCGACATCGCGCGCGTGATAGCGAGGGACCTGATCCTGCTTGTAGCTCGACTCGTGTTCTTCATCGACGACGATCACGCCCAGGTTCGGGAGCGGCGCGAAGATCGCGGAGCGCGCGCCGACGACAACGTGGGCGTGGCCGGTCGAGATCTGCTGCCAGAAGCGGTGCCGCTCGGTCGCGGTCAGGCCGCTGTGCAGGATCGCAACGCGATTGAAGCGCGCGGTGAATCGTCGGACCGTCTGCGGTGTCAGCGCGATCTCCGGCACGAGCACGATCGCCTGCTTCCCCTGCTCGACGACGCGCGCGATGCACTGGAGGTAGATTTCGGTCTTTCCGCTTCCGGTGACACCGTGAAGGAGACTCGTCGAGAACCCCGCGCTCATGCGCGGCGCGAGCGCGTCGAAGACGCGCTGCTGGTCCTCGTTCAGAAGAATCGGTCGCTCCAAAGCGTCGGGATTGCAATCCGGAGTCTTTGAGAGATGCGTGAGGTCCGCTTCAGGTCGGATCGTGATCAATCCGAGGCGCACCAGCTTGCGAACCGTCGGAGGTTTGGTCCCCGCTTCTCCCGCGAGACGATTCAGCTCGATCGACTGCTCCGGTTCGAGCAAGAGCAATCGCGCCAGCGCCGAACGGCGCTTGGGCGCTTTCGTCTTCTCCAAGGCCTCCTGAATCTGCTCGCGCGGCTGCGCGAGGCGGACCATCTGGCTGTACCCCAGCCCGATCTTCTTCTTCACCGCCGCCGGGATGACGCTTTCGAGCACTGTCCCGAGCGGCGAGACGTAGTAGCGGCTCATCCACAGCGCCAGCCGCATCAGCTTGGGCGGGATGAGCACGCGCTCGTCGTCAATCCCCGAGAGCGGCTTGATCTTCGGATAGTCGCTCGTCGGATGAATCTCGATGACGTACCCGCGCGTGGTCTTGTTGCTCCGTCCGAGCGGGACTTTCACGACCTGTCCGATGCGCAGGGAATTCTTCAATCTTGGCGGGATGGAATAATCGAGCAGGCGGTCGATGCCGTGCTCGAGGGCAACGGCGGCGAAGGGACCCTCGGCCCTGGCGGGCGCCGCCTCGGGAACCTCAAGCTGGCCGAATAAATTCTCCATGGAAGGAACAGCCGGCAAATGCCGGCGACGCTACCTAACTAAACCCAAATTGTCAAAACCGCTATTCTCCATAGACTCCGGCGCCTTCAATTCGCGATAGAGAGGATGATATGACCGAAACGATGGCAGACGACGGCGGCGGCGGCGGGAGCGGCGGCGCGGGCGAAACCGCGGGGCAAATCTGGAGAGCTTACAACCTCCGCGACCGTACGCTGCTCACGGTCGGCTCCGTCGTCTCCTACTGGATCTTCGCCGCCGTCGCGACGCTCTTCTCGGTGCCGCGCTTTCCCAAGTTCCAGGGAAGCCTGATGCTTCAGCCGGCGGCGATCGTCGCGCTCCTGATGGCGATCGTGATCTTCGTCGCGTGCGTCGCGATCACCTCGATGTTCGCGGGGCTGGTTCACTACGAAGGCGGCCTGTTCTGCGCGGCGATCGGCTTGCTCGCGCTATCCATTCACGGCGGCCCGATCCGCTATGTGCTGATGTCTTCGCCGGGCGACGGCGTGTTTTTGAAACTCTTCTTCGAGCTGCTTGCGCTGTTCGTCGCGGTGTGGATCGGGTGGATCACGCTCGCGACCCTGCGGGAAAGAAGACTGCTGATGGAAGAGCCGCACGGCGAAGCGGACCCCGATGCGCTGCCGGCGCAGGGGGCGATGGCGCTGGTCGCGCAGGTCATCCTCATGATCTTTATGATGATCCTGTTCGCGCAGACGGATCAGAAGGCGCAGGTGATCTGGGCGGTGGGCATCTCCGCGATGCTGGCGGCGCTGGGAGCGCACAGCCTGTTTCCCGCGCGGCCGAGCACCTGGTTCTGGACGACGCCGTTCATCGTCGGGCTGATCGGGTACCTGGTGGCATATACCGGCGGGAATCACCTGCCGGGCGGCGCGGTCGGCGGGATGCTTCCGGCGCTCGCTCGGCCGCTGCCACTGGATTACGCGTCGATCGGGGTGGCGGGTTCGCTGCTCGGCTACTGGACAAGTCGGCGCTGGCATTACGAGCGCACCGAGGAGCCGCAGTCACCGGAACAGGTCGAGGATGAGCTGGAGCATCCTCGGGCGGGATGACATCCGAATCGCCGGTTCCTGCGTAACCTCCGGGTGACGTGGAGTCATCCAAGGATCGCTAGATGAAGCACCCGATCACGCCGGAAGCGACCTACCTGAACCGCCGCGCCTTCATGCGCGCGGGCGTCGTGGCGGCGACCGCCGTCGCGACGGGGGCGATCTATCGTAAATTTAACCGCGTTTCGTCGGGCGGCGCGCAGACGGCGCAACTCGCGGATCTCTTGACACCCCCCGCCACCGGACCGATCGCCGCCGCAAGTGAAAGCTCCGGCTTCACCGTAAACGAAGCCAGGACGCCCTTCGACGCCATCACCCATTACAACAACTTCTACGAGTTCTCGACCGACAAGGAGGAAGTCGCCGAGGCGGCGGCGAAGTTCGACACGTCCGACTGGCGCGTCGCGATCGAAGGACGCGCGGCCAAGCCCAGGACGTTCGACCTCGACGACCTGCTGAAGATCAGTCCTCCCGAAGAGCGCGTGTATCGCATGCGCTGCGTAGAAGGCTGGTCGATGGTGATCCCGTGGGCGGGCTTTTCGCTGAGCAAGCTGCTCGAGCGCGTCGAGCCGCTCTCGGGCGCGAAGTACGCGGCGTTCGAGACGCTGGTGGATCCGAAGCGCATGCCGGGCCAGCGCGCTCGCGTGCTGTCATGGCCGTACGTCGAGGGGCTGCGCATGGATGAGGCGATGCATCCGCTGACGTTGCTCGCCAGCGGTTTGTACGGCCGCGCGCTGCCGCCGCAGGATGGGGCGCCGCTGCGACTGGTCGTGCCGTGGAAGTACGGGTTCAAGGGGATCAAGTCGATCGTCAAGATTTCGCTCGTCGAGACGCAGCCGAAGACGACGTGGAGCGATTTCGCCGCCGACGAGTACGGCTTCTACGCCAACGTCAACCCGCAGGTCGATCACCCGCGCTGGAGCCAGGCGACCGAGCAGCGCATCGGCGAGAGCGGTCGACGCAAGACGCTGATGTTCAATGGATACGCTGAGCAGGTGGCGTCGCTGTACAGCAGCATGGACCTGCGCGCGAACTACTAATGATCGCCGACGTGCGCAAATGTCATCCCGAGGTACTCCGAGGAATCTCGGACGCCGATTGACTGCGAGATCCCTCGGAGTACCTCGGGATGACAATGCTCGCCCAGGATCGCTCGTGAAAGACACCCGCTTCGCCAGGTTCGTCGTGATCGTCAACGGCGCGGTGCCGTTGGCGCTGCTGTGCTGGGATGCCTACCGGCACCAGCTCGGCGCCAACCCGGTGAACTTCGCGATCCGCACGACCGGGATGATGACGTTGATTCTCCTGCCGCTGTCGCTGCTGGTCACGCCGGTGAAGAAGCTGACCGGCTGGAACTGGCTCTTTCCATTCCGGCGGACATTAGGGTTGTATGCATTCTTTTACGCGTGCTGTCACTTCACGCTCTTCTTCGGGCTCGATCAGTCGTTCGACGTGAGCCGGACGATTGGAGAGATGGTGAAGCGGCCGTATCTCGTCGTCGGATCGATCGGACTGCTCTGCTTGATCCCGCTCGCGCTGACGTCCACGAAGAACGCGATCAAGCGGCTGGGGAGCAAGCGATGGCAGGCGCTGCACCGGCTCGCGTACGTGGCGGCGGTCGCGGGAGTCGTGCATTACTACATGCTGGTGAAGGCGGACGTGAGACAGCCGATTGCTTTCGCAGTTGTCGTGACGCTTTTGCTGGGATTTCGCATCGTTGACGCGGTCCGTCGTCGCGCCGCACGCGAGTCGAAGATTTCCGCCGCTTGACCTACCATGTGGGTCATGAATGCCGCCGCGACGTCCCTCCCCCCGCTCTCCTCTGTCCCCGACGCTCTTGGGCATTTCGGCCCGTACGGCGGGACGTTCGTCCCCGAAACGCTCATCGCCGCGCTCCAGCAGCTCGATGCGGAGTACACCAAGGCGAAGAACGACCCGACGTTTCAAGAGCAGTTCGAATATTACCTGCGCGAGTTCGTCGGCCGGCCGTCACGGCTGTATCACGCGCGGCGGCTCAGCGAGAAATGGGGCGGCGCGAAAGTCTATCTCAAGCGCGAGGATCTGAATCACACCGGCGCGCACAAGATCAACAACTGCATCGGCCAGGCGCTGCTTACTCAGCGCATGGGCAAGAAGCGCATCATCGCCGAGACCGGCGCGGGCCAGCACGGCGTCGCCACCGCCACCGTCGGCGCGCTGTTCGATCTGCAGACCGACGTGTACATGGGCGCCGAGGACGTCCGCCGGCAGAGCCTGAACGTCTTTCGTATGAAGCTCATGGGCGCGAGCGTCAGGGAAGTGCACAGCGGATTGAAGACGTTGAAGGATGCGCTGAACGAAGCGATGCGCGACTGGATGGGATCGGTCGATTCGACGCATTACATCATTGGCTCGGTCGCCGGGCCGCACCCGTTTCCGATGATGGTGCGCGATTTCCAATCGTGCATCGGACGCGAGGCGCGACAGCAGTGCATCGAAAAGGAAGGCCGCCTCCCTGACGCAATCATCGCGTGCGTTGGCGGCGGCTCGAACGCGGCGGGCATTTTCTACCCGTTCATCGACGATCGCGAGGTGAAAATGATCGGCGTCGAGGCCGGCGGGCGCGGGAGCGCGCTCGGTCAGCACGCCGCGACGCTCTGCGCGGGGAAACCGGGCGTGCTGCACGGCAGCTTGAGCTACGTGTTGCAGGACGAGGATGGTCAGACGGCAGACGTTCACTCCGTCTCCGCGGGCCTGGATTATCCCGGCGTCGGTCCCGAGCACTCGTTCTGGAAGGACAGCGGCCGCGTCGAGTACTGCTGCATCACCGACCAGGAAGCGCTCGATGCGTTCGAAGAGGTCGCGCGCCTTGAAGGCATCCTTCCCGCGCTGGAAAGCGCCCACGCCTTCGCGCAAGCGGCGAAGGTCGCGACGAAGATGACGAAGGAGCAAATCCTGATGATCAACTGCTCCGGCCGCGGCGACAAAGACTGCCAGGAAGTCGCGCGGCTGATCAACCGATAAGCTATACTCCATCGAGATGGGCACCCAGCAAATCGTTCACTCCGACCCGCAGATCATGGGCGGGACACCCGTGTTTGCGGGAACGCGCGTGCCGTTTCAAACGCTGATCGATTACATCGAGGGCGGCGAAACGATCGACGAATTTCTCGATGATTTTCCGACAGTCACCCGGGAGCAAGTCATCGCCGCGATCGAACTCGCCAAGGCGCGAATCCTCTCGGGCGTAACGCCCTGATGCGAATCCTGCTCGACGAGTGCGTCCCGCGAAAGCTGGATCGCGAACTGGCTCCGCATTTCGTCACGACCGTTCCGAAGCAGGGCTTGAGTGGGAAACGCGACGAGCTGCTGCTCGGCGTTTCAGAAACGGATTTCGACGTCTTTGTCACGGTCGATCGAAATCTCATCTTCGAACAGAATCTGAGGAAGCTGCGCACTGCGGTCGTCGTGCTCCATGCGGCATCGAATCGGCTCGCCGCCGTACGACTGCTCGTTCCCGAACTGCTGCAAACGCTCGGGCACATTCAGAAGGGTCAGGTGCTTCACGTCCCAAAGTCCGCGATCCCCTGATCAAAACGTCCGCAACCGATGCACGCACGTCACCGCAAGCGAGCCGTCGCCGACGGCGAAGCCGACGCGTTTTGTCGATCCGGCACGCACGTCGCCGGCGGCCAGGACTCGGGGCATTGAGGTTTCCAGCGGGCAGGGTTCGCGATCGAGCTTCCATTTGCCGCTGGCGCGGGCGTCGGCGCCGGTCAGCAGGTAGCCCTGGGCATCGCGCGCGATTTGATCGGGCAGCCACTGTGTCGGCGGCTCGGCGCCGATGAAGACGAAGACGCCGCAACAGTTGATCGTCTGTTTCTCATTCGTCGACTTGTCGATCAGTTCTACGCCGGTGAGCTTGCGATCGCCGAGCACCGTTTCGATCTCGCTGTTGAGGTGGATCCTGATGCGCGGGTTGTCCTTGATTCGGGCGGCGAGGTAGTCGCTCATGCTCTTGGCGAAGTTGTCGCCGCGGATGATCAGGCGGACGTCGGGGCAACTCTCCGAGAGGAACATCGCGGCCTGGCCCGCTGAATTTCCGCCGCCGACAACGAGCACCGTACCGCCGCCGCAGAGCCGTGATTCGACGGTGGTGGCGGCGTAGTAGATGCCGGCCATCTCGAAACGCTCGGCGTTCTTCGCCGGGAGCTTTCGCCATTTCACGCCGGTGGCGATGAGGACGACCTTGGCGCGGATTTTTTCATCCCCGTCGGTGTAGAGCGTGTGGAACGGTTCCCCCGGCTCGAGGCGGTTGACGATGACGGGCGTGACGAAGCGGGCGCCGAACTTGTACATCTGCAGCGCCCCGCGCGTGCCGAGCTCCGCGCCGGGAAGACCGCTGGGGAAGCCGATGAAGTTTTCGATCAGCGAAGATCCGGCGGCTTGCCCGCCGGGGCCGAGGCGGTCAAGGACGACGGTGCTGAGCGCTTCGGACGAAGCGTAGACGGCCGCAGCCATCCCCGCAGGTCCGCCGCCGACGATCGCCAGGTCCCATTCGGCATTCGGACATTCTCGGTACAGCCCGACGCAGCGCGAGAGCGTTCGCAGCGGCGGATTGGAGTGAACGCTGCCGTCGGGGCAGACGACCACTGGCGCTTGCTTGGCGGTGCGCTCGACCTGCTTGAGCACCTTGATGCCGTCGTTGCTCGCGACGTCGAACCACGTGTGCGGCACGAAGTTTTTGTAGAGGAACTCGCGGATGATGTTGGTCTCCGCGCACGTCGCCGGGCCGATCACCTTGATCCCGAGCACGCCGGAATCCTGAAGCAGCCGTCGGCGTTGCGTGAAGGCGACGACGAGCTTCTCGCCGAGGCTGGGGATCTCGTGGAGGATCTTGCGGAAGTGATCGTTGGCGACGCGCAGCAGCACCGTCTTTGCCCCGCGCGCGACGGCGGTGACGATAACGGGCCGGCGGGTGAGGATGTCGATGTCGCCGGCGAAGGTCGCGGCGCCATGCGTTGTCACCGTCGTGTTGTCGGCGGTCGGGTTGATGATCTTTAGTTCACCCGACTCGACGACGAAGAACGGGATCGCCGCGTCACCGGCCTTGAAGACGACCTCGCCGTCGGCGTATTCGCGCCGCTCGGCGTGCGAGCGAAGGAAATCCATCTCGACGGGCGTGAGCGTGGGAAAGGCGAGTTCCAGGGAGAGGGTCGCCATGAACGGGTCTCCTTCCGATGCGATAAGGATAGGCGGGATCCGGGGCGATTGCCGCGGCGGCGAGGCGATGTTGGATTACTCCGCTGCCGGCTCTATCATCGCCCCTGCCTGAAATGAGCAATTCACGACGATCCCTCGCTGAGATGTTCGCGCAGCTTCGCTCGAAGAAGCAGATCGCCTTCATGCCCTTCGTTCCTGCCGGTTACCCGGATCTGGAGACGACGGGGAAGCTGCTGCCGGCGCTGGAAAGCGCGGGCGCGAGCATTATCGAAGTCGGCATTCCGTTTTCCGACCCGATCGCGGACGGTCCCGTGATTCAGGAGGCGTTCACGCGGGCGCTGGAGAAAAAGCTGAAGCTGGCGGAGGTGTTCGCGACGGTGAAAAAGGTCCGCTCATCGGTCTCAATCCCACTCGTGGCGATGGTGAGCGTTTCGGTCGCGTTTCGGTACGGGATCGAGCGATTCGCCGCGACGTTGAAGGAGTCGGGCTTTGACGGATTGATCCTGCCCGATCTTCCCCCGCCTGAAGCGGCATCAATCTCGGCGCACATCCGCGCGGCGGGGTTGGACACGATTCTGCTGGTCGCGCCGACGACGTCGAAGGACCGCCGCGCGGAGATCGCCCGGCTTTCCAGCGGCTTCATCTATTACCTCTCCGTCGCGGGGATCACGGGCGAGCGGAATCAGCTCCCGGTCGAACTCGCCGACGGTGTGAAGAGCATGAAGTCGCTGACGGATCGTCCGGTTTGCGTCGGATTCGGCGTTTCCACGCCGCAGCACCTGAAACAGCTCGCGGGCGTGGCCGATGGAGCGATTGTCGGAAGCGCGGTCGTGCGGCGGATGAAGGAGAAGGCGCACGACGGAGCGGACGCAATCGTCGCTGCTGTCAGCACTTACTGCCGCGATCTTCTCTCGCTCGTCCGATAAAATGCCCGCTGCTTCTGCCAGTCAAAATTTGTCGCAACCCTCTAACCTGGCCGCGCTTAAAGTGTCCTGACCTATGGAACCGCAGGCGAGCGATCCCAACCATCCTTCGCCGACCGGTCCCTCCGACGGGCAACTCGTCTCCCAAGCCACGGCAGGCGATCGAAAAGCATTCGACGAGTTGATCCGACGATATCAACGACAGGCCGTCGCGGTCTCGTACCGGCTGCTGGGCAACACGCAGGATGCCCTCGAGGTGACGCAGGATGCGTTCCTCAAGGCGTTCACCAGCCTCGACACGCTACAGAAGCCCGATGCCTTCGGCGGCTGGTTGATGCGGATCGTGTCGAACCTGTCGCTGAATTACCGACGTAGCAGAAAGACGCGCGCGTCGGTGCCACTGGCGGAAGTCCTGGGCCCGCAGGAAGGGGGACAGACCGAAGCGCACGGCGGCGGAAGCGAATGGATGTCCGCGGCGGCCGCCGACCCGTCGCGGGCGCTGGAAGGCAAAGAGCTGGGCGCGAAGCTGAAGGAAGCTCTGGCTCAGCTACCGGAGAAACAGCGGCAGGCGATCATCATGTTCACGATCGACGAAATGCCGCAGAAGGACGTCGCCGAGGCGCTCAACTGCAGTGTCGAAGCGGTGAAGTGGCACGTGTTTCAGGGACGCAAGAAGTTGCGAGAAATTCTCCAAGAGCACCTGTAATGGACCGCGAGCAGCTCGAGTTTCAGATCAGCCAGTACATAGACGGCACACTGTCGATGACGGAGGCGGCTGCGCTCGAGCAGGTGCTGGCCGGCGATGCCGACGCCCGCGCGATGCTTGAGGATTTCCGCAAGCTCGACGCGTCGCTGAAGCGCGAGAACGTCGCGCCGCTCCCCGAGATTCGCTGGGAGAAGCTGGCGGAACACCTATCAGCCGCCGTCGCAGAAGAAGATCGCGCGACGACGAGCCATCGCATCTCCGCCTGGTGGTCGCGCGGCGTTGCCGCCGTCGCGGCGCTCGTGCTGATTGCCGTCGGAACCGCTGTGCTGCTCAATCGTCATCAAGCGCCGCCGAGGATCGAAGAGGTGGCGACGAACTCGACCCCGCAGAAGATCGGCGACAATGCGATCGCGGAAGTCACCGGCCCGACCGCGGAGGCGGCGACGCAGCCGGCCATCGCCGAGATCTCAATCGGCCCGTCGGAGCTTGCCAAGCGCTCGAACTACGGCGTGGATGAGGACATCGTCTACCGCCAGCCGCGCGTCGTCATTGCCACCGAGCGTTCCGCCCTGCAAGATACGTCGGCGTTGCCGTATTGATTTCCCTGTTCCCTGCGGCACACGATTGTCATCCCGAGGTAGTCCGAGGGATCTCGGCGGCAGGTTGCATCCGAGATCCCTCGGACTACCTCCGGATGACAATCAGCGCGCCGCCCGTGGAGACGTGACATGCGCTGGCTCATCGCATCACTGCTGCTGGTCATCTCCCCCGGCGCGTTTGGCCAAAGCTCGTCCGCACTGATCAACGAAGCGCTCGACAAGCAGGTCAAGCTGAACATCGCGAACCAGACGATCCCGCAGGCGATCCAGAAGATCGCCGACGAGACCGGCGTGCGCATCGACGTCGCGCCGCGCGTATACGACCTGCTGCCCTGGGGCGAGCAGACGACGATCAACGCGAAGATCGAGAACCAGACGCTGCGCGGCGCGCTGGCGGCGATCACGCGAAAGCTGGGGCTGACGTTCGAGCTGAAGGACGAGGCGGTCGAGCTTCAGCCGTTGCCGGCGCTGGGACGACTGGGCCGGCGGGCGACGGTCGATGAGCTGGGGGTGCTCGATCTGCTCTCGCGCACGCCGCTTGGGCCGCAGAATGATCGTCCCACCCTGAAACAGTTGCTCGCGGCGGTCGATTCGAAGCTGGAGGCGGCGAAGAGCGCGTTTGCGATCGAGAACCGCACCGACAACGCGGATCGGCAAATCCCGGTCGCGCGCAACGCAACGTTGCTCGATGCGCTGGAAGCGATCCCGCAGAACACCGACGCCACGTGGTACCCGTGGGGCAGCACGCTGGTCGTCCAGCCCAAGGCCGACCATTACCGCGATCAGCTCGCCAAGACCATTACCCTGCGCTTCAACGGCGTCGATATTTCGCAGGTGCTGTCGGAGCTGTCGGTCCGAGCGGGTGTTCCGTTCGTCATCGAGCCCGGCGCGGTGCAGCGCATCCCGCAGGATGCACGGATCGTCAAGCTCACGCTCGATGCCGCTGCGATTCAGCAGGCGCTGGAGAATATCGCCGGCTTCACCGGCCTCGCGTGGAGCGTGAGCGACAAGGGCGTTTACATCTGGAACCCCTCGACCGCGTCCAACACAACGCGCGAACCGAGCGTAGGCCTGCTGACGCTCGACAATGGCGTGCAGGTCGTCCTGCGCGAATCGCAGGTCCCGCCGGACCTGCGCGAGTACATCAGGCACAAGACCGAGCAGCAGTTCGAGAAGATGCGCGTGCAGATGAAGGAAGAAGGTTTCAAGCCCACCAGCCAACCCACCACCAAGCCGGCGAGCAGACCCTCCGAAGATCTCTAAAGGTTGCGACGTCGCCTGCCCGTCATGCTGAGGTACTCCGAAGCATCTGCGTGCCGTACCCCAGGTGCTTCGGATTACCTCAGCATGACGAATCCTGAAGCGCGCGTTTCACGCCCCCTGCTCCTTCGTCTTCGGCACGAACTTGAAGACGTACCTCTCGCGCAACTGGAACCGCGTGATGTTGATGACCTCCTGCGAGTGGCCGACGAAGTGGCTCACCGAGTGGTAGATCGCGCCCATCGGCGTGGTGTCGAAGCCCTGGACGCGCACAGGCTCAAGCAGCCGCTCGTGCGGCACGCGCGCGATCACCTCGTCCGCCTCGCGCACCGTCGCGTTGAGTCGATCGATCAAATCGGACACCGCATAGCGTTTGCGATCGGCGAATTCCGCCGGCCGATTGCGCGTGTCGGGCGTCCCGCCGACGCCGCTGATGATCCATTGGCGGATGTTACCGCAGAGGTGGAGGATGATGTTCGCGAGGCTGTTCTGCTGCTCGAACGGCCGCCAATTCACCTGATCGTCCTTCAACTGCTTCAGGCAGTGGACGATTTTTTCCTGTGCCCGGGCGAGCGTCTCGCGCGATTCCTCGATAAAGCCGGATGCGACGTCATTCATCAGCAGACCTCATTAGTCCTTTGAACTGACCCCCACTCATATCGTAAACCATCCGCGATGCGAGGGGCTCAGGGCTGATGCGACGTCGGCGGAAACAAAAGCTCGTCTTCGGCAAAGACTACGTCTACGAGTCCGGCCGCTGCGTCCTCACGCGCGAATACCTGCTGACCCTCGGCGAGTGCTGCAACAACCACTGCCCGCAGTGCCCGTACAAGAGCGACGCAAACGCGAGCGCCAGCGGCGGATCAACGCGCGCCCATCAGGCTACGGCTCGAACAGGACGCTGATGCTCTCGCGATTCTGAATCCGTTTGATCGCCTCCCCCAACAGCCCCGCCACCGACACCACCTGCACCTTCGCCGACGTCCGTTTCACCGGCTGCGTCTCGATCGAATCCGTCACCAGCAG
>JAICTV010000121.1 GCA_025936175.1 Phycisphaerae bacterium
GCGGTCGTGTCGACCTTCGCATCGTCCGAGGCGTGTACCGCCTGCTCGGGCTTCATGTGCGCGAGCAGTTTTGTTCCCAGCCAGGCGGTGACGCCGCCTTCGGTGCCGGGGGCCAGGAGATTGCGCAGGCGGATGTTGGCGAACGTGCCGCGCGTCATGACGCGGTCGTTTCCGCGCCGCGAGCCGTAGCTGTTGAAGTCGAGCGGCTGCACGCCGTGTTCGATCAGGTACTGACCCGCCGGCGAAGACTTCTTGATCGAGCCGGCGGGCGAGATGTGATCCGTCGTCACGCTGTCGCCGACCATGACCAGCACGCGCGCGCTGTTGATCGGCTTCACCGGCGCCGGCTCGCGCTTGAGATCGATGAAGAACGGCGGCTCCTGGATGTAGGTGCTCCTGGCGTCGAAGTTGAACAGCTCGCCGCCCTTGATCGGGATCGCGTTCCATTCCGGATTTTTCTCGCCGACGTTTTCGTACTGCGTTTTGAACATCTCGGGCGAGATGCACGAGGCGATGGTTGACGTGACCTCGTCCTGGCTCGGCCAGATGTCGGCGAGCATGACCGGCTTGCCTTTCTTGTCGACGCCGAGCGGCTCTTTCGTCAGGTCGATCTCGATCGTCCCTGCGAGCGCATACGCGACGACGAGCGGCGGCGAGGCGAGATAGTTCGCCTTCACGTGCGGATTGATGCGGCCTTCAAAATTACGGTTGCCCGAAAGGACGGAGACGGCGACGAGGTTGTTCCCCTCGATCTCCGAAGCGATCTCCTCCGGCAGCGGGCCGGAGTTGCCGATGCAGGTCATGCAACCGTAACCGGTCGTCTGGAAGCCGAGCTGGTCGAGATACGTTTGCAGGTTCGCCTTCGCGAAGTAATCGGTGACGACGCGGGAACCGGGTGACAATGACGTCTTCACGTGAGGCTTGCGCGTCAGACCCTTCTCGACCGCTTTCTTTGCGAGCAGGCCCGCTGCGATCATGACACTGGGGTTGCTGGTGTTCGTGCAGCTCGTGATCGCCGCGATGACGACGTCACCGTGCTTCAGCGCCACTTCCTCCTCGACCGCAACCCCACCCGCGCCCGCAGATTCAAAGCCGGAGGATTGCAATCCTTCGGCTTTCGTCGGCGCCGCGAGCGCTTCGGAAAAGGCCTTGCGGAAGGTCGATCGGATGTTCGGAAGCTCGACGCGATCCTGAGGACGCTTGGGACCCGCGACCGAAGGAACCACGGTCGAGAGATCGAGCTCCAGCACCTCGCTGAACGTCGGCTCGCTGTCCTTCTCGCGCCACAGCCCCTGCTCCTTGCAGTAGCGCTCCACGAGATCGATGTGCGCGCCGGGACGACCGGTCAAACGGAGGTATGCGAGTGTTTGTTCGTCCACCGGGAAGAAACCGATCGTCGCGCCATACTCGGGCGCCATGTTCGCGATCGTCGCGCGGTCGGCGACGGACATTGAACTCAAACCGTCCCCGTAGAACTCGACGAATTTTTCCACCACGCCGTGGGCGCGAAGGATCTGCGTGACGGCGAGCACGAGGTCCGTCGCCGTCGCGCCTTCGGGCAGCTTGCCGAACAGTTTAAACCCGACCACCTGCGGCGTGACAAGGTAGATGGGCTGGCCGAGCATGCACGCCTCGGCCTCGATCCCCCCGACGCCCCACCCGACGACGCCGAGCCCGTTGATCATGGTCGTGTGGCTGTCGGTGCCGACCAGCGAATCGGGGAAGGCGAAGCCGTCGCGCGTCTGCACGATCCTGGCGATGTACTCGAGGTTGACCTGGTGCACGATCCCCGTCGCCGGCGGGACAACGGAAAAATTGCGGAACGCCTTTTGTCCCCACTTGAGAAACTCGTAGCGTTCGCGGTTGCGCACGAATTCCTTCTCGACGTTGTGCAGCAGCGCCAGCGGGTTGGCGAATTCATCGACCTGCACCGAGTGATCGATCACCAGATCGACCGGAACGAGCGGGTTGATCTTCTGCGGGTCGCCGCCCGCGCGCTTCATCGCCGCGCGCATCGCCGCGAGATCGACGACGCACGGCACGCCGGTGAAATCCTGCAGGATTACCCGCGCGACGTTGAACGGCACCTCATTGTTCGCCGGCTTCTTGGGGTCCCAACAGGCGAGGCGCTTCACGTCGGTCTCGTTGACGACGAAGTTGTCGACATTGCGCAGCGCGCTCTCGAGCAAGACCTTGATCGAGAACGGAACTTTGTCGAGATCGCAAAATCCCTGCTTCTCAAGCGCGTCCAGCCGGTTGATCTTGAATTCGCCGGCAGCGGTGGAAAGGGAAGAAACGGAACCGAAGGCGTCGATTTTGTTGGCCATGGTGCTCTGAAAAGTGCGGAGGTTGTTCGGACGAAGACAGACGTGTGATCTTATGCGCGGGAAGTTGCGGTTCAAGGAACGGAAATTGTGCCGCACGTACGGAATCTCATTCCGAGGTACTCCGAGGAATCTCGCAAGCCGGTGGTGTCCGAGATCCCTCGGAGCACCTCGGGATGACATCGCTCAGTCCCGACCCCTCAATTGAACCGCAGCGTGAGGACCCACGCACGCCAGTCTTTCTCGAATTGCTCGAACGATTGCGGTGCGGTGATCTGCTCGAGGTGTTTCAAACCCGTCGAATCGTCGTCGTGATCGTCGCGAAAACGGCGGTAGAAGTCGCGCAGCTTGCGCTTCTCCTGAAGGTACATCAGGAGATATCGCGCCTGCGCATAATTCATGCCGGTGCGCTCGGCGTTGTAGAAGTCATCGTCCGCGATCATCTCCGACAGCGGGCGCAGCTTGTTCTGACGGATCGCGCGCTGCAATGCCGGCAGCCGCCAGTTCTCCAGCCCGCGGATGTCGTTGTCGACGAGCGTGCATTGTTCGAACAGGCTTCCCAGACCTTCGTTGAGCCAGCTCGGGGCGTCGGCAAAATCCGGCTTGATCAGCGCGTGCACCAGCTCGTGCACGAGCGTGCCGGTGCCGGTCGAGACGTTCATCAGCATGACGTTGTCGCGCTGGCGGAAGTAGCCGTAGCGCGAGACGTCCTCGTCGCCGAACCATTTCTTCGCCGCGTGGCGATACGGTTCGTCCGATTCGAACAGGAGTATCAGGATCGGCTCGGTTGGTTGGCGATCGAAGAACTTTCGATGCAGCGCATCGACCGCCGCGAGGATCGTGTTGTGGAGATAGCGATTGACGCGTTCCGCCCCGCCGTCGCCCGCGACGACGAACGGCGGCGAGACGATCGCCGTCATGTGCGCGGCGTCGAGTCGATCGCGCCACTTGTCGAGCAGCGAGCGGCACTTCTCATCCAATGATGGCCGCGACGCGGGAGTCGCGCCGAGACAAACCAGCGCGCAGACGATCGCCGGCAGCGTTCGCATACCTCAGTAGACGCGCGACGGAGACGAAAGTTTTAATCCCAGCGGAAAACGCCCTTGCCCCACGCGTACGCGTACGCGACCAGCAGCAGCGCAACGAAGATCAAGAGGCTGATAAGCAGCGCCGCCCCCTGCTGCGGCGTGCCGGTACGGACGACCGGCGCGAAGATCGTCGCCCAGGGGTAGAAGAAGATGATGTCCACGTCGATGACCAGGAAGATCATCGCGACGATGTAGAAGCGGACGTTGAACCGCCGGCGGGTGTCGCCGACGGGGACCATGCCGCTCTCGTAGGTCGCCGCCTTGCCCGGCCCGGTGCGGCTGGGGCCGATGATCAGCGATGCGACGATGTTGCTGACGACGAAACCTACGCCGATGATGATCAACAGCACGACCGGCAGCCAGTTGGACGGGGCATCTTCCATGTCGGGCGGCATAGTAGATTTGCGATTTGCGATTTGCAATTTGCGATTTGATGCAGATTGGACGATTGAGTCCGTTTGCAATCGCAAATCGCAAATCTAAAATCGGAAATCGCACATGATCGACACCCAACAGCTTCCCGACAACGTCCTGACCACGCAGCTCAAGAAGGTCGTCAACTGGGCGCGGCGCAGCTCGCTCTGGCCGATGCCCTTCGCTACCGCGTGCTGCGGCATCGAGCTGATGGCCACCGGCGCATCGCGCTACGACATCGCCCGCTTCGGCGCCGAGGCGATGCGCTTTTCACCGCGGCAGGCGGATCTGATGATCGTCGCCGGGCGCGTCACCATCAAAATGATGCCGGTCCTCCAGCACATCTACCAGCAGATGACCGAGCCGAAGTGGGTCATCTCGATGGGCGCGTGCGCCAGCACGGGCGGGGTGTTCGACGCGTACGCGACGATCCAGGGGATCGATCAGTTCATGCCGGTGGACGTCTACATCCCCGGCTGCCCGCCGCGACCCGAGACGCTGCTCGAAGGCGTGATGGCGATTCAGAAAATCGTCGATGAGGACGGCCTGCCTCCCGCGGGCAAGCGGCGCCCGCTGCAGATCGCAATCGAGCCGAGCTACGTCCCCTCGCCGCAGCCCGTCGTGCCGATCACCCTGGGTGGGCGCGGAATGTAATGCAGCATCCCAGCTAAGCCGAGCCCTCCCGTTTTTCCCGCGCCACCGGATCTCACCCCTCCATGCCCATCCTCCAAGGCGCGATCGAACGCAAGCTCTCCGCCCTCCTCGGGGCGCTCGTCACCTTCGACAAACTGAACCTGTCGCCGTTCAAGGGCGCGATCGAAGTTCTGGGCGTGCGCGTGGGCGACGTCGCCACCGTCGCGCGCGTACACGTCGAGGTCGCGATCGGCCGCGCGCTCAAGGGCGAGTTTGTCGTCAAGTCACTGACAATCGAGCGACCGACGGTGAATCTCGTCCGGCGTGCGGACGGATCGTTGAACCTTCCCAAGCCCAAGTCCAAACCTCCGGCCGCGGCGCCCGCCCCGGCGGAAGCGGAAGAAGAATCCGGCAAGTGGACGTTCGACGCGGAGAAGGTGTTGCTCGTCGACGGCCAGGTCAACATCATCGCCGGCACGTATCGAGCGTCGGTCGAGAGGCTACTGGTGGAGCTCAAACGATCCGGCGGCGCATACAACGTCACGCTTCTCGCCCATTCGATCGGCCGGCGCGACGAGCCGGCGGAACTGGGCGAACTTCGCGGCAACGGCGTCATCACCAACGCCGCCGACCTCTCCGCCCTCTCCCGCGCCGCTGCCGACCTCACGCTGCAACTGGGCGATCTGCTGAAGATGAAGCTCCGCACCGCCGAGATCGGCAGCCTGGTGTTCGACGCCGCGCTCGACGGGCACATAGACGTTGCGCGCGTCAAGAAGCTGCTCCCGCCCTCGTAGGGGCGACGCCTGCGTCGCCCTCTTTTGGGCGCGGCGGTGGCGACGCAGGCGTCGCCCCTACTTGTCCCACTTGCGCGCCGGCCGTACGTTTTTGTTCGCGATGTCCACCCCCGAAGCGGTCCTGGTCGCCGAGCAGTTGCGCGTCCGCTTCGGCGGATTCGATGCCGTACACGATGTCTCGCTGACGCTGCGCGGCGGAGATCTGCTCGGACTGATCGGGCCCAACGGCGCCGGCAAGACGACGCTGCTCCGCGCACTCTGCGGCATCCAGCCACTCACGCGCGGCGTGGTGAATGTCCTCGGCGAGCCACTCGTCCCGGGCGCATCACACCTGATCCGCCACCTCGGCTTCACTCCCGACACGCCGGCAGTTTACGAAGAGCTCACCGTGCGCGATTTCCTCCGCTTCATCGCCAAGGGCTACGAGCACGCCGGGCCGGAAGTCGATGAGCGCATCAATTTCTGGCTCGAGAAAGTATGGCTGCTTGAAAAAGCCGGGATGAAGATCAAGACCCTGTCGCGCGGGATGCGGCAGCGCATCGGCATCGCGCGCACGCTGCTGCCAAATCCGTCGATCGTGCTGCTGGACGAGCCCACCGCCGGCCTCGACCCCGCCGGCCGGGTCCAGTTCCGCCAACTGCTCGTGACCTTGCGCGAACAGGGCAAAGGACTGATCGTGTCATCGCACAACCTGCTCGACATGGGCGAGTACTGCTCGCACATCGCCATCATGTCCAAGGGACAGATCGTGCGTTACGGCACGGTCAACGAGATCGCCACCGGCGGCGACGCGAGCCGCTGCCGGTACACCATCACTCTCGCGCATCCCGTCACGCGCGTCGAGCAGATGCTCGAATCGATCGACGACGTCGGCGACGTCGAGATCGACGGCGAGCGGATCACGATCGAGTTCATCAACGATAAGGACGCGGCGGCCGCCCTGCTGCTCAAGCTCATCGAAATGAAGCTCCCGGTCGCGTCGTTCGCGCCCAACGCGCCGGGATTGGAAGAAGCGTACTTAAGGACGGAAGTGGCGCAGGTGGATTAAGAGATTTGCGATTTGCAAATCGCAAATTGCAAATACCATGGCCTTGCTCGGCCCCAACAACGCGATCGCCTGGGCGCAGTTTCGACTGAGAGGCGGCTGGAAGAAGTCGCTCGGCTTCAGCGCCGGTGTGTTCGCGCTGCTGGCGATGTTCGTCATCGGCGCGGCGAAGTACGACCCGACGCAGACGACGCGCAATCTCTTCGGCTGGTGCACCGGGCTGCTCGGACTTGCGGGCGCGGCCGTCGTGCTGATGGCGCCGGGGCGGATCGCGGCCGCCATTCGCGCCGACATCAAGAGCGGCTTGATCGAATCGCACCGCCTGATGCCGACGACGCCGATCGACGCCGTCGCCGGCTACGTCGTCGGCGCCGCGATCGGTCCGTTGATCTTCTTTGCAGGCATCTACGTGCTGGGACTGTTCTGCGCTTCCGGCGCGGGCGTTCCACTGGCGCAATGGACCTTCGCCAGCCTCGTGCTGCTCGCGTTCTCGACCTTCATCTGGGTCCTCGCCGCCTACGTCTCGTTCGCGTCGAAGGCCGGGCCCGGCCTGCTGATCATCCCGCTGTTCGCGATGCCATACGCGTCGGCCGGTGGACTCTTTTCGCTGCTGCCGGGGATGACGGTGCTCATCAGTCCGATGGCCGGCGGCACCATCTTTGACCTGCGCACCGCCGCGACGATGGCGCTCCCGCCGACCTATGCGATGGCGTTCGCGATGCAGGCCCTGGTCGGCGGCATCCTCTTCTTCGCCGCCGCGCGACGCTATCGCACCGCCGACGCCATCGGGCTCGATTGGGCGCTGGGGCTGATGTTGGTGATTGCGTGGACGTTGCTGTCGGCGATCGGCCTGCGCGAGTGGGACATTTATGAGCCGCGCGGCTGGGGCGTCGGCGGGAAGATCGAGCTTTCCGGACGCCTCATCGCCACGATGGTGACCGGCATGATCCTCGCGCTCGCGCCGCTGTCGGCCTCCGCGCTGGCGATGCAACATTGGCGGCGGCACAAACGCCTGCGCGATCCGTCGCCGATGCGCAGGCCTCTGTTCCCGGGCCTCGTGTTGCTCGCGGTGACGATTGCGATCCTGCTCGTCGTCTACGCACCGCCGGATGTTCCCAAGCCCGCGCTCGGCGACGTCGCGCTCAGCGCCATCACCATCGCGATCTCGCTCGCAGCGATCTACTTCCTCTGTGCGTGGCTCTACCTCGGCACGCAAAACGCGGCGATCCCGATCATCATCTGGATCATCGTCTTCTGGCTCGTGCCCGTCTTCGTGGACCTGATCCGCTTCGCGCTGGCCGACTACGGCGAAGCCGATCCGATCGGCGGCATCTCCGCGTGCAGCCCGATCGGCGCGCTCATCGTCATCTGGACGCATCGCAGCGCGCCGATCATCGCCGGAATCGTGATGCAATTGCTCATCATGACGATCCCGCTGGCGCTGCGGATGATCCTGCGCCCCCGGCGAGCTACCCACTAGCCGCACACACCAGCCGACGTCGCCGAACTGTCATCACCGCGCCGGCGTTGGCGATGGTGTTGTTTCTTATAAACCATCACCATTCCCCTACTCATTCGTAACTGGCCTCACATCCGCCCTTTGCGCGCGATACGCCGCCGCGCGTCCTCACTGCATTCGCAACACGTCAGCGATATGATTTTCACAACTTCAAAAGGCGGAGGTTCGACTATGACACAACTCTTCACATCGTCTCTTCAAACGCTCGCCGTCGGCATGCCCGACAGCAGCCAGGCCTGGGTCATGATCGCGATCGTCGGCGTGATCGTCCTGATCGTGCTGCTCGTCGGCGGACGGATGACGCTCGGCGCGTGCGGCGTGCGTTACATCCCCAACGACCGCGTCGGCATCGTCGAAAAACTATGGTCCGCCAAGGGATCGCTCGCCGAAGGCCGCATCATCGCCGCCAATGGCGAAGCCGGTTACGAAGCGCGTCTGCTTCGCGGCGGCATACACTTCCGCAAGTGGAGCTGGCAATATCGGATCCACAAGGTGCCGCTCGTGACCATCCCGCAGGGCAAGGTCGGTTACATCTACGCCCGCGACGGCGCCACGCTGCAACCGGGACAAACCCTCGGCCGCGTCGTCGAGTGCGCGAATTTTCAGGACGCGGAGAAGTTCCTCTTCGGCGACGGCAAGACGCTGCGCGGCCAGCGCGGCCGACAGCGCTCGATCCTGCGCGAAGGCGTCTACGCGATCAACCTGGCCGCGTTCGTCGTCATCACCGAGCAGCAGGTCTATCACCTGGACCTGGGCGGCAACCGCGGCGAGCTGGAAAAGCTCGTCGGTTGGCAACAGGAATTGCGCTCGTGCAACGGCTTCAGTCCGGTCGTCATCGGCGAGGAAATGTCCGCCATCGATCCGCTCAACCCGGACAAGCAGATCGCCGTCGACTCCATCGGCATCGTCACGATCCACGACGGTCCGTCGCTCGCGCCGGGTGAAATCATCGCCCCCGCGTGCGGCAACGACCCGCAGGAGACGAACTATCACAACAACTACCAGGACCCCGAGGCCTTCCTTGCCGCCGGCGGACGACGCGGTCGTCAGTACGTCCCGCTCACCGACGGCACCTACTTCATCAACCGCTGGTTCGCCTCGATCGAAGTGCTGCCGAAGACGATCGTCCCGATCGGCTACGTCGGCGTGGTCGTCAGCTACTACGGGCCGATGGGCAAGGATCTCTCGGGCGAAGCCTTCCGTCACGGCGAGCGCGTCGCGCGCGGCGAGCGCGGCGTGTGGGAAAAACCCCTCGGCCCCGGCAAGTACCCGTTCAATACTTACGCCGGCGTCCTGGTGCTCGTCCCCACAACCAACTTCGTGCTGCACTGGGTCACCGGTCGCACGGAAACGCACCGCTACGACGACACGCTCAAGTCGATCGAGATGGTGACCAAGGACGCATACGAGCCGACGCTCCCGCTCAGCGTCGTCGTGCACATCGACTACATGAAGGCCCCGTCGGTCATCCAGCGCTTCGGCGACGTGAAGAAGCTGATCACGCAGACGCTCGATCCGATGCTGTCGGCGTACTTCCGCGACGTCGCGCACAAGCGCACGATGCTCGCGCTGCTGCAGGAACGCGATTCCATCCAGCTCGAAGCGCGAAAGGAACTGCAACGCCGGTTCGAAGAGTTCGACATCCAGTGCGTCGACGTCCTGATCGGCAAGCCCGACACGCAGGAAGCCGGCGGAAAGATCGAAACGCTGCTCGAGCAGCTTCGCCAGCGGCAGCTTTCGGTCGAGCAGATTGAAACTTATCAGCGCCAGCGCGCTGCGTCGGAAGAGCAGAAGAAGCTCAACGAAGCGCAGGCGATGGCCGCCCGGCAGACGGAGTTGACCGGCTCGAAGGTGCAGATCGAGATCGCGCGTAACCAGGCGGATGCGGACCTGGAGCGCGCCCGCAAGCAGGCGGAGCAGACGATCGTCACCGCCGAAGCCGAATCCAAGCAGCGCATGCTCGCCGGCCAGGGCGAAGCCAAGCGCATCGGCGAGATCGGTCAAGCGGAAGCGGACGTGCTGCGTCAGAAGATCGCCAGCTTCATGGATCCGAAGCTCTACGCGGTCGCGGTGCTCGCCGAGCACCTGAGCAAAAGCAGCCAGCCGCTGGTGCCGCAGCAAGTTTTCACTGCCGGCGGCGGTGGCGGGAGCGGCGCGGGAGACTCCTCGGGCCTTGGTTTGATGGGTACTCTGGTGAATCTGCTGATCGCCGAAAAAAGCGGATTTAAAATTCAGAGTGCCGCAGGAAACGGCAACGCCGAATTAACTCGTGCGACACCGGTCACGCCGGACCCCGCGCTGATCGCGCCAAAGATCGAAGCGCGAAAGAGTTAGCGAGGTGAACCGTTATATTATGTAAGACTTTGTCTGTCGCGAAGCCCACGGATCTTCCTCCGTGGGCTTTTTTTCGCACCCGCTGTTGGCCAAAGTTCATTCACAATTGTTCTCGACATTTCATATTCGATTGCATACAAACTTCATCTGGAGTGGGACCTATCCGTTTTGGGCAGGGCAGCCACACACATCTCTTTTTTGTGAGGGTTCGAACATGAAGCGAGGGCTTCGTTACGTTGTGACCGCATGCGTTCTGGCCAGCGCCGGCGCGAGCGTCGCTCGTGCAGCGGTCGTGCTGTACAGCGACGACTTCAACACCGACACCAGCGCCAACTACAACAAGTTCATCACGAACGGCGCGAACGCGCTGCCTTCGGGGGACGCGACGTTCGCCTACAACTACGGTGCCGCGCCCGGCTCGGGCGGATTGTCGATCCCGTCGGCGCCGCACACCACCGATGCCTCAACGCTCGGCCTGCGACTCCGCACCGACAACCTGCAAAGTTCCTCGGCCACCGTCGTCGGCGCGACCGAGATCGCAACCAAGACGCTGGGCCTCACCGCCGCCGGTCCCTGGACCGTTCAAGTAGACGTCTGGTCCAACTACATCGGCGGGACCAACATCTCCGCCAGCGGCTCCAACGGAACGACCGGCGTCGCCGTCGGTGTCGGCACGTCCGGCACGTCCATCCAGTACGTCGCTGCCAACGACGGCCTGCTCACCGAAGCCTTCGGTGACAACGGCGGCGGCGCGAACCAGGCATATCGCCTCTATCTCGACAACACCCATCCCAATCCGACCACCGCCAATTACTGGGCCGCCGGCACCGGCACCAGCTCCGCCAGCTTCTCCGATCCGTATTACGTCAGCCGTTTCCCCTCGGTGAGCGCGCCTGCGGGACAATCGACTTTCTCGTCGACCCAGAGCGGCAGTACGGCGGCGGGCACACAGGGATTCGCCTGGCACACGTGGACGATCGCCAATGACGGCACGAACGTCACGTGGTCGATCGATGGCAGCGCGATTACCACGTCGCCGCTTTCGGCCGTCACGTTCGGCGGCGGAAATGTCTCGCTCGGCAACGACGACACCGGCCTGACCGGAAACTCGACGGCCAACAACCAGCTCTTCAACGCCGAGATCTTCGACAACTTTGTCGTTACCGACGCGGCGCCCGAGCCCGCGTCACTCGGATTGCTGGCCGTTGCCGCGGTCGGCCTCGTTCGCCGCCGTCGTTCGCACTGAGCGATCGCCGAGCCACGCAGAAAATTCGCAATTGAATCGGCGGCGGGCCACGCTATGTTGCCCGCCGCCGTGCCTTTGAACCCGCACCAGGAACAAATCGCCAACCACGTCTTCGGCCGAATCCTCACCCTCGCGGGGCCGGGATCGGGAAAGACGCGCACGCTCACCGAGCGCACCGGCCGGCTGATCCGCCACGGCTTCGAGCCGGCGTCGATCCTCTGCCTCACGTTCACGAACAAGGCGCGTGACGAGATGCGGCAGCGGATCGCCGCCGTGCAGGGCAAGGCGGCAGAAAAAGTCTTCATCTCGAACTTTCACGGCCTGTGCGGGACGCTGCTGCGGCGATTCGGCGCCGCGATCGGCTACACCGCGCGGATGACGATCTGCGACAGCGACGATCAGATCGACCTGCTCCTCCAGATCGCCCGCCGCCGCGGGCTCGAGCCCACCAAACCGCAAGCGCGCACGCTCGCCTTCATCGCCAACGACTTTCGCGAAAACAATTCCGATCTCGAGTCGCTCGCGGCGGATCGCAAGCTCTCGGCGGGCGAGACGAACGTCGTCCGCGCGTACTTCGAGCTGCTGCGCTCGCGCAACCAGTGCGACTTCTCCGGCATGCTCAGCGAAGCCGCCCGGCTGCTGCGCGAGTGCGATGACGTCCGCGCGAAGCTCCACAAGCGCTTCCGCTTCATTCAGGTCGACGAGTACCAGGACACCAACAAGGCACAGAACGAGATCGTCGAGCTGCTCGCCGGCAAGGAGGACAACGTGCTCGCGGTCGGCGACGGCGATCAATCGATCTACGAGTGGCGCGGCGCCACGCCGGACGCCATCCCGCAGTTCATCGCCAACGGCCGGCGCAAGACCGGCAAGTGCGAAGTGATCAAGCTCGGGCTGAACTATCGCTCGACGCCGCAGATCATCCGGGCGGCGGACACGCTGATCCGCCACTGCAAATCGCGCACGCCGATCGATTTCGACACGCCCAACAAGGCGGGCGAGCCGCCCAGGTGCGTCAAGTTCGAGCATCCGGAGGCCGAGGCCGAAGGCGTCGCGACCAGCATCGCGAACACGATCAAGTCCGGCACGACGGCGCGCGAGATCGCGGTGTTCTTCCGCACCAACGACATGTCACGGCTGATGGAGCAGTCGCTGGCGAAGCGGCAAATTCCGTATCAGGTCGTCGGTGCCGGCTCATACTACGACCGGATGGAAGTCAAAGACGTGCTGTCGATGCTGCGCTTCGTCTGCAATCCGTTCGACGGGATCTCCTTCCATCGCATTGCCAACAAACCCGCGCGCGGCATGGGCGACACGCTGATCGGCCGGCTCGAGCACTTCGCCGAGCTGCACAAGATCGACATCCTCACCGCGATGCAGGAGCGGAACCTGGAATTCGTCCGCGACGAGAACGACAAGCCGCTCTCGGACGCCGCCCTCCGCGCCTGCCGTGAGACGCGCTGCATCTTCGATTTCGACGTCGCGCGCGCCGGCGTCGCCGACGTCGCGAGCGAGCTTCTCCGCCGCAGCCGATACGATGAGTGGCTCAAAGCCCGCTACGACGAGAAGAGCGAGTACGAGGAGCGCAGCCGCAACGTGAACGAGCTCGTGAACGCGATCGCGGAGTTCGCGCGCACGAACGGCGGTGGCGGCGCGGGCGTCGGTGGCGCCGCGGGCGTCGGCGAATATCTCGAATCGATCTCGCTCTACACCGCCGGCGACGACGCCAAAGAGGACGAGCGCAAGAACGGCGTCCGCCTGATGTCGCTGCACGCGAGCAAGGGGCTGGAGTTCGACGTGGTCTACATGATCGGCGTCGAGCACCGCATCCTGCCGCACGAGAAAGCGCTGGCCGATCGCGGCGAGCGCGGACTGGATGAAGAGCGTCGGCTGTGCTACGTCGGCTTCACGCGGGCGAAAAAGATCCTGCGGGTCACATGGTGCCAGAAGCGGCAGGACGCCTACGCGCGCGGAAAAACCCCGCGATTCAAGCCGTCGGCGCCCTCGCAGTTTCTTCTCGAAGCCGGTCTGGTCGGCACGGATGATTTCCAGAAGCTGATGCAGGGCGCCGGATACGCGCCGCAGCAGGGCGTGCCCGCCGCGAAGGCGGTCCCGCCCACGCCCAAGCCAGTGCGCCCCCGCGCGACGCTGAAGTCACGTCGATCAATTCCGCGCACGGCTGCGAAGCAGTAACGCCTCCCGTCCGTCGGCCCGAGCGAATCGCAGATCGCGGTGGCGTGGACGAAAGTCGCGCACGCGCAGCCGGGTTTCAGTCCCCAACACCAACGCGGATGCGAACACGCTGGCGCGGTAGACGGGCGGCATGGAGCGGCCGCCCAACCTGGTTCACCGTGCCGGAACCGTCGGCGTCGGGCGTCTTGGCCATCGCCGCCGGCGCTGCTATCATTCCCCGCCGCAGACGCGCACGCGCGCGGGTGTAGCTCAATTGGCAGAGCGTGGGCTTTCCAAGCCCAATGTTGAGGGTTCAACTCCCTTCACCCGCTCATCGACCCGTCCACGCCGGACGGGTTTTTTTCTTGGCGGCGGCGAGCGAATTCCCGACGAGCGTCGCGCGCGGCTTCACTATTTTCCCCCCGTCGTGGCGATGCCCTGGATGAAGGTCCGCTGCGTCAGGAAGAACAGCACGATCACCGGCAGGCAGACGAGCAAGGATGCGGTCATGAGCAGGTGCCACTCGGTGCCGCCGTGCTGGCTCTGGAAGGATTGCAGGCCCAGCGCGAGCGTGTACTGATCGGGAAGCTGCAGGTAGACCAGCGGCCCGAGAAAATCGTTCCACGCCGCCATGAAAGCGAAGAGCGCGACGACCGCGAGCGCGGGACGCGCCAGCGGCAGGATGATCCGCCAGAAGATCGCGAACTCACCGCACCCGTCGATGCGCGCGGCTTCGGACAGCTCGTTGGGCAGCGTCATGAAGAACTGGCGCAGCAGGAAGATGCTGAATGCCTGCCCGAACCACGCCGGCAGCCAGAGCGGCTTGAACGTGCCGAGCATCCGCAGCGGATTGTCCCGGCCGAGCCACGCAATCGTGTGCACGTCCATCCAGCGGAAGATGCGAAACAGCGACACCATCGTCACCGGGAACGGGATCATGATCGTCGCCAGCATGATGACGAACAGCACGCCCCGCCCGCGGAACGGAATGCGCGCGAACGCGTAGGCGGCGAGGGAACTGGAGACGACGGTGCCGGCGACGGTGAGGAACGCGACGATGAGCGTGTTGCGCGTGTAGGTCGCGAAGCGAAAGCGGCTGTGGCGAAAAACATCGAGGTAGTTCTGCGGCTGAAACGGGTGCGGGACGAAACGCGGCGGATATTCGCTGGTTCCTTCCAGCGTCTTGAGGCTCGTCGAGAGCATCCAGACGAACGGCAGCAGGAATGCAAGGCATACGCAGAGCAGGCCGACGTGGAAGAGCACCGCGTCGATCGGAATTGCCGAAGACCGCGCGCGCGGCGGCGCGGCAGGCTCCTGCCACACCGGTTTTGGCCGCGCGATCGCCGGCGGCGGCAACGCGGGCGCGAGCCTGGCCGCGTCAGGCATAATGCACCCACTTCCGCGCCGACCAGAACGCGACCGCCGTCAGCGCCAGCACGATCGCAAGCTGCACCCACGCCAGCGCGCTCGCATAACCCATGTGCAGGAAGTGGAACGCGGTGTCGTAGCTGTACATCGTGTAGAAGTAAGTCGCGTTGTTCGGCCCGCCGTGCGTCATGATGTACGGCACCGTCAGCACCGAAAACGTGCCGATGATCGCCATCACGAGATTGAAGAAGATGACCGGCGAGAGGACGGGGATCGTCACGTGGATGAGCCGGGCGAAGCGATCGGCGCCATCCAACTCCGCCGCCTCCAGCAGATCGCGCGGGATGTCCTGCAAGCCGGCGAGGTAGATCACGACGGTGTTGCCGACGCCCCACACGCTCATCAACGCCAGCGACGGCAGCGCCGCCCGATCGCCCAGCCAGTTGACTTCTCCGATACCGACCGCGCGGAGCAGATGATTGAATACGCCCAGGCGGCTGTTGAACATCCACAGCCAGATCATCGCCGAGGCGGCGGCGGGAATGAGCGACGGCAGGAAGATGATCGTGCGGTACACCGCCTGCCCGCGGATGTTCGCGTTGAGCATCAGCGCCAGGCCGAGCGAGAGGAGCATCCCGGCCGGCAGCGCCATGGCGGCGTAGGCGAGCGTCACGCGGAGCGACTGCCAGAACAGCTCGTCGTGCAGCATCTGCTGATAGTTCGCCAGGCCGATCCAGACCGGCGGACGGCTCGGCGCGGTGAGCGCGTAATCGCAGAAGCTGTAGTAGAACGAGAGCGCGATCGGGAGGGCCATGAAGACGGCAAATCCGATCAGCCACGGCGCGAGAAATGCCAGGGCGCTGCGAAGATTGCGTCGTTCCTGTCGCGTCATCGCGAAGGTTGGCCGTCGTTCACCGCCACGCGATCGCGCCTTTCCTCGATCGCGCGGAAGTGATCGTACTGCTCCTGTAGCCGCTTCTGTGCCGCGCGCAGCCGCACCTCTGGATCCGCATCCTGAAGCGCGACCGCCTGCGACGCGTCGGTCAGCTCCTTGTA
>JAICTV010000059.1 GCA_025936175.1 Phycisphaerae bacterium
GTGATCGCGGTCGACAACGGCTCGTCCCAACCGCTCGAAGAGAACTTCGTCCGCTCCTTCGGCCCCGAGTTTCGCCACCGCCTCTTCCAAACCACCTCGCCGTCCCCGGTGGAAGCGATCAACGACGCCGTCGCCAACGACGCCCGCGGCGACTACGTCATGGTCATGATCGACGGCGCGCAGATCCTCTCGCCCGGCGTGCTGAATCTCGCAGATAAAGCAATGCGCGCGTTCGATGATCCCTTCGTCTGCGCGACAAGCTTTCCCCTCGGCATCCGCAAGAAAGACGACCCGCCCGGCAGCTACGACAGGTCAGTCGAAGACCAGCAGCTCGCCGCCGCCAAGTGGGAGGAGGAAGGCTATCGCCTCTTCCGCCTGATCAGCTCCTTCGGCGACGACGCCTATGGGTGGTTCGGCTGCTTCTACGAAAGCTGCTGCGTCTGCCTGAAGCGATCGACATGGCTCGAGGTCGGCGGGTTCGACGTGCGCTTTCAGTCGCCCGGCGCCGGTCTGGCCAGCCCCGATTTCTTCCGCCGGATGCTCCAACGGCCCAGGACCGATTTCGTCGTTCTCCTCGGCGAAGCGACGTTCCACCAATTTCACGGCGGCGTCGCATCCAACGCCGATCTCTCCCAGCATCCGTGGCAGCGTTTCGAGGAGGAGTACATCCGCATCCGCGGCGAAAAATTCGAGCGCGTCGCCCGCCCGCCGACCTACTTCGGCGGCTTCAACCCCCAATCCATCCGCATCGCCGAGCGCTCCGCCCAGCAGGGCCTGGCCTGGTGGCGCGCCGCCGCCCAGCCGCCCAAATAAATTACCGCGAATTGCACGTTCGTGATCACATTCGTGCAATCGCGCGGGATATAGGGAGACGCGCTCTTTGACAACCGAATAGCTTTCGAGGGACCGGCGACGACGACCGCAACGGATGCAACACCTTGCAACGCCATGCAACGTGGTGCAACAAAAATCGCGATTGCGCAAAACGAACCCAATGGCAGATTCGGGCGCGCGTGCGGGCGCGGGCGCGATTGAACCCCGTCGCGGCCCGGTTTACCTTCGCCGATCGCGTGCCGCCGCTTTTTTCAGTTATCGCCGTCCATTACCAGGGGACCATCCCGCACGAGGTCTTCTGCCGCGGCATCAACTCGATCCATGCCCAGACCTTCAGGGATTTCGAGCTGATCTGCCTGCACGATGGCCCGCTGCTTCAGCCGGACTTGCCGATGCCCTGCGAGGTCCGGCCGACGGACCGCTGGTACAACGACTCGGGTCACACGCCGCACGATCTGGGCATGCGGCAGGCGAGCGGCGAGTACATCGTTCACTTCAACGTGGACAACGTGCTCTATCCGAACGCGCTGGAGGAGATCGCCAAAGAGATCCGCCGGCCGGCGCGATCCTTCCTGCCGGCGGACCTGCGGCGGGCGGACGAGAACAACATCATCATCTTTCCGATCAAAGCCTTTGGCCTGCAGCGCGTCTTCGGCCGCTACACCGCGCAGATGCCGGACGACAGTTTTTACGAGATCCTCAGCGGCAACCCGCCGGCGGCGCTGAACATCGACACGCTGCAACTGGTGATGAAGCGGTCGCTCTGGCTCGCCGAAGGCGGCTGGCGGGATAAGCAGCGGAATTCCGACGCTGTGCTGTACCCGGAGTTTTGCAAGAAATACGGTTATCGCATCGTCGGCCCGGTGATCGGCGAGCGACATTGAGATGTGCAACGAACGAGGAGACACGGCCATGGGTGATGCGTTCTCGCGACGTCGGTTCATCCAAGCAGCTTCGATCGGCGCGGCGGCGGTCGCGCTCGCGCCGCATGTGCGCGGCGAAGAAGAGAAGACCGACAAGAAAAAGCTCGGCTTCGCGATCGTCGGCCTCGGCCGCTTCGGCGCCGGTCAATTGCTCCGATCGCTGCCCGAGTGTCAGCTCTGCAAGCCGGTCGCGCTCGTCAGCGGGCATCCGGACAAGGCGAAGAAGCTCGCGCAGCAGTACGGCATCGACGAGAAGTCGATCTACGGCTACGAGAACTTTGATTCGATCAAAGACAACCCGGCCGTCGACGTCGTCTACGTCGTGCTGCCGAATTCGATGCACTGCGAGTACACCGTCCGCGCCGCTCAAGCGGGCAAACACGTGATGTGTGAGAAGCCGATGGCGGTGAGCGTCGAGGAATGCCAGCAGATGATCGACGCCTGCAAGAAGGCCAGTCGCAAGCTCGCGATCGGATACCGCCTGCACTACGAGCCGAACAACCTCAAGGCGATGGAGGTCGCGCACGGCGGGCAGTACGGAAAGCTCCGCCAGGTCGTCGCCGATCACGCGTTCAACATCGGCCCCAACGAGTGGCGGACCGACAAGAAGCTCGCCGGCGGCGGGCCGCTGATGGATCTGGGCATCTACTGCCTGCAAGCCGCGCGATACCTCAGCGGCGAGGAGCCGACCCATGTGACGGCGCAGACCTGGCAGCCGGAGAACGATCCGCGCTTCAAGACGGTCGATGCGTCGATGGCGTTCACGCTCAAGTTCCCCGGCGGCGCGCTGGCCAACTGCTCGTGCAGCTACGCAGAGCACGGCGCCAGCGGCTATCACTTCATGACCGAGCAGGCGTACGGGCGGCTCGATCAGGCGTTCGCGTACGGCGGGATCTCGTTCCTGCTGAAGGATCGCGGCAAGCCGACGCAGCTCGACCTGCCGCAGATCAATCAGTTCGCCGCCGAGATGGACGCGTTCGCCGACTGCGTCATGAACAACAAGGAGTCCCGGACGCCCGGCGAAATGGGGATGCAGGATTTGAAGATCATGACCAAGCTGTACGAGGCGGCCAACAGCGGGAAAACGGTGGCGGTGTGACTTTCGGTGTGGACGATGCGCGCGCGACGTTGGACGAGGCGGTGAAGCTGCACCAGTCGGGTCGGATCGCCGACGCGGCGGCGGCGTACCGGCGCGTCCTCGAATCCTCCCCGCGCGATCCCAACGCGCTGCACCTGCTCGGCGTCACCGCGATGCAGGCCGGACGACTGGACGAGGCGGCCAAGCTCATCGCGCAGGCCATCGAGGTTCAACCCAACGTCGGCTCGTTCCACCTCAACCTGGCGATGGTGATGCGGCAGCGGCATCGCGTGGACGACGCCATCGCCGAGGCGGAGAAGGCGATCGCGCTCGATCCGAAGACCGCCGCCGCCGGCTACCACGTCGCCGCGCTCGCCTTCGCCGAGGACAAGCAGTACGACGATGCGATCTTCTGCCTGCAAAGGGCATTGGGAGCCGATGCGGACTTCGTGCAGGGGCACATGGACCTGGGGAACATGCTGGACGCGCGCGGCCGCAACGCCGAGGGCGACGCCGCGCGCGACGCCGCCATCGCCGCCGCACTGCGCCTCGTCGAGCGCGAGCCGAATTCCGCGCAGCACCACCTGATGCTCGGCCACGCGCTGGACCTCCGCGGCCGCGCGGACGAGGCGACGGCGGCGTTTCGCGCCGCCAGCCGGCTTGCGCCGGCGGACCCGTCGGTCTTCCACGCCTTCGGCGTGTCGCTGCAGCGGCGCGGGCAGCGGGATGAGGCGACGATGTGCTTCCGCGTCGCGCTGCGCTCCAACCCCGATTTTCTGCCCGCGCGGATCGGCCTTTCGAGCCTGCTCGACGAGCAGGGCAACCCCCTCGCCGCCGCCGAAGGATTCCGCGCTACGATCAATGCCGCCGGCGGTCTGCCGGACGCGCACGCCGGACTCGCCGGCGCGCTGATCGCGCTCGGCGAGGTCGATCAGGCGATCGAATCGCTGCGCACGGCCGCGCGATTGTCGCCGGGTGCGGCGCAGCTCGAGAGCGATCTGCTGGTGGCGGTGCACTGCTCGCCGCGCTATTCGCCGCAGGAAATCTTCGACGCGCACCGCGCGTGGCGCGAGCACCACGCCGCGGAGATCGAGCGGACCGCCCCGCCGGCGGCGTCGCTGCCCAACGTGCGCGATCCGGATCGGCCGCTGGTGATCGGAATCGTCTCCTCAAATTTCCGCCGCAGTCCGACCGGGCGAATGCTTCAGGCGGTCCTCGAGCACGTCGATCGCACGCAGTTCTTCTGCGTCTGCTACAGCAACACGTATCTCGCCGACGACCTGACGGATCACCTCAAGAAACAGGCCGGCGGCTGGCGCCACGCGCCCTACGGGCCCGACGGCCGCGTCGTCACCAAGGTGCGCGAGGACCGCGTCGACATCCTGATCGACACCGACGGCCACACGTACGGCAACCGCCTGCTCGCCTTGGCGCATCGCCTCGCTCCCGTGCAGATGACGCACTTCGGTTACGCCGACACCACCGGGCTGACGACGATCGACTACCGCGTTACCGACGCGCATGCCGACCCCGTCGGCGCCACCCAGCAATGGTCGAGCGAGAGGCTGTTGCGCTTGTCGCGCGTCGATTGCGTCTATCGACCGGAAGGAAATCCGCCGGGCGTGAGCGAGATGCCGGCGGGGACGACTCTGCCGATCACGTTCGGCTGCGTCGCGCCGACCAGGCGCGTTTCGAGCGCGGCGATCGCGCTGTGGGCGCGCGTGCTGGAGGCGGTTCCGCGCAGCCGGCTCTTTATCGCCACGGCCCATCGCGATATCGACTACGAGGTGAAGCGGCTCACGCGTCACGGCATCGATCCGGCGAGGCTGCGGGTGGTCTCGCGGCACGACTGGCCGCAGCCGCTGAACCTCTTCACCAACATCGACGTCGCGCTGGACACGCTGCCCTTCGCCGGCCGAGCGACGACCTGCGACGCGCTGTGGATGGGCGTGCCGGTCATCACGCTCGCGGGACAGACGCCCGCGCGGCGGCGCGGCGTCGGGCTGCTGACGCAAGTGGGATTGGAAGACCTGGTGACGTCGAACGATGACGAATATGTTCGTGTCGCGGCAACCCTGGCCGATGATCGCGCGCGACTCGCGGAACTGCGAAAGACCCTGCGCGAGTCGGCGCTGCACTCGCCGCTGTGCGACTACGCCGGCTACGTCAGGGAACTGCAATCGCTCTGGCGGCAGGCGTGGCGGGAGTTCTGCACGACGGCTTCGGGTTGAAGATGGGGGAAAGATGAAGGACTTCGCGCCCATCGCCCGATAAATCTTTGAGATCCGCCGGGTATTTGGGCTTGTGATGTGGCTCGCGATTTGGCGACACTGTCACCCCGGCCGCTCGCGTTTTCCGGCCGTTGTGTTGCAACGAAGGATGGACACCGTGGTTGTTGTTTCGCCGTTCTCCCCTCGTCGCGCGCGGCCCGGACGTCGTCGTCGCGGCCACGCGTTTCTGGCTCCCGTCGAAAATCTCGAGCCGCGCCGGCTGCTCGCGTTCGCGCTGAACGTGAACTTCCAGCCGGCGAGCGCCGCCGTCCCCGGCGGGTACGCCGCCGACACCGGCGCCACGTACGGCTCGCGCGGCAACGGCTTCACCTACGGCTGGGACCAGAGCGCCTCGACGTTCACGCGCGACCGTAACAGCTCCGCCGCGCCGGACCAGCGCTACGACACGTTCGTCCACACGCAGCTCTACGGCACGCGCACGTGGGAGCTGGCGGTGCCCAGCGGGAGCTACAACGTCCGCATCGTCGCGGGCGATCCGAGCTACACCGACAGCACCATCCGCCTCGCCGCCGAGGGCGTCGTCATCGCCGACGGGGCGCTCTCGTCGTCTAAGCACTTCATCGACGCGACCAGGACGATCAACGTCTCCGACGGCAAGCTCACCATCTCCAACGCCAGCGGCGCGATGAACAACAAGATCTGCTTCATCGAGGTGACGGCGGCGAGTTCGACGAGCACGCCGTCGGTGTCGATCGCGGCGAGCGATTCGTCGGCGAGCGAAGCCGGCTCGGACACCGGCACGTTCAAGGTCACGCGCAGCGGATCGACGGCGTCGTCGCTCGTGCTGAACTACACGATCGGCGGCAGCGCGACCAACGGCGCGGACTACAACACGCTCAGCGGCAGCGTGACCATCGCGGCGGGATCGTCATCGGCGAACATTGTCGTCACGCCGATCGATGATTCGATCGTCGAGGACAACGAGAGCGTCACCCTCACGCTCAAGAGCGCGACCGGCATCACGCTCGGCACGTCGTCGGCGACGGTCAACATCGCGGACAACGACGGCGTCACCTCGACCGATGATTTCCCCTCGGCGTGGGCGAGCGGTCCTGCGATTCCGAAGAAGCGCTGGGAGTCTTCGTCGGTCGCGATGGACGGCAAGATCTGGGTCTTCGGCGGATGGATGGCCGCCAGCTCCACCGGCACGCAGCAGGTGGACGTCTTCGACGTCGCCAGCAAAACCTGGTCGACGCTCAAGAACTACGCGCCGATCCCGCACACGCACTCGGCGCCGGCGCCCGATCCGGCGAATCACCTGATCTACTTCGTCGGCGGGTTGTTCGGCAGCTATCCCGGCACGCCGACCAATCGCGTCTGGAAGTTCAACACGCAAACCCTCGCGTGGAGCGAGCTGCCCTCGATGCCGGAGAACCATTCCTCCGGCGGCGCGGCGCTGATCAACGGCAAGCTGCACTACTTCGGCGGCGTGCTCGATGACCGCGAGACCAACACCGGCAAGCACATCGTCCTCGACCTGAACAACACCGCCGCCGGCTGGCAGAATGCGCCCGACATGCCGCTGCCGCGCGATCACTTCGCCACGGTGGCGCTGAACGACAAGATCTACGCCATCGGCGGCGAGTTCGGACACGACAAGACGCACGATCAGCAGAAGATCGTCCAGAGTTTCGACCCGGCGACCAACACGTGGACGCGGCTTGCGGACATGCCCATCGCCAAGAGCCACTTCGAATCCGCCACGTACGTGCAGGACGGCAAGATCGTCTGCGCGGGCGGGCAGATCGACAACTACAAGTCGACCGACAACGTCTCGATGTACGACCCGGCGAGCGACAACTGGTCCGTGATCGGAAAGTTGCCCAGCGTCCTGCAGGGACCGGTCGTCAAGCGCTTCGGGAATGAAGTGATCGTCACCACAGGCAACCGCGGGGACGGGCTGGGACCGATCGGCGACACGTGGATCGGGGACCTGATTTGATCTGATCCCACAACTCCGCAAAGATAACCCCACGCGGAAGCGCGTGGGTTTTTCTTTGATCCCGCGCACGTCTCCGCAACGATCGGTCGAAGCTCCGGTAAGACACGTACGCGATGAAATCGAACATGCGTTGGATGATGCTCTGCGCGACGGTCGTGTCGATCGTCGCGCTGTCGTGCGCGGGGAAGGCGAGCCGCGCGGAGCGGACGTCGTCTTCGGGCGCCAAGACGCGAGCGACTTCTCCTCCCGCTTCGCGATCTTCGTCCACCGCGCCGACCTCGCGCAGGAGCGACGCCGAAGCGGCGGCGCGCGCGGCGATGGACCCGCTGGTTCCCCCGCCGCATCCGGTGCCGTTGCTCTCGCCGGAGGAGGAGATCAAGACCTTCAACCTGCCCGCCGGCTTTCACGCGGAGGTCGTCGCCTGCGAACCGATGGTGCAGCACCCGATCTTCATCACGTTCGACCCGGACGGGCGAATGTGGGTGCTGGAGATGCGCGGCTACATGCCCAACATCGAAGGCAAAGGCGAGAACGAGCCCATCGGCCGCGTCAGCGTCTGCGAAGACACCGACGGCGACGGGCGGATGGACAAGTCCACCGTCTTCCTCGATCACCTCGTCCTGCCGCGGGCGCTGGCGCTGGCGAAGGACGGCGTGCTGGTGGGCGAGCCGCCCAAGCTCTGGTTCTGCCGCGACACCAACGGCGACGGCGTCGCCGATGACAGGACGCTCATCGCGTCCGATTACGGCGACGGCGTGAATCCCGAGCACCAGGCCAACGGTCTGCTCTACAACCTCGACAACTGGTACTGCAACGCCGACTACGAAAAACGCTTCCGCAACGACGGCGGCAAATGGCTCACCGACGTCGTGCTCGACCGCGGCCAGTGGGGCATCAGCCAGGACGACGTCGGCCGGCTCTATCACGACAACAACAGCGACTACCTGCGCGGCAACCTTATCGCGCCGATGTACGCCGCGCGGAACCCGAACTTCAGCGCCGCCGGCGTGAACGTGCAGATCGACCACGATCAGGAAGTCTTCCCGGCACACGACACGGCGGAGAACCGCGGCTATCGCCCCGGGTTCCTGCGCCCCGACGGAACACTGCACAAAGTCACCGCCGCGTGCAGCCCGTGGATCTATCGCGCCCAGCTGTTCCCGAAAGACTTCTACGGCAACGCGTTCGTCGCGGAGGCATCGTGTAACGTGGTGCGGCGGTCGATCCTGAGCGAAGAGGACGCGATCGTGACGGGCAAGAACGCGTACGACCAGAAGGAGTTCATCGCATCGACGTACGAGCGGTTTCGCCCGGTGAGCTTCGCGACGGGCCCGGAAGGCGCGCTCTATATCGTGGACATGCATCACGGTTTGATCCAGCACCACGGGTACGAGACGCCTTACGTGAAGGCGCAATACAAAGCGCGCGAGCTGGATCAACATCTGATGACCGGGCGGATCTTCCGCATCGTCCCCGACGGCGCCAAGCCACAGCCGGCGGCGAAGATGTCGAAGATGCTCTCGCCGCAGCTCGTCGAGTGCCTGTCGAACCCCAACGCGTGGGTGCGGGAAACGGCGCAGCGGCTGCTCGTGGAGCGCAACGTTTCGGCGGCTTCAGGACCGCTGAAGAAGCTCGCGACGAGCGGCGCGAACTCACTGGGTCGCATCCACGCGCTGTGGACGCTGGATGGGATGCATCGCCTCGACGCGCCAACGGTCCGCGCGGGATTGAATGACGCCGATCCGCGCGTGCGGGCACAGGCGATTCGACTCGCGGAGCCGATCCTCGGCACGCGGCAGCGCGACGAGCTGCTCGGCGACGTGCTGAAGCTCGAAGCGGACGCGCAGCCGAACGTGCGCCTGCAGTTCGTCCTCACCGTCAGCGCAGTCGGCATTCCGAAGACCGACGAGGTCATCGCGCGGGTGCTGACGAGCGATTCGCACAACCTCTACGTCCGCGACGGCGCGCTCAGCGGCATGCGGGCGCGCGAGCTCGAGTTCCTCGAGCGACTGGCGAACGATCCGGCTTGGTCGAAGGAGGCGACCGGCCGCGCGGCGCTGCTCAAATCGCTCGCCGTCTGCGTCATGAACGAAGGCCGCGGGCCGCGGGTTGGGAAACTGCTCGACATCGCGGCGACGCAACAGCTCAGGTGGCGGCAGGACGCGCTGCTCGCGGGCATCGACGAGATCGGCAAGAGCAAATACGTCCGCCGCCCGGTCATGCTGCCGAGCGCGCCGACGGCACTGATCGCCATGAAATCCGACGTGGCAGCGAGCGCGCTGTCGCACATCGTCTGGCCCGGCAAGCCCGGCTACGTCCCGCCCCCGCCGCCCAAACCGCTCACGCCGGCGGAGCAGCAGCGCTACGCGCTCGGGCAGCAGGTGTATGCCAAGACCTGCATTCAGTGTCACAAGATCGACGGGCTCGGTCAGGAAGGTCTCGCCCCGCCGCTGGTGAATTCGGAATGGGTGCTCGGCTCCGAGCAGCGGATCGGTCGAATCGTTTTGAACGGATTGCGCGGCCCCATCACGGTCGGAGCCAAGACCTACAACCTCGACATGCCGAGCTGGGGGATCCTGAACGACGACCAGCTCGCGGCGGTGCTGACTTATGTGCGGCGGTCATGGGACCACGACGCGTCGCCGGTCGATCCGTCGCTGATGGCGCAGCTCCGAAAGGAAACCGCCGGCCGCATGGAAGCGTGGAGCGAGCGCGAGCTGCTGCACGTGCGCTGATGGCGCGTTGATGCCCGAGACCTTTCATCCCGAGCGGTACTCGGCGAGGGATCTGGGAGTTTCCCGGCGTCCGAGATTCCTCGGAGTACCTCGGGATGACAATTCGGGAACGTACAACCGATGACGTGCGTCATCCCGCCTTGCGCATTCCGTTCCCGGCGAGCTGGTGAATCGCGGGCGTTTCTTCCAGCAGCAACTGCACGTGCGGGAAGGGGATGGAGATGCCCGCGGCATCAAGGGCCTTCTTACACTTCTCGATGTATTCGAACACGATGCCGCGCTCGATCGATTCGTCGAGGATCCAGAATCGCAGCAGCAGGTCGACGCTGCTCGCGCCGCACGTTGCGACGACGACCTGCGGCGCCGGATCTTTCGCAAGCCGCTCGTCGCCGCGCGTCGTTGACAACATCACTTGCCGGGCGGCGTCGATCGATTCCTTGTAGGCGATGCCGATCGGCACGGCGACGCGCGTCAGCGGGTGGGTGGTGTGGTTGCTCACGCGATTGCTGAGCATGTGCGTGTTGGGATAGACGATCAACTGGCCGTTGAGATCGAGCAGCCGCGTGGAGCGGAAGGTGACGCGCTGCACTTTGCCGTAGGTGTCGCCGATCTCAAGCCAGTCGCCGACCTTGAAGGGCTTGTCCCAGAAGATGACGACGCCGGCGATGAAGTTCGCCAGCGTCTCCTGCGCCGCGAAGCCGACCGCCAGGCCGATGATGCCGACGCCGGTCAGCAGCGCGGCGATCTGGATGCCGACCTGGTTGCAGGCGATCACCAGGCCGAACCCCATGATCGCCCACTTGAGCAGGTGCCCGAGCATGTCGCGGATGGACGGATCGACTGCCGCCTTGTTCATCGAACCGAGCACGACGCGGCGTATGCCGCGGTAAAGCATCCAGAAGAAGACCAGGAACAGCAGCGCGACGATGACGCGCGGGATGAAGCCCAGGACCGCGAGGATCAGGTCCTTGACGCTGTCGATCCAGAAGACGGGATCGCGCACGTCGTCGAGGGTGACCTTCTTTTCGCCGCGGAAGAGCTGGCCGAAGCGCGTGCGGCTGAAGACCTGGCCGATCGTTTCCTGATCGGCGTCGGTGTTCGCTTGCCCGCCCTTGTTGACGATGGTGACGGGTTGGGTAGTCGCGACAACGACGGCGCTCGCTTCGCTCGGCGCGGTTGTCGGCGCCGCGGACGCGGGCTGCGTCGTGATTGAGAGGGCGAGGATGAGACTAAACAGCGCGTGCATCATGCGGTGAACTCCAATTCGTCTTTATCGACACGCGCGTAGCGCCAGACTTGAAGCGAAACAGCAAAGCACAAAGCCCACCGCTTCGCGGTGCGAAGACCCGCCGCGGAGCGACGGGCTTTACGCCGCGCGCTTCGCTTTGCTGCGTCATCCGGCCTTGCGCAGTTGCTGCACCTCCGGTTCGGGCGCCGGAAGCAGCGTCTGCAGCGCGGGTGTCTCCTCCAGCAGAACCTGCACGTGCGGGAACGGGATCGCAATCCCCGCTTGATCGAACGCTTTCTTCGCTTTCTCGAGATACTCCCCCTTGATCGCGCGCTCGATCGATTCGTCCTCGACCCAGAAGTAGAGCGCGAGGTTGACGCTGCTCGATGCGCATTCCGCGACGCCGACCGAGGGCGCGGGCTCCGTGCAGATGCGATCATCCCCCTGCACGATCGACAGCAGCACCTGTCGCGCATCATCGATCGATTCGCTGTAGCCGATGCCGATGTCAACGCGCACGCGCGTCAGCGGATAGCTCGAATGATTGCTCACGCGGGTGTTGAGCATCTGCGTGTTGGGGAAGACAACGATCTGCCCGGCGTTGTCGAGGATGCGCGTCGAGCGGAACGTGACGCGCTCCACCTGCCCGAACGTCGCCTCCAGTTCGACCCAGTCGCCGACCGCAAAAGGCTTGTCCCAGAAGATGACGATGCCGGCGATGAAGTTCGCCAGCGTCTCCTGCGCCGCGAAGCCGACCGCCAGGCCGATAATCGATGCGCCGGTCAGCAGCGCGGCGATCTGGATGCCGATCTGATTGCCCGCGATCACCAGGCCGAAACCCATGATCGACCATTTGAGCAGGTGGCCGAGCATGTCCCGGATCGACGGATCGACGTGCGCGGCATTGAGCGATGCGAGCACGAGCCGCCGCACCGTCCGATAGATGAGCCAGAAGAAGGCGACGAACAAGGCGGCGACGATCAGGCGCGGAATGAAGCCCAGCGCCGCGACGAATAGATCGCGCGCGGTATCGAGCCAGAAGGCGGGATTGCGGACCTCATCGAGCGAAACCTGCTTCTTCCCTTCGACCAGCTGCCCGACGCGCGTGTTGGCGAAGACCTGCGCGAGCGTTTCGACCTGATGCTGCTCCTTCGCAGCGACCTGCGCAGACGCCGGCTGCGTCGTGGGCGCATTCAGACGCTCCTGTGCGATCGACAAGGGTGAGGTGACGAACAAAATGACGGCGAGCAGCGACGATTGAAACATCAGAGCAACCTCGGGTCCGTTGCGACATCACGAACGGCGGGCGCGCGAGCGGAACACATCCCGCGCGATACAGGCCCGGATTGTTCTCATCGGACATCGAGCGCGCGACTTGAGCGCGCAGGGCTGCTCTCACCAAGATTTCACGAAGCGCGCAGCGCAAAGCCCGGGGCTCTGCCCCGGGGTATTCCCGCCGCGGAGCGGGGGCCTTTATCCTGCGCGATCGCAAGAAGCAATCTTCGGCTATCGCGCGTCCGCGGTGATCATTTTCCAGTCATCCGTGCGGAACGGACACGCGGGAAGTCCCGCGGCGTTGTAGAGGTTCACTTCGGGATCATCCGCCCACGCGTAGCGCACCGCTTTGGGCGCGCTCACATCCTTCGACGAGACGATCACCTCATCCCCGTCGATCTGCGCTTGCGCCCAATGAAACTTCTGATCTTCTCCCGCGATCTCGAATCCCTTCGGCTCTGGACCCTTGCTCGTTAGACCCTTTGCGTGCGTGAAATGGATGCGGATCTTGTCCCCTTCGATCTTCATCCCGTCGTACATCGGACCAGCGTACTCGATGTCCTTCTTCCCATACGCGACCGCCTCCGCCGCCAGCGCGAGGCGCTTGCCGACGTCCTGCTTGTTCTTGGGATGAATGTCCTTGCTCTCGCCGATGTCGATGGCGAGGGCCATGCCGGTGCTCGGGCTCTTCTCGAGCGTCATCGTCTGCGCTTCGCGCAGCTCCGCCCACTGGCTGGGCGCGGGGTCCCTCGGTTTGTCTTTGAAGTTGTTGAAGTTGGCGAGTTGCACGAAGAGGAAGGGGAAATCGCCCTGACCCCAGTTCTTCCGCCAGTCGGCGATCATGGCGGGGAAGAGTTTGCGGTACTGCCAAGCGCGGTCGGCGTTGGATTCGCCCTGGTACCAGATGACGCCTTTGATCGCGTAAGGCTCGAGCGGATAGACCATCGCGTTGTAGATATTGCTCGCCAGGAACGGCGCGTTGGCCTCGACCGGCGCCTGCGGGCGCGGGGGGATCGTCGCCGGCTGCTCGAACGCCTTCTCCACCTTGTACTTCCACTCGCCTTCCAGCGCGATGGGTTTAACCGACTCGTTGCCCTTGACGGCAAGTTTCATCGAAACCGGCGGGCCGTAGAAGCCGCCGTCGCCCATCTGGTCGAACACGCGCACGGCGATGGTCGCCTTGCCGGCTTTCACATCCGCGGCGGGGATCGTGTAATCGCGCTGCACGAGCACGGCCAGCGGGCCGTGGTTGTCGCCGACCTTCTGGCCGTTGAAGTAGCTCGTGTCGAAATCGTCGATCCCGCCGAGCGTGAGCTGGAGATCCTTGTTCGACCACTCGCTGGGGATGTCGATCTGTTTGCGGAACCAGACCGCGCCGTCGATTTTCAATCCGGTGTCTTCCCAATGCTGCGGGAGCTTCATCTCCTTCCAATCCGATTCGTCGAGATCAGGTTTCGCCCAGCCGTTCTTCTCGCCCTCGTTCGACTCGTCCTTGTGCATATAGCGCTTCTCCCAGCGCGCGTTCTCGCTCTTGAAGATCAGCTTCACGCGCTCGTTGTCCTGCGTCGTCGGCGCTCGCTTGTGCTCGAGGATCTTCGCGAAATCGGGATCGCTCTTGAGCGTGTCTTCGCTGGTGAACGATTCGGCGGGCATACCGCCCCACGAGTTGTGAATGAGACCGACGGGCACGTCCTCGAGCTTGTGGATCTCGCGCCCGAAGAAGTACCCGACGGCGGAGAAATCGCCGGCGGTCTTGGGCGTGCAGACCGTCCACGCGCCGTGCAGTTCCTTCGTGGGCGACACCGACGTCACCGACGGCACCTGGAAGAAGCGGATGTTGGGGAACTTGGCCGTGGCGAGTTCTTCCTGCGCGTTTTTAGCCTGCTTGGTCATGAACTGCATGTTGGATTGACCCGAGCAGATCCACACGTCGCCGGGGATGACATCCTGGAAGACGATCGGTTTGTCGCCCTTTTCGCCGCTGACCGTCATCGACGCCCCGTCGCCCTTGCCGAGCGGCGCGAGTTTCGTCTTCCACTCGCCCTTCTCGTCCGCCGTCGCTTCGACGGTTTGGTTCGCGTACTTGATCGTCACCTTCTCGCCCGGCGCGGCGGTGCCCCAGACGGGGACGTCCATTCCGCGCTGCAGGACCATGTGATCGCTAAACATCGGCGGCAGCGTGACGGCGGCTTGGACTGCGGAGGCGGCAATGAGCGACAACAACAGCGCGGCAGCGGCTGAAGTTTTGATGTGCATAGCGGGACATTCTCCCGCGGCGGATGAATCAAACAAGGGGCCGGTGCGATTCGTCCGCGATCTGCGCGATCAGCGCATCCTCCCGCGCCAGCGCCCAGGCGAAGAGCTCATCCTGCTCGCGCGCGACGTGGGCGTGAAGTCCCGCCTGAAGGGATTCGATCGCCAGCAGAAGCTGATGACACGATTCGCAGGGACCCGTCGGAGACAGGTGCCGCCGCGCGATGTCGCCGGCGCCCGAGAGTAATCCCAGCACCGCATCCTGTTCCGCGACCATGAAGCGCAGCCGCGCGCGGACCATGCCCGCCTGGCAGCGCGAGACGCGCGTCTGCGTCTGGAGGCGAAGCAGCGCGGGGAAGACCATCGACTCCTCGCGGTCGAAGCACTCGCGAAGATCGTTGCAGAAAGTCGCGATGGTGTGGTCCATCGCCGCGAGATCCGGAATGTGCGGGTTCGCTTTCGCCGCCAGGGCGGCGAGCGCGCGCAGGTTCGTCACCCGCGACCCCGCGAGCAGCTTGTGGTGCTCGGCGGTGCGGTCGTCGATGAAGCCGGCGACGTCGAGGGAGTTTGATGTCGGATCACCGTTCGCGGTGGCGACGGCTCGACACAATCCCCCGCGCTCGGTCGATTCCGAGGCCTTGAGACTGACCATAACACTGCCATACATAACCGACGCGCCGCCGGCTATCAAGACAACTTTGTCGTGTTTCAAAATAAGCAAGCTATCGGACGTGACAGTCTTATGATAGGCCGATAACTGCCCTCGCTCCGATAACTTGTGCCGCCTTTGTAATCCACCCCGGCGGCCTGAGCTTGACGCATCAGAGACGACGCCGAGGAAAAATCATTTCAGCGGAAATTCAGCCCAATCCGTGTCGTCTGGCATTAAGCGGCGTGCTCGTCACACCCGATATAAGCGGTGTGCGCCCCCCGCGGATTACGATTCTTCACGGCTTTGCATTAAAGCGCGCGTTTCACGGTAGAATACGATAATATAGTCCTGTTTGCTTTGTCATGCCGAACTCTGATCAGACATCCCACGCCGCCACGGTAAGCCACGGGAAAGAGGTTCTCTGCGCCCGCCGCGGGAGCTACGAGCCGCCGCTTCCCGAAGCGCAGAGCGCGCTCAGTCGATGGATCGTCCGCGCCGAGGCGGCGCTGATGGTGGCGCTGGCGGTCGCGGTGCTCGTGCACGTCGGTCGCGCCAATCCCAACGAGTCCGGCCCCATCAAGTTCGCGGGGGGCTCTTCGGCGATCTCGCGCATCGCGGCGGCCGACCTTGCCGCGGCGACGAGCGCGCTCGCCGCCGCATCCGATTCATCCACCTCCGGCGCGGATCCGTCCAAGGGACAGGTGCTCTTCATGCAGACCTGCACCTCGTGTCACGGGCAGCAGGCGCAGGGGCTTCCGCACATGGGCGTGAACCTGCGCGAGAGCAAGTTCGTCGCGACGACCAACGATCGCAAGCTCGTCGCGTTCCTCAAGAGCGGGCGCAAGCCCACGGACGCCAAGAACATCACCGGGCTGCTCATGCCGCCGCGGGGCGGGAATGTTTCGCTCGACGAAAACTCGCTGGCGGACATCGTGGCGTTCCTGCGCCAGGTTCAAAAGGAACACGCCGATCAGGCGCAACGCGAGAACGCGGGCAAGGATGCGCCGCCCTCCCCCACCGCCGACGCGCCGGGCGCGCCGTCCACCCGGCCGGTTGCGGAAATCGAATCCTCCAAACAGGCGAAGATCGAATGAAGTTCGCGCAGCGACTGATGGATCGCTGACACCGCAGTGCAAGCGAAAGCCGTCGTCCTGAGCGTACCCGCGAAGGATCTGGCCGCCGCCGAGGAAGGGACGCAGATGCTTCGGAGTACCTCAGCATGACATTTATCCAGTCGTCCCGATCATCTGTGTGCGCTTGTCGGCGAAAGCTGATAATGCTCGCGGTCGCGCTGTTCGTGTTCGCCGGCATCGCCGGCGCGACCAAAGTGCTGCACGTGAAGTCACAGGTGCGCGACCTCGTCATGCAGCAGGTGCAGCCGGAGAAGTACACGATCAACGTGATGACCTGCCGGCCGAATGAAGGCGCTTTTGAGGTGCCGACGGACGCGGTCTGCACCGTTCAGCTTCGCCTCTCACACGGCGGGATGGACGCGAAGTCGATCAACTCCTCGAGCGTCATGCTCGTGCGCACGAGCGATCAGAAACAGGTGCCCGCGGTCGTCAAGCTCAGCGGCGACCGCACGATCACGCTCCGGCCAACGAAACCGCTCGCGGAGGGGACGAACTACACGTTTATCCTCACCGCCGCCGTGCGCCATCAGAGCGGCGCTTCGCTCATCCCCTATGCGACGAGCTTCACCACCGTCAATCGCCCCGATCCCTCCATCCAGTTCGAGAAGGTAGCGCTGGCGAACGCGACCGGCACCGGCTTCACATGCCTGCGCGTCGGCCCCGATGAAAAACTCTGGGCCAGCAGCGATGACGGGCGGTTCTTCGTTTTCCCGATCGAATCGGACGGCACGCTGGGCAATCCGCACGTGATCACGTCGATGCACCGCTACAACAACGGCCCGCGCATCGTGATCGGCTTCTGCTTCGATCCGCAGAGCACGCCGGCGTACCCGATCGTCTGGGCAACGAACTGCGCCTTCACGTTCAACAATGCGCCGGACTTCAGCGGCAAGCTCACACGGCTCGCGGGGCCGGACCTGGAAGATGTCGCGGACGTCGCGATCCACTTCCCGCGCTCGATCCGCGATCACATGACCAACCAGCCGTCGATCGGGCCGGACGGGGCGATCTACTTCCCGCAGGGCAGCAGCTCCTCATTCGGCTCGCCGGACGAGATCTGGGGAAATCGCATCGAGCATCTCATGACGGCGTCGATCATTCGCGTCGATCGCACGCAGATGATTCCCGGCAAGGCCGTGGACCTGCTCACCCCGGATGTCGGCGGGACGTATGACCCGTTCGCCGCCGACGCGCCGGTGAAGGTGTACGCGACCGGCGTGCGCAACGCGTACGATCTCTGCTGGCACAGCAACGGGCACCTGTACGTTCCGACCAACGGCTCCAGCGCCGGCGGCCACGCGCCCGCGGGCGCGGACGCCCCACCCGTGCGCGACCTCTCGACGGCGGAAGACGATTGGCTCTTCAAGATCGCGCCCGGCAAATTCCACGGTCATCCCAATCCGTTCCAGGGCCACTACGTCCTCAACGGCGGGAATCCGACCGCGGGCTATGACTTCGCGGAAACATTCCAGTACCCCGTCGGGACGCAGCCCGACCCCGATTACGTCCCCGCGTGCTACTCCTTCGGCAAGCACGTCTCGGCCGACGGCGTGATCGAGTACATGGGCGACGCGTTCGGCGGACGCCTCAAGCACAAGCTGATGGTCTGCCGCTACAACGTCGGCAGCGACATCCTCGTGCTCGGTTTGGATGCCAAGGGCGATGTGAACTCCGAGAAGTTCGGCATCGCGGGATTGTCGAACCTCGTCAACCCGCTCGATATCACCGAAGACCGCCGGAGCGGAAACCTCTACATCTCGGAGTACGGCGCGCTGCGGATCACGCTCTGCCGGCCCATGAGCGGGCCTTCGCTTGCCTCCCCTCAGTAGCATGGCCGTCTCGGCCATGCCTCTTCGTTCGCCAATCAATATCGCGAAGGCATGGGCGAGACGCCCATGCTACGGAAGCGGGCGTTACAATCCTGGCGTGAGCACTTCTCTCAATCCTGAACGGACCATCGCGGAACTGAAGGAACTTCGGGCGCTGACCGGCAACGCCGACGGCGCGCAACGTGTCGCCTTCACCGATACCTGGGCGACGGCACGGAAGTGGCTGCGTGAAAAGCTCGCGTCGCTGCCGGTCGAAGTGCATCAGGACGCGGGCGGAAACCTGTGGGCGACGCTGAAAGGCAAATCGGAGAAGGCCCTGCTGATCGGCGGGCACATGGACTCCGTGCCCGATGGCGGATGGCTCGACGGATGCCTGAACGTCCTCGCCGGCGTCGAGGTGCTTCGTCGCATCGCCTCCGAAGGCACGCCGCCGGTGACGGTGCGACTGGTGGATTGGTGCGACGAGGAAGGCGCGCGCTTTGGCCGCAGTCTCTTCGGCTCCAGCGCGTTCTCCGGCTCGCTCGTCGCCGATGAAGTCCGCAACCTCACCGATCGCGCCGGCACGAAGCTGGCCGACGCGATCAAGCCGCACGGCATCGATCTCGATCGCACGCTCGATGCGCGGTCGGAGCAGAAAGACGCGGCGGCGTACCTCGAGCTGCACATCGAGCAGGGGCCGGTCCTGGAGAGCCTGAGGCTTCCGATGGGTGTCGTCCTTGGCACGTTCGGCGTCGAGCGGCATCAGATCACCTTCACCGGGCAGGCCGCGCACTCGGGCTCGACGCCGATGGCGCACCGCCGCGATGCACTGGGCGGCGTGAGCAAGCTGCACCTGGCGATCCGCGACATCGCCGTGACCAACGGCGGCGTTTGCACCGTCGGCAAGGTGACGACCGAGCCGGGCATCGTCACCGCCGTCGTCGGCAAGGCGGACATGACGCTCGACCAGCGTCACCTCGATCCCGCGGCCCTGGCGATGATGTACCGGCAGGCGCAGGAAGCGAGCCACCGCATCGCGGGGGAAGAAAAGATCGGCGTCGAGTGGAAAAAAATCTGGCAGATCCAGCCTTTTCCGTTCCACCCGGAGCTGATAGAGATGGCCGACCGCGCGATCCAGGAAGTCTGCGGCGTCAGCCATCGCCTGCCCAGCGGCCCGCTGCACGATGCCGCGGAAGTCTGCCGCACTGGCATCCCGACCGTGATGCTCTTCGTGCAAAGCCTCTACGGCATCTCGCACAACAAGATCGAGGACACGACCGAAGAGCACCTGGCGATGTCCGTCCGCGCGCTCGATCGACTCGCGAGCGAGACGATGAAGTGGATCGCGTCACGCGCGTGAGCGCGACCGCTTGCTGGTTTTCGCGCGGCGGCGCGGCTTTGCCGCGGCCGAGTCACCGCCCGGCCAGCGCCAGTTGCGCACTTCGGGCATGTCCTCGCCGTTGGCGTAGATGTACTGCCGATGCTCGATCAGCTTGTCGCGCAGGCGCTGCTTGAGGTAAGCGGCGGAGGCGCCGAGCTGCGGCAGGCGATCGATGACGTCGCCGCAGAGGTGGAAGCGATCGAGGTCGTTCAGCACCGCCATGTCGAAGGGCGTCGTGATCGTCCCCTCCTCCTTGTAGCCGCGCACGTGCAGGTTGCCGTGATTCTTGCGGCGGTACGTGAGGCGGTGGATCAGCCATGGGTAACCGTGATACGCGAAGATGATGGGCTTGCTCATGGTGAAGAGCGTGTCGAAGTCGAAATCGCTCAGCCCGTGCGGATGCTCGCTCGGCGGGACGAGTCGCATCAGATCGACGACGTTCACCACGCGCACCTTGAGCTGCGGCAGATGTTGACGCAGCAGTGAGACGGCGGCGAGGGTTTCGAGCGTGGGCACGTCTCCCGCGCAGGCCATCACCACGTCCGGCTCCCCGCCGAAATCGTTGCTGGCCCAATCCCAGATTCCGATGCCGGCGGTGCAGTGCTTGACCGCCTGGTCCATCGTCAGCCACTGCGGCGCCGGATGCTTGCCCGCGACGATGACGTTGACGTAATGCCGGCTGCGCAGGCAGTGGTCCATCACGCTGAGCAGACAGTTGGCGTCCGGCGGGAGATAGACGCGGACGATCTCGGCCTTCTTGTTCACGACGTGATCGATGAAGCCGGGATCCTGGTGCGTGAAGCCGTTGTGGTCCTGCCGCCAGACGTGCGAGGCGAGCAGATAGTTCAGCGAAGCGATCTTCCGCCGCCACGGCAATTCGAGCGTCACCTTCAGCCATTTCGCGTGCTGGTTGAACATCGAATCGATGATGTGGATGAAGGCTTCGTAGCTGTTGAACAGCCCGTGCCGGCCGGTGAGGAGATAGCCTTCGAGCCAGCCCTGGCACTGGTGCTCGCTGAGCACTTCGATCACGCGGCCGCGCCAGGCCTGGAACTCATCGTCCTTCTCGTGGATCGCGTCGAACTGGCGCTCGGTGGCCTGGAAGACATTGGTGAGGCGGTTGGAGATCGTCTCGTCGGGACCGAAGATGCGGAAGTTTCGCTGGTCCTGGTTGAGCTTGATCACGTCGCGGAGGAATGATCCGCAGACGCGCGTGTCTTCGGCATCGACCGACCCGGGCGACGGAACATCGACGGCATACTTGCGGAAATCCGGCATGCGCAGATCGCGCAGCAGGATGCCGCCGTTGGCGTGGGGATTCGCTCCCATCCTGCGCGGCCCGGTCGGCGCTAACGCCGCGAGTTCCGCCCTGAACTGTCCACGTTCGTCGAACAACTCCCGGGGGCGATAGCTTTTGAGCCACTGTTCCAGTTGCTTGAGGTGCTTCGGATTCTTCGACGGCTCCGACAGCGGCACCTGGTGCGCGCGGAACGTTCCCTCGATCTTCTTCCCGTCCACGACCTTCGGCCCGGTCCATCCCTTGGGCGAGTTGAGCACGATCATCGGCCAGGTCGGACGCTCGGTAACGCCGTTGGCGCGCGCATTTTCCTGGATCTGCTTGATCTGCCCGATGACACGGTCGAGCGTCTCGGCCATCAGGCGGTGCATCGTCATCGGGTCGTCGCCCTCGACGAAGTGCGGCGCGAACCCGTAGCCGCGGAAGAGTTGCTCCAGCTCCGTCTGCGGGATGCGCGCGAAGATCGTCGGGTTGGCGATCTTCCAGCCGTTGAGGTGGAGGATCGGCAGCACCGCGCCGTCGGTCGCCGGGTTGAGGAATTTGTTGGAGTGCCAGCTCGTCGCCAGCGGGCCGGTCTCCGCTTCGCCGTCACCGACGACCGCCGCGACGATCAAATCCGGATTGTCGAACACCGCGCCGAACGCGTGGCTGAGCGAATAACCCAGCTCGCCGCCCTCATGGATCGATCCCGGCGTCTCGGGCGCGACGTGCGAGGGAATTCCGCCGGGGAAACTGAACTGCTTGAAGAGCTTCTTCAGCCCACGCTCGTCCGGGGTGATGCGCGAGTAGATCTCGCTGTACGTGCCTTCAAGGTATGTGTTGGCGACCAGCGCCGGTCCGCCGTGACCGGGGCCGGAGATGTAGATCATGTCCAGGTCGTACTTCTTGATAACACGGTTGAGGTGCGCGTAAACAAAGTTCTGCCCCGGCGTCGTGCCCCAGTGGCCGAGCAATCGCGGCTTGACATGTTCAAGCTTGAGAGGCTCGCGCAAGAGCGGGTTGTCGAGCAGGTAGATCTGTCCGACGGAGAGATAATTGGCGGCACGCCAATAGGCGTCGATCTTTTTCAACAGGCCGGGAGAAATGGTTTCAGCCATTGGAGCCATCCTTGCTGAGAATTCGGGCGACGGCGCGGGCGATGACGATCTCCTCGTCGGTGTGCATGACGCGGACGGTGACGCGGCTGTCGCCGCCCGAGATGACGGCGGCGTGGGCGTCGTTCTTCGCTTCATCGATGCGCAGGCCGAGGAAGTCGAAATCGTCGCAGATTTGCGCGCGGACCGGGGCGGCATGCTCGCCGATGCCGCCGGCGAAGACCAGCGTGTCGAGCCCGCCCATCGCCGCCGTGTAGGCGCCGATAAACTTGCGGCAGGTGTAGACAAAGAGCGCGACGGCCTCGGCGGCGCGGACGTCGGTCGCGCGGCGCGCGAGCAGGTCGCGCATGTCCGCGCCCGTGCCGGAGAGACCGGCGAGGCCGCAGTCGTGGCTCAGCATCTCATCCATCTGCTCGGGTGATTTTTTCTCGACCCGCATCATGTAAACGAGCAGCCCCGGATCGAGATCGCCCGGCCGAGTGCCCATCACGAGCCCCGCGAGCGGCGTGAACGCCATCGTCGTGTCGATCGGCTTGCCCTCCTTCACGGCGGCCATGCTCGCGCCGGAGCCGAGGTGCGCGAGGATGATTCGTCCGCGCGCAGCGTCGGGACCCGCGATGCGTTCCAGCTCGCTCATCAGATACGTGTACGAGAGCCCGTGAAAGCCGAAGCGCCGCACGCCCGCTTCGTCGTACCGTCGCGGGATCGGAAACAGCGTCGCGACGCGCGGCAGATCGCGATGAAACGCGGTGTCGAAGCACGCGACCTGCGGCAGGTTCGGGAACCGCCGGTGAAACGATTCGATCAGCGCGATCTCGCGCGGCAGATGCGCCAGGTCGAGCGGCTGCGTGCGCTTCAATTCCGAGATCAGCTCGTCGGTCACGAGCTGGTGCTCGGTCAGGTGAAACCCGCCGTGAACGACGCGATGACCTGCGGCGGCGATCGTTGTCGCGCCGAGCCGCTCGTGGAGGAAGTCGATGAGACGATCCGCCGCTTGCGCATGATCGGCGGCGTCGATCGCGTGCGCTTCTTCCGCAGAATCCCCGGACTCCGCTGCGCTACGCCCCGGGGCGCAGCGCAGCGGAGCCCGGGGATGCTTCTCGTGCACCACAAGCCGCGTCCCGCTCGAACCGATGCGCTCGATCTGCCCGTCGAATCGACGCTGCGGGTCAGACCCAATGCAGTCGAACACCGCGAACTTGATGCTCGACGAGCCCCCGTTGATCGTGACGATCGCGCGCTCGCTCATCGCTCCATTCCCGCGAGGATCATAGCCTCGCACCCGCCGCGTGATAGGATCGAATTGTCATATGGATTTTGTCTCGCGACTGCGGATTTTCTCGTGGCAGCCGTTCGTGCGGAAGCTGCGCACGCGGATGCCCTTCCGCTACGGCATCGCGACGCTGACGGAGCTTCCCCACCTGATGGTGCGGATCGAGCTGGAGTGCGGCGGCAAAAGAGCTTTCGGCTGGGCCGCCGACGGGCTGCCGCCGAAGTGGTTTACCAAGGACCCGATCGCGTCGCCGCGCGATGAGATCGCGCGGATGATCGCGGTGATCCGCCACGCGTTCGAGCTGGCGATCGCCGCCGGCGAGATGCCGTCGCCGTTCGTGTCGTGGCAGGAGGTGTACCGCGCGCAGATGCGCTGGGCGGAAACGAATGACATCCCGCCGCTGCTGGCGAATTTCGGGACGAGCTTCGTCGAGCGCGCGATGTTGGACGCGTTGTGCCGAATCGTGGGTCGATCGTTCGCACAGCTCGTCCGCTGCGGCGCGCTCGGGTCGCGCTTCGACGGTTTGCCGGCGGAGCCGCGACGATCGATCATCGTCCGGCACACGGTCGGCTTGAGCGATCCGCTCACCGACGCGGAGATCGACGCGAACGATGGCCCCAAGGACGGCCTGCCGCAGTCGCTCGAAGCGTCAATCCGTTCATACGGCCTGACGCACTTCAAGATCAAGCTCGGCGGCGATGCGCGACAGGATCCGGATCGGCTGAACGCGATCGCGGCGGTGCTGCCGCGGGAGGCGCGGTTCACACTGGACGGCAACGAAAACTTCCGCTCGCTCGCGCCGATCGA
>JAICTV010000322.1 GCA_025936175.1 Phycisphaerae bacterium
CTCAATCTTCATCCCCGCCTTCAACCGCGCGCGCTTCGCCGTCAACCGCATGGCGTGTCAGAACAACCTCCGGCTCATCGGTCAGTCGATGCTGCTCTACGCCAACGAGAACGGCGGGCATTATCCGGACAAGATCGAGAAGCTCCTGACATACGAAGACATCACGCCGGAATCGTTCCTCTGCCCCGCAACGGGCGATACACCCGCGCCGGTCGGCACCGGCGCCAGCGCCGCTGCGGCGAGCGCGCTCACCTCCGGCGGACATCTTTCATTCGTTTACGCGGCGGCGAGCTTGATGAATTCCGCTCCCGCCGGCGCGGTGCTGGCGTACGAGCCGCTCGGCAATCACGGCCAGGGCGCCAATTTCTTATGGGGCGACGGCCACGTCTCGTGGGAACCCAAGGCTCAAGCGGAGAAGCTGATCCGCCAACTGAAGCAGCAGAAAAACCCACCCTAACCGCTGATTGTGGCACGCTTTGTGACTGATGCGCGGTCCCGGTCGAAAGCGGCGTCATCCGCCGCAGAGGCATATTAAACATTAGAATTTTCTCATATTGACGCCCCTGAGGTATACTCCGCTGTTTGTTTCGATCGGGGTTGTATGGGTAGTCGTCGGATCCAATGTCCCTCGTGCGGGCAGGCATACGTCCTGACCGACGACGAAGCCGCGCGCTTCGCCGGTCAGACCATTGAGTGTTCGCAGTGTGGCCACGAGATCGCGCTCGCGCCGCCCGCCGGCTCGCGCGTCGCGGCGATCGGACCGACCACGCCGTCGCCCGCGCCGGGGCAAAGCGCAGCGCCCACCCGGATCGCACCCGCGCCACCCACGCCGTTCAATCCTCCCGAGGTCACCGCCGGCGCATATCCCGCGCGCGCGACGGCGACCAGCACGTACGCCGTGCCCCCCATGCCGCTGGCTATGGCCGCGCAGCAGCACGACGCGCGCGCCGGCTTTCTCGACGAACCCGACGGCACCGGCTGGGCAATCGCCAGCATCGTTTGCGCGTTGCTCGGGCTCGTGGTTCCGATCGTTCCCGGCGTCATCGCGATCCTGCTCGGGCTGATCGCGCTCTTGCGCGCCAAATCCAGCCGCACCTTCGCGGGCGGCGGGCTCGCGCTGTCCGGCATCGTGTCGGGCATCCTGACGATTCTTTTCGGCAGCGCGGTGGTTCACAACTACGTCATGCCCGCCATCGCCAACGCCCGTTCCGCTGCGGTGCGCGACGTGAGCTGCTCGCAGCACTTCGATCAGCTCTCGCGCGCGCTCCAGGCGTACGCGTCGAAGCACGAGGGCCACTTCCCGGATCGGATCGGCGCGCTCGTCGCCGGCGGCGATCTGCAGGCCGACATGCTGATCTGTCCGCGAACCAGCGACACCGTCGCGCCCGGCACCACGCCCGCGCTTCGCGCCGAAGCAGTGGACAAGGGCGGCCATTGCTCCTACGTCTACTGCGGCGGCGGATTGACCACCCACTCTCCCGCCGAGTGCGTGCTGATGTACGAGCCGCTCGATCGGCACAAGGAAAAAGGGATCACCGTCATCTTCGCCGACGGCCGGGTCTCGTCCATCGGGGAAGTCGAAGCCGCCAAGGCGCTGCGACGGCTCTCCGCCGGGCAAAATCCACCCTGGTCGCAGTAACAACCGATGAAACAAATGAAGGTCGTCTATCTCGCCGGCCCCTATCGCGGCGCGACGGAGTGGGAGGTCGTGCAGAACATCCGCCGCGCCGAGGCGCTGGCGCTGGAGGTGTGGAAGCTCGGCGCCGCGTGCATCTGTCCGCACAAGAACACCGCGCTGCTGGGAGGCGCCGCGCCGGACCAGCTTTGGCTCGAGGGGGACCTTGAACTGCTGCGGAGATGCGACGCCGTGATCTGCACGGCGGATTGGAACCGCTCGGCAGGCGCGATCAACGAGGTCGCGCTGGCGCGGGAGATCGGGATTCCGGTGTTCGAGACCGTCGACGAGCTGCGATTGTGGTGGCAACACTCGCACACGCGATAGTCCGGGACGTCCAGGGGCGCAGGACCATCACCACGCCTTGCCGTTCTTCCGCTTTCCGCACAGGTGCACCTTGATCCCCAGCTCGTCCGCCATCGCGGCTTTGGTGAGCAGCGCGCTGTCCGCGCCTTTCGCGTCGTTCGCGTAAACGCACTGGATGTGGTTCGCCTTGTGCTTGGCCATCATCTGGTCGCGCGACACGCCGTAGGTGACCGCGTGCATGATCGGCCACTGCGGGGTCGTGCTGTCCCAGCGGCGCTGCGTCTCTTCCATCGGCAGCTCGATGGCCTTGCCGCGGCCGAGGTCCATCTGCAGCTCGCCCCCATTTTTCCCACCGTCGATGTAGATCCGGCTCCAGACGATCTCGCCCGGCCTGCTGATTCCCTTGATCGTCGATCCGCCGAGCCGGAAATACATCGCCGGCTGGCGCTCGCCGACCGCGCCCGCCCAGCCGTTGATGAGATGCGACGGCGGAACGCTGCCGCTGATTTCGAACACCCAGACGTATTCATCCGTCGTCCCGCTGTGATCGCGATCGCCCCAGCGCAGGTCGTGCAGCGTGTTCTCGACCGGCTGGCCGAGCGCCTTGTGCACGCGGTAGGTCATCAGCCCGTCGAGCCCCGCGCACTCATCGACTTCATTGAAATGCGGCAGCGGCTCGCCCGCGTACAGCTCGCGCGATCCGTCCGCGCTCCGCACCGGCGGACGCACCGAATCGTTCAGCGTCCCCTCGACCAGATCCGAAGCGGGAAGCAGATCTTTGAGACCCTGCTGATACTGAATCCCGATCGTCGCGCAGCCGAATTCGTCCGCAATCCGCATCGCGGCGATGTACGTCTTGCACTGCTGGAGCACCTGGTGCTCCGTTAGATCCTTCAGCTCATCGGTGCCGAAGCGAAACTGCATGCCGTGCTCGCGGTACCAGTCATAGACTTCGCGCGCCTCCTGATCGCTGACCTGTTGTGACGCGAAGTAGAGGGCGGACTGACTCAATCGTTCCTTGTACACGCCGAGCGGGTTGAGCAGTGCATCGGGAATGATCGCGTTGAACATCCCCATGCACCCCTCGTCGAACACGCCCATGATCGCCTTCTCGCGCATGAGCTGTTTCGCCAGCGATGAGCCGAGCTTCCGCTCCTTCCGGCCAAGTTTGACTTTCTTCAGCGGCGTGACGTGATCGAGCTTGTGTTTGACCTTCCCCTTGGTCAGCCAGCTCGCGAGCTTGTCGCGGAAATCCGCGCTCGAGAAATCTTCCGACCACAGCGTGGAGTACGCCACGCCGGCTTTAGTAAGTGAGCCGTTGAGGTTCAGCATTCCGACGAGCCCCGGCCACTGCCCGGACCAGTTGGCGACGGTGCAGATCGGGCCCTCGTGCGAGATCAAACCCGAAAGCACGTGATGCGAGTATTGCCACACCGCCTCGGCGACGATCAGCGGCGCATCGGGATCGATGCCGTTGCGGAACACCTCCATCCCATCCTTCTGCGACTGGATGAAGCCGTGCTGCTGATCCTCCTTGTAGGGATGCGCGCGGATCAGCTCATACCCGCACGCGCCGACCGCCTCGCCGAGTTGATCCTCCATTGCCTTCTGCGCCGGCCAGCAGACTTGATTGGCCGAGAGGCGGAGGTCGCCGTTGGCGATGAGTTGGATCTGCTTCTTTTTCCGTTTGCTGGTCGAGGCCATACGGCAATAGCTCCTGCGCGTGAAAGCACGCGGGATTATCGTGGCGGAGCCGCGCAGCACAAGCTGCGGCCTCAACCTTTTCGAACATAGGTTTGATAACTTTGGTCGCTACGAAGCGGCCGACTGGGAGGTGGCTAGAGACAGGGCACTGCGAATGACTTCGACGACGCGCGGCGAGCCGATCTCGCGCTTGCCGAAGCCCGGCACCCCGCCCACCGCCACCGCCGCGGCTTGCGCTTCGGGATAGTTGCTCACCAGCATCATCTTCACTTGCGGGAAGCGCGCGCGGAGCTGACGGATGACTTCGACGCCTTCGCTCTCCTCGAATCCCCAGCCGAGCTCGCGGTTGAGCAGGAGCAGATCGACGCCGGCGTTGAGCATCGAGTTGAGCTCGTCCGCGTCATCCGCCATGAAAACCTTCAGCGAGCGATCGGCAGACGCGACCGCCATCCGCAGGTAGCTGCTGTCCGGACCGCAATGACCGACGAGGACGACTTTCTTGCTCATGGGACTGAAGTTACGCCAAACGCTGAGGAAAAGTTCATATCTCAAACATCATCGTTCGCCTCGCCGGCCTCATCATCGTCGATCGCCTTTTCCGAATTCGCTCGCGGCTGATCAGACCGCCGGAAAATCGCCAGCACACGATCGATGTGTACGACGAACAGCTTGTTGTCATGCTCGAGCTCCACCGGGATCGCTTCGCGCGGGTCAAACAGCACCTTGTCGTACTGGCGGATCGTCTGATCCTCGTCGTTCTCGATCGCCTTGGAGACGGCGATCACGCGGCCGGTGATGACCGGGATCTCGTGGCTGTCCGGCAGCACGATGCCGCTCCGGGTCTGCCGCTTGTTGTCGTCCTTGCGAACGACCACGCGCTTGCCGATCGGCTCGATGAGGTCGTACTCGGCCGCGCGCTTTTTCTGAGGAGACGTCGCCATATCCGCCCAATCATATGATCGGCAAACGCCGCGGGCGAGGAGCAGCCGGCCGGAGCTGAGTCGCGTGGATTCGAACCACGATCGCCGGGACCAAAGCCCGGTGTCCTACCGGATTAGACGACGACTCAATGTGACTTTGGGAGGGCGAGGCTCCTGCCGAGCCGGTATTTCTTTCCGCGCCGCGGCTCGGCAGGAGCC
>JAICTV010000155.1 GCA_025936175.1 Phycisphaerae bacterium
ATGGCGGATCAGCACATTGCCGGCGAGGTCGTCGTCGCCGACAACGGCTCGACCGACGACTCGCGCGAATTGGCGGCGCAAGCCGGTGCGCGCGTCGTCGCCGTCGAAGAAGCCGGCTACGGCAACGCCCTGCGCGGCGGGATCGCCGCCGCGCGCGGCCGCTGCATCCTCATGGCCGACGCCGACGACAGCTACGACCTGCGCGAGCTCCCCAGGTTCGTGGAAAAACTCCGCGCCGGCGCCGATCTCGTGCAAGGCTGCCGCCTCCCTGCCGGCGGCGGACGCGTCGAGAGCGGCGCGATGCCCTTCCTCCATCGCTGGTGGGGAAACCCGCTGCTCAGCTTCCTCGCCCGCTGGTGGTTCAGGACGCCGATTCACGACATCTACTGCGGCATGCGCGGCTTCACCCGCGCGTGCTACGACCGCCTCGCGCTCCGCTGCACCGGGATGGAGTTCGCCACCGAGATGATCATCAAGGCGGCGCGCTACGAGGCGAAGATCGCCGAAGTGCCCATCACCCTCCATCGCGACGGCCGCACGACCCATGCGCCGCACCTCAAAACCTTCCGCGACGGCTGGCGAACGCTGCGCTTCTTCCTGATGGTCAGCCCACGCTGGCTGTTTCTCGAACCGGGGCGATTGCTCATCGTCCTCGGACTCATCGGCTACGCCATCGCGCTCCCCGGCGCGCACATCCACGGCGTGCACTTCAGCTCGCACACGCTGGTCGTCGCGACGCTGCTGCTCCTGTGCGGCTACCACGCGATCCTCTTCGCCGTCGGCGTGAAGACCTACGCCATCAGCCAGAAGATCGTCCCGCGCGATGAACGGATCGACGCGCTGCTGGAGCGCGTGACGACCGAGCGCGCCACGCTCGCCGGCGCGGTCATGATGCTGATCGGGCTCGCGCTCTTCGCGATCGCGTTCGCGCAGTGGCGACGTGCGGGGTTCGGCGACCTGGATTACGAGCGGACGATGCGCTTCGTCGTCCCGGGATGCGCGCTGGTCGCGCTCGGCTTTGAGACCATCCTTGCCGGCTTTTTTCTGGGGATTTTGCAGTTCTTCAGGAGATGACCAAAGCTACAGCCGCGCGACCGTCTGCTCGAACGATTTAACTCCCGCAGACGCGCCCAGCGCAGTGCAGCAATCGGCGGCAGCGCGATTTGCGAATCGACCCGCCTGCTCCAGCGGCATCTTCTTCTGTAGCGCGACCAGCAGCGCGCCGAACCACGTATCGCCGGCGCCCGTCGTGTCCACGACGTCCACCTTGCAGGCGGGACAAAACACGGCGCCGTGGCCGTCGTCCAGACAGCACCCTTCGCTGTCGAGCTTGATCCCGATCAACCCCGACTTCATGTGCCGCCGCAACGCGGCGACCATCGCCTTCGCATCGGTCTCCCCCGTCAGCGCGCTCGCTTCCGTGCGACTCGGCGCAAAGAAATCCACCAGCGGGAGGATCGGTTCGAGCAGCGTCCACTCCGCCGGCGGGTTCACGGTGTCGAGCGCGATCTTCGCCCGCGGCGCGATCGCTCGAAGCTCCTTCAGCAGTTGCGGCAGATCGGGCGTGAGCGCGGGGAGCAGGCCGAAGTAGCCGATCTGCACCCAGTCGCACCGCCGGAACAGATCGAAGCAGCGACGGAACGCGGCCGCATCGAGAAGCGTCGTCGCGCCCTGCACGTGGAAGAAGCAGCGCTCCCCGCCCGGTTCAACCGCGACAACCGTCGCGCTCGTCTGCGCCCGCTCGTCCGCGAAGACACAAGCGACATCGACGCCCGCCTGCTTGAGACGATCGACCACCGCCGCCCCCAGCACGTCCTTCCCCACCGCGCCCGCGGCGGCGACTTTAGCGCCGAGCTTCGCCATCGCGATGCCGCTGTTGGGAACGTTCCCGCCCGTCGTCAGCTCGATCGTCTCGATCAGTTGCAGCCCGCCCGCGTCCGGCGGCGTGCGCACCTTCATCGGCGCTGCGATGACGTCCGCGACGATCAGGCCGAAGAGGGCAGCGTCCATGTGAGGGGAAAAAGCGTGGATAGTAGATCGTGGATAGTGGATCGTGCGTTCCACTATCTACTATCCACAATCCACTATCTACGTGTTCTCTCCGCTCGCCACAGGTCGGACTCCCTCGATCTCAATCCGCGTATACTCGTCCAGATTCAGCGTCGTGATCTCCCCGTCGTCCTTCCTGATCACCAGCCGGTCGAGCCAGAGCTTGTCGTTCTTCGAATGCGCGAACCAGCTCCCCGTCTGCTTCTGCTGGTAACGCACGACCGTCCCGCGCACCTCCGCCTGCCACGAATAGTCGCGCGCCGCGATCTGCTGCGTGACCTTCACCCGCACGCCCGGCTTGAGCTCGTTGGCGATATCCACATCCGGCATAAGTGCGGCGGATTGTACGGCCGCCGGATCGAAATTGCAGCGTCGGGCCGGGGTAAAGCGCGGCGCCGCCCCGGAACGCGCCAACTTCACAACGTCGCGACCACGTTCATCAGCTCCTCGTACAACTGACTCATCGCCTGCGGCACGACACGGACCTGCCCGACCACGCTCATGAAATTCGTATCCCCGCCCCAGCGTGGCACGACGTGCTGATGGACGTGTCCGGGCAAGCCCGCCCCCGCGCAACGTCCGATGTTGATGCCGATGTTGAACCCCTGCGGCGAGATCGCGCGCTTGAGCAACATGATGCATCGCGTCGTCTGCTTCGTCAGATCGTTGGCGATCTGATCGCTCAGCTCCTCCAGCTCCGCGACGTGCGCCTTGGGCGCGATCAGGAGATGCCCGTTGGTGTACGGGAACTTGTTGATGACCACGACGCAGTGTTCGCTCGTCCAGAGCATCAATCGCTCGCGCTTTTCTTTGGGGTCGGTCGCTTTGGCAGCGGCGCAGAGGAAGCATTCGGTCGGACCCGTCTCGGCGGGTTTGTCGAGTCCGCGGATGTAGTCCATGCGCCACGGCGCGTGCAACGGGTGCTGCGACATGCTCGCTATCGTACGTCCGCACGATCGGAAGTGCACCGCGACCGAGTCGATCGCGTCGCAAGCGACGCCGCTGGAATGACGCGCATGTAGCGTCGGTGAGCCGTCATCCTGAGCCGTACTCCGCGAAGGATCTGGCCACGAACCGGCAGCGGCTCACCGTGGAACGCAGATCCTTCGCGAGTACGCTCAGGATGACACGTCTTGCAGCGTTCTCGGCTTTGTAAATAAACACGCTCTCAGCATGACATAAGTGTCGACCCGCACGCTACACCCGCGCACCGCTTTAAACGGGAGGCCGACCGGATCGCGATGCGCGGATTCGCGCGATCAGCGTCACGATCACCATCGCGACCGACGCGCCGGCAGCGTCCGCGTACCAATCCGCCAGCTCGCAGCTCCGTCCCACCGGGATCTGCGTCCACTCGTCGATCGCGCCATACGCGAGCAGGATGGTCAGCACGAGAATCGCGACCTCCGCGGACGAGCGCGCCGACCCCGCCCGCGACAGCGCCAGGTACAGCAGCGTCGCGAGCAGACCGTACGAGACCAGGTGCGCCGTCTTATCCGTCACCGGAATCGGCGGAAGCCGCGGCGCGGGAATGTGCGTCGCGCAGAACAGCGCCGCCCAGTACACGACCGCGATGATCCAGAACAAACGACCCGTGCGGCGCGATTGATCGGACATCTCCGCAATCGTACTCGCCCGGGCCGGCGATCGCCGGGTCCGCAGCGTCGCCCTTTCATCTCTGTAACCTCTTTTTCTCTCAGCAGTAACAACGGCCTCACAGGACCGCGTCTGCCGCACGGGGCGGGGGTGGGCTGAGTCGCAAGTCGTCGGCGGCGAAACGTGCGGCAGGCGAAGGCGGGCGGGGGTTGGGCGAAATATCGTCTCGACTCGATGACTCACCACACGTCCGGCTGATGTCAGGATGCAGCTACCCCGCAGCATCCGCGCTCCCTCACCCAGATGCTTCGGAGTACCTCAGCATGACCCCCGCGCCCGGCGTTGAGGCATCTTCTCAGCGCGCGAGGCGCTACGTCCTCGCGGGAGTCACCGGCGCGGGAGTCATCGACGCAGGGCGCGGCGCTGCCGCGGGCGCGTTGGACGCGGCGAGTTTCTTCTGGTCGATCGTCGGATTCACCGCCACCTGCACGGGTGCCTTGGGCGCGACGGGTCTGGGCGCGGGTGCGGGCGCGGGTTGCGCGGGTTGCGCCGTCGAGGCCGGTTTGACCGACGCTGGCGCCGGTGGAGTCGCTTGCGCCTTCGCGGGAGCTAATCCAAATGGCGCTTTGACCACCGGTCGCGGGGCGACCGCAACGACAGGCGCAGCCGCGGGCGTGACGATCGGTGCGGGTCTCGCTGTGACCGGCAGCGCTGCGGGCACCGGCGCCGGCGGCGGTTTCGCTGCGACAGGTGTCGGCATCGGTGCGGGAGTGGGTGCGGCTGCGACGGCCTTGGGCGCTGCAACCGGTTTCGCCGCGGCAACCGCCGGCGCGGACGCGGCGAGCGGCGGCAAGCCGATCAGCTCGCGCGCCAGGTTGCGGTAATCCGTCGCCCCGTTGCTCGCCGGGTCGTACTTGATGATCGTCTGCCCGAAGCTCGGACTCTCGGCCAGCTTGATGTTGCGGCGGATGCGCGTGTTGAAGACCTTCGCCGCCGCCCACGGGAGCGGCTTGCCCTTGGCCTGTTCGATGAAGTTCTTCAGCTCCGCGACGACCTCCATCGAGAGCTTGGTCTGCGCATCGAACATCGTCAGCACGATCCCGCCGACCTTGAGCCTGGGGTTCACCCGGCGGTTCACGAGCTGCACCGTCTCCAGCAGCTTCGCCACGCCCTGCAAGGCGAGGAAGTGCGGCTGCATCGGGATGATCACCTCATCCGCGAACGAGAGCGCGTTGATCGTGAGGATGCCGAGCGACGGCGGGCAGTCGATCAGAATGTAATCGAAGTCGTGCTGCGCGCTTTCGAGCTTTTCCTTCAGCAGCGTCTCGCGGCCGACGACAGAGACCAGCTCCACCTCCGCCGCCGCCAGGTCGATGCTGCTGGGAACGAGCGCGATGTTGTGATCGATCTGGTGGACGGCTTCGAGGAAGCTGCGGTCTTCGACCAGGACGTCGTACATGTTGACGACGCCTTCGGCGCCGGGCTCGACGCCGTAGTTGATCGTCAGGTGGGCCTGCGGGTCGAGATCGATGAGGCAGACGCGTTTGCCCAGCTCGGCCAGGGCCGCGCCGAGGTTCACGGTGGTGGTCGTCTTCCCGACGCCGCCCTTCTGGTTCATCAGCGCGATGGTTTGCATGTTCCGCCGCCTCCTTGCAGCCTGGCTGGCCTGATGCCGCGCAAATTATGCCGTGTTGATCTGCGATGACAAGCGTGCCGGCACATCGGATTGGGTCGGCGTGACGCGGCTCACGCTCCGCTCGCCGCGCCGCGCGCGGCGATATTCCTCGACGAAGCGCAAACGATCCGGCATCCACCGCGCGAGCAGTTTGAATGCCATCGTCGCCAGCGCCAGATTGATGCGCGAAAAAAAAGTCCGCCGAAATCCCAGGCGGTCGCGCACCGCCGGCGGAAGGATCTCGCTGAAGATGAACGTGATCGTGTGCCCGCCGAGCCAAAGCCACCACGGCGTCCCCGGCCGCGCGACGGCCCGCGCGACCCGCCGGCTGATCGCGTGCGCGCCGAGCATCGGATCGGCGATCATGCGGTCGAAGTAGTCTTCGAACGCGCGCCAGTCGCGCGGGCCGTAGTCGATCGGCAGATCGAAGCAGGTCCCGAAGACGCGCATGTCGCGGTAGAACGATTCCTTCTCCTCGGGCGAGAGTCGTCCGACGGAGCGCTCGTACCCCCCGACGCTCGACCAGACGAGCGTGGCGACGACCCACAATAAAAGTTCGATTTCATCCGCGGCGTAGGTCGGCGCGCCCTCGACGCCGTGCGCGGCAGCGTCGCCTGTGACACGCGCGTGCCGCGCCGCGACGATGCGCGCCGCCGCGAGCGCTTCGTCCTCGCTGCCGAAGGCGATCGCGTATACGGCGTCGAGCGTCCGCATCAGCCGCCGCAGCGGCGCGTCTTCGAAGCGGCTGTGCTCCATCACGCCCAGCCCGATGCGCGGGTGCGCGATCTGCAGCACCGCCGCCGCCGGCCCGTGCAGAAGGATCGCCCGGTGGCGGACGATCTTCCACATCATGCTCTGGTGTGAAAACACGCGATTCACTGAACGAATCTTACGAAATCCGCCGCGAGGCGGGCGCATAAAAAAAGAAAGCTTCCGCCGTGGCCGGGAAGCTTTCTTTTTTGTTTCGAGGCCCTTGTTTTGGAGCCAGGGCCGAAACGGAAAATGGGTGACGTTAGTGAGACCAAGTCGTCGAGCGTCACAAGTGAGCCACGCGCTCGACGCGCGGATGAGCGAGAGATTTACTTCTTGCTCTTCTTCGTGGTCTTCTTGGACGACTTCTTGGTCGTCGACTTCTTACCTTTCTTGGCTGCCATGGCGCTAGTTACCTCCTTTCTGGCCGCCGAATGTAAGGTTAGGCAAATTTCGCGTCAACGATTTTTTGCTTGCGTGAAGATTTTTTTCCGCGCAGTCGCGCGGGTGATTTTTGCGCGCGAAGCGCGCCCGCGCGATCATTTCGGCGCGGCGCGCGTCGAACGTTGCGCCCGCCTCGCTCGCTTGTACGCGCGTCACGCGCGTCTAAGATGAAGTGACGCGCGCATCACACGCACAAGCGCGCGCTCTCTCGAAAGGTCGTCACTCATGCCTGCCGCCATCAAGCGCCCGCTCGTCCTGATCATTCGCGACGGGTGGGGAAAAAATCCGTACCCGCAGTGGAACAACGCCAACGCCGTCTACCTCGCAAAGCATCCCGTCGCCGACAAACTGCTCGCCGAATATCCGAACGTGCTGATTCACACCAGCGGCTTCGACGTCGGCCTGCCGGAAGGGTCGATGGGCAACAGCGAGGTCGGGCACCAGAACATCGGCGCCGGGCGGATCGTCGATCAGGAGTCGGTCCGCATCACCAAGGAGATCCGCAACGGCGTGTTCTTCGACAACGTCGAGATGAACAACGCGGTGCAGAACGCGCTGAAAAACGGCACAAACCTTCACCTTTTCGGCATCGTCAGCGACGCCGGCGTACACGGGCTGCTCGAGCATCTTTACGCCTGCCTCGAGCTGTGCAAACGCCGCGGGCTATCGCGCGTGTTCCTTCACGCCTTCACCGATGGCCGCGACACGCCGCCCAACTCGGGTCTCAATTACGTCCGGCAGATCGAAGCGAAGATGAGCCAGATCGGCGTCGGGCGGATCGCGACGGTGAGCGGGCGGTACTGGGCGATGGATCGCGACAACCGCTGGCAGCGCGTCGAGAAGGCGTACGATGCGATCGTCCTGGCCGAGGGCCCGCGCTTCGAGAGCGCGGAGCAGGCGATCACCCACTACTACGAGCACCCGACCGAATCGAACATGAGCGGCGATGAGTTCGTCACGCCGTCGGTGATCTGCGACAACGGCCACCCCCGCGCGGTGGTGAAGAACGGCGACTCGGTGATCTTCTACAACTACCGCGGCGACCGTCCGCGCGAGCTCACGAAGGCTTTCACATTAAATCAGTTCGACGGCTTCGATCGCGGCCCGAAGCTCAACCTCTACTTCGTCACGATGACCGCGTACGAGACCGGCCTGCCCGTCCACGTCGCGTACCCCAAGCCGCCGAAGATGAGCAACATCCTCGGCGAGCTGCTCTCCAATCGCGGGCTGGCGCAGTTCCGCTGCGCCGAGACGGAGAAGTACCCGCACGTCACCTTCTTCTTCAACGACTACCGCGACCCGCCCTTCCCCGGCGAAGATCGCACGATCATCCCCTCACCGCGCACGCTGCCCGACGGCTCGCCGCTCTCCACCTACGACCAGATGCCCGAGATGAGCGCGTACCCCGTCTGCGACGAGGTCGTCAAGCGCATCAACAGCAACAAGTACGACATGCTGGTGGTGAATTTCGCCAACGGGGACATGGTCGGTCACACCGGCGTGCTGCCGGCGGCGGTGAAGGCGGTCGAGCACGTCGACGCCTGCTGCGGCCGGATCCTCGACGCGGTCCAGCGCCAGAACGGCGTGGCCATCGTCACCGCCGATCACGGCAACTGCGAGCAGATGATCGATCCCACCACCGGCGGCCCGCACACCGCGCACACCACTTATGACGTCGAGCTGATCGTGGTGGATGACCGCTTCAAGGGCAAGAAGCTGAGGGAAGACGGCCGCCTGGCCGACGTCGCGCCGACCGCGCTGCAGATGATGGGCATCGAAAAGCCGGCGGAGATGAACGGCCGATCGCTGATTCCCGAATAGCCCCCATGAAGCTCGCGCCCGACGACATCCGCCGATTGGAGGAGTTTCTGACGCGGCTCAGCGCGGACACGTACCCCGAGCCGCAGTCGCAGATTCACAACGACATCACGCGGCGGATGATCGAGCACTTGCCGACATGGATCACACTTCCACCCGGCGCGAAGGTGCTGGACGTCGGCTGCGGCAACGGGCTGGCGATGGAGCTTTTCGCGCAGCGTGGTTGGAGTCCCGTCGGCATCACCATCAACGCCGACGATCTCGCCACCTGTAAGGCGAAAGGCCTGGACGTGCGGGAGATGGATCAGTCGTTCCTGAGGTTCGACGACGGCGGCTTCGACCTCGTGTGGTGTCGGCACTGTCTCGAACACAGCGTCATGCCCTGTTTCACGCTGTCACAGCTCGTGCGCGTGCTCAAGGACGGCGGCGGGTTGTACGTCGAGGTGCCGGCGCCCGATACCACTCCCCGGCACCAAACCAACCGCAATCATTACAGTGTCTTGCCTAAGAGCGGTTGGGCGGAGCTCATCTTGCGCAGCGGCATCGGCTCGCTCGGGACGATGGACATGGGGATCCGCCTCAGCACCGGCGGGAACGACACGTACTGGGCGTTTTTCGGGCGAAAAAGCGGCAAAGAGGGCTAAGGGGTTCGCTGCTGGCACGCGACGTGTTGCCCGCGGTTTCCGTCCCTCTATAATCGCGTCCCGAGCGAAATCAGACAGAGGAGTTGCTCTCTCATGGCCCACATTATTGCCCAGCCCTGCATCGGCACGAAGGACACCGCCTGCGTGGCGGTCTGCCCGGTCGATTGCATTCACCCCACCAAGGACGAAACGGAGAAGTTCGCCGCGGAGGAGATGCTCTACATCGATCCGGATACCTGCATCGACTGCGGGCTGTGCGTGGACGAGTGCCCCGTATCGGCGATCTTCCCGCAGGAAGACCTGCCGGCAGAGTGGGCGGAATTCATCGAGAGGAACGCGGCGTATTACAAGAAGTAATGTTCCACGCCGCACGCGGTGAGATTGATCGCCGCCGCGCGCAGGAGCATTCGAGACGCACACCGGGAGCCGCGATTCGCCGTCGCGGCTTCCGTGCGTTGAGGGAAGAGGTCGGACTTGAAGCGGATCTCGTGGGTGGCGATTGCTTCGATGGCGCTGGCGGTGTCGGCGCTGGCGGCGAACGGCGCGCGCGCGGGCGAATGGGACGGCTCAACGTTCTCCCAGGTGGCGCCGCAGGGGATGCGCGCGTGGTTCGTGCTGCCGACGCGGATGGTGCCGGATGACGCCGACCTGCCCGCGCCCGAATCGCCTCAACCCTATGAGATGCGCGCCGGGCGCAACGAGTATGAGTGCGCGCAGCTCGTGGTGATGACGGCCAAGGCCCTCGACGGCGTGTCGGTTGAGTTCAACGACTTCATCGCCGACGACGGCGGCACCGTTCTGCCGGCGGCGAACTTCAAGGCCAACAAAGTCGGCGAAGTGCCGGGACGCATCGCCTCGCGATCGGCGCCGGTGATCAACACGTGGAAAGTTCACACGCCCGACATTCCGCCGGGATCGGTCTCCTCCGACACGTACACGCCGTCGAGCGCCAAGACGGTCCCCGATCCGCTGCTGCTCGATAAATCGTTCGACCTCGGCGTGGGGTTGACGCGCGTGTGGCTTACCGTTCACGTGCCGAAGGACGCCAGGCCCGCCGTCTATCACGGTCACGTTCGACTCAAGCGCGAAAGCGAACCGGTGCTGGAAGTTCCGCTCGACCTGCGCGTGTGGAATCACGTCCTGCCGGACGAGTCGAGCCTGATCGTGCTGGCGGACGTCTGGCCGCGGCCGGGCGGTCGCGCGGGCGCGGGCGACGGAAAGCCGCTGTCGTGGGAGAAGCTCAAGCCGTATTACGACGATCTCAAGGCCCATCGCATTAACGCCGCCGGCGAGATCCTCCCGCCGCCGATCTGGCATCACGACGAGCCCCCGCCCGATCTGACGGTCTACGACAAAGCCCTCAAGTACGTCGTCGAGGACCTGGGCTTCGTGCGCTTCCGCTTTCCGATGGGCATGGGCGCGGGGGACGGTGAGTGGGAGCGGCTGTTCGTCTTCGATCCGCCGCCCGCGACGACCTTCGACGGCATCTGGATCAACGGCGACGACTTCGTGGACAGCGATCCGCCCGCTTTGTCGCCGCGCGACGGCAACGCGAAGCCGGACGCGCCGCATTGGACGCGCCTCGCCGCCAGAGGCGAGACGCGCGACAAGACCTTTGGCGCGGCCCGACTCGATCATTTCTCCGGCCGCCCGGGCGCTTGGGTGGAGTACGCGTTCGACAACAGCTTCACCGAGCCGCTGTGGATCTATCTGCAGGTTGACGCCGATCAGCCGCAGGAGCGGCGGATCGTCATGCTCGACGGGAAGCAGCTCGGCATCATCACCGGGCAGCAATCGCTCGAGGGGGCGCTCGGCTTCGCGTCGCTGCCGGAGCCGGTGCCCGTCGCCGAAGGCTCGCACAAGCTGCGCGTCATGGTGGACAACGTGATCGGCGCCGGCGATCCGATCGACGCGGTGGTCATCACCCCGGACCGCGATCCCAACTTCGATCAGCTCCTGCGCAAGCGCGCCCCGCTGTCGCAGACGTTCAAGGACGCGTTCAGTTATCACGCCGACCAGGCATCCACCTACCTTCGCTCGCGCAACTGGATGAAGAAGGCGCAGCTCAAGATGAAGGACGAGCCGACGCTCGGCGAGTACGGACGCATCGCCGCGCTTTACGGCTACGCCGGCGAGGTCCTGCCCAGCGTCCGCCGCGAGCTGGCGGAATATCCCTCGCCGATGCTGCGCAAGAGCGCCGAGGTCTGGACGCCGACGCTGGCCGGCACGCGCTTCGATCCCGAAGGATGGTCGTCGTCGCTCCAGCCGGGACAGGAGCTGTGGGCCTCGCATCAACTGCTGCACACGCTGGGCTACCCGTCGATCGCGATGCGGCTGATCCCCTGGCTGATGGCGCGGCACCAGATCGGCGGATACGCTTTCTGGTCGGTCAACTACGCGGCGACCGATCCGTGGCGCGAGACCGGCGAGAACGGGACGTTCATGCGCGGAAGCCTGATCTATCCCGACCCGGCAAGCGGCGCGCCGGTCGATTCCGTGCGGTGGGAGATGTTCCGCGAGGGGCTGGAAGATTACGAGACGCTGCGGATGCTCCGCACCGCGCTGGACGAAGCCGAGGGACGCCATGAGAGCGATCCCAAGCTGCTCGCGGTGATCAAGGCGGGGGAAAAATTGTGCGAGGAGGAGCTGCCGGCGATGTTCCGCACGGCACGCGATTTCACCTGGGATCCGGTGGCGCTGGAATCCGTCCGCACCCGGGCCGGCGAGGCGTTAAGTGCCCTTACGCCGCCGGAAAAACAGTGAATTTGCCTGACCTGTACCGGGTTTCCTAACATCAGAACAGCAAACGTGTCGTTGTCAGCGAGAGGAATTCATTCATGAAAAAGATGTTCGTTGTGGCGGGTGCGGCGGTGGCGGTGACATTGGGTACGGCGGCGCTGGTGAGCCGCGCGGAAGACAAGCCCTCCGCGGCGGCGACCACCGCTCCGACGACCAAGGCGACCACGCAGGCGTCGGCCACCCCGGTCAACAAGAAGTGCCCGGTCTCCGGCGATGCGGTCGATCCGAAGGTGAAGACGGTGCAGTACCAGGGCAAGACCATCGGGTTCTGCTGCGAAGACTGCGTCGCGCCGTTCCAGAAGAACCCCGAGAAGTACGCGAAGAACCTGAAGTGATCGGGTGATCGCAACAGCGCACCAAAGCCCGCGGATTGCCGTCCCCGGGCTTTTCTTGTTGCGCGAGCGGGATATTGTTGGACGAGCGACATGCCGGCGTCCGTGACGAATCCATCTTCGCAAGCAGCACCATCGACAGAGCAGACCTGCGAGCTCGGCTTCACCGTCTCCGGGATGGACTGCGCTTCGTGCGTCGCGCACGTGGAAAAAGCGGCACTTGCAGTCGCGGGCGTCCGCGAGGTCAGCGTGAACCTCGCGCGCGGCCGCGCGGTGGTAAAGTTGGATTCTCCCGCTTCCGCGGACCCGCACGCGATTGCCGACGCGATCACGCACAGCGGCTACCCCGCGGCGGTCGAGAGCGGCGTCGGCAATGTGGAAGAGCAGCGCGTCGCCGAGCAGGCGCATCACGTCGATTCGTGGTTGCGCCGCGCGGTCGTCGCGCTGGCGCTCTGGCTTCCCGTCGAGCTGCTTCATTGGATCTTGACGCTGACCTCGCGGACGGGCTCACACGCCGGTCACGTCGGCGCAGAGCGAAGCGCTACCCCGGATCATTTCTGGTTGATCTGGGTCGCGCTGATCACCAGCACGATCTCGATCCTCTACGTGGGCTCTGCCTTCTTTCGCAGCGCGTGGAAAGCCCTGCGCCGCGGCACGACCAACATGGACACGCTCATCGCCATGGGCGCGAGCGTCGCGTACGTTTACAGCCTGGTCGCGCTGCTCGGGTACCTCGCGGGAGCGTGGAATCAGCTCCCCGAGCTCTACTTCATGGAATCGACCGGGCTGCTCGCGTTGATCAGCCTCGGCCACTGGCTCGAAGCCCGCGCCCGCGCCTCGGCCGGCAGCGCGATCCGCGAGCTGCTGAACCTGGCGCCTGCGACGGCGCTTCGCATTTCCGCGGGGGCGACGGCTGCGTCGCCCTTGCCGATGAACTCGGGCGACGCAGGCGCCGCCCCTGCCGAGGAAGTGCCCGTCGCCGAGATCAACAAGAACGACCGCGTGCTGGTCCGTCCCGGCGACCGCGTGCCGATCGACGGGAAAGTCGTCGACGGCCGCTCGAGCGTCGACGAATCGATGATCACGGGCGAACCACTCCCCGTGTTGCGTCAAGCCGGCGACGAAGTGATCGGCGGCACCATCAACACCGACGGCGCACTGATCGTCCGCGTCACCAGGACCGGCAGCGAGACGGCGCTGGCGCAGATCGTGAAGCTGGTCGATCAGGCGCAGTCGAGCAAGCCGCCGGTGCAGCGGCTGGCCGACCGCATCGCCGCCGTCTTCGTGCCGGCGGTGCTGTGCATCGCCCTTCTCACCGGGATCGGGTGGTTCGCGTGGGGCAGCGCTCATCATTGGCCCGCGGCGCGGACGTGGGGAGAACTCGCCAAAGCGGTGTGCAGTGTCTTGATCATCGCCTGCCCGTGCGCGCTCGGCCTGGCGATTCCCGCCGCCGTCATG
>JAICTV010000271.1 GCA_025936175.1 Phycisphaerae bacterium
GACGCGGGTTCGCCGACGGCGCCGGGACCGCGCGCCAATACGATGCGTCTGTCGTTTTCCGCTCCCACCCCCGAGCGGATCAACGAAGGCGTCGCACGGCTGGCGGCGACGATGCGGGCAGAGATGGCAGCCGCAGCGTCGACATCGGCATCGGCCTCCCCGGCAACTCGGTAAGCGGCCCGGGCGGCGGTTCGCTCGCCGCCGCAATCAACGACAGTTGCCAGACGCGCGCGAGGCTGCCGGTGATGACCGACAGGCGCGCCCCCGCCTCGCCGCCGCCCGCCAGATCCGGTGGCACGACCGGTGTGGAATCGAGCGGCACCGTCCCCGCCGGGTGACCATCGGCCAGCCACGCATAGATTTCGCCGGACGACGACGACGCGAGCAGCACGACGTTCTGGACGACCGCCGGTCCAGACGCCGCGCGCCGCCGAATCGCGTGCTGCCATTTCTGGACGCCGCTTTCCCGATCGAGGGCGCGCACCACGTTGTCGAGCGCAACAAAGAAGACGCGCTGGTCGTCGACCGTCGGCGCGCCGAGCAGGTTCGCGCCGACCCGCCACGTCCAATCCACGCCGCCTGTCGACGCCTTGAGACAATAGAACTGCCGATCGCTCGCGCCGAAGTAGACGCGATCGGAGGTCGCAATCGGTTCGCCGGGAACGCCCGGCACCTCGTGCTCCCAGACCGGCGTACCGTGCTCGAGATCCACCGCGACGATCCGCCCATCATCGGCGGGCACATACAGCCGGTTGCCTTCGATGGCGGGACGGCGGTACACGATCCCGATCGCGCGCGACCAGACGACGCTGCCGTCCTGTGCGCGCAACGCGCTGACGGTCGTGTCGGACACGACGATCAGCCAACCCGATTTCGCGAGCAGCGGAGCGGAGGGCACGCCGAAGCGATGCGACCACGCAACGGAGCCGTCGGTCCCGCGCAGCGCCTGGACAGTGTCGCCGCTTACCACGAACACGAGGCCGCTGTCGACGGCGATCGGACGTTCGGTGGCCAGCGGCCGTTTCCAGATCTCCGCACCGTCCTTGAACGCGCGCGCGACGATCGCGCCGGTACGAAGCGCGACGTAGATCCGATCGGCGTCGCTGACAGGTGGCGCGTTCGCGACAGGCGGACCGTCGAGCGAAACGGTCCAGTGGGTCGCCAGCGGAAAGAGCGTCGTTGCCGGCGGCGTGACGTTCGCGAGCGCGACAGCGCATGCGATCGCCAGAAGCGCGAACAGGGCGATCACCCTACCACATGTAGTGGTCGCTCGGGACGACACGCAATATAATAGCGTTCTCCCGTGCAACACCAAACGATCGTCGTCCTGGATTTCGGCTCGCAATTTACGCAGCTGATTGCGCGCCGCCTGCGTGAGCTGTCGGTGTATTCCGAAATCCTGCCGTACAACACGCCGCCGCAAGAGATCGCGAAACGCCAGCCGCTCGGCATCATCCTGTCCGGCGGCCCGAAGAGCGTGCGTGAGGCCGGCGCGCCGCGGTGCGATCGCGCAGTATTCGAGTTGGGCGTGCCCGTCCTCGGCATCTGCTACGGAATGCAGTTGATGACGGACGCGCTGGGCGGGGAAGTGGCGCCGGCACCGCATCGCGAGTTCGGGCTCGCGACCGTATCGATCGCGCATGCGCAACCACTGTTTACGTCGCTGCCGACGGAGTTGCGCGTCTGGGCCAGCCACGGCGACTTCGTCGCCCGGGCGCCGCACGGATTCGCGGTCACGGCGACGAGCGCCAATGCGCCCGTCGCCGCGATGGCAGACGACGATCGGCGGTTTTACGCGCTGCTGTTTCACCCGGAAGTCGCGCACACCGATCGCGGTACCGCAATCCTCCGGAATTTCGCCTTCGACGTGTGCGGCTGCACCGGCGACTGGACGATGGCGTCATTCGTGCAGGAAGCGATTGCGACCATCCGCGCGCAAGTGGGAGAGGGCCGTGTCGTCTGTGGGCTGAGCGGCGGCGTCGATTCGACCGTCGCCGCGCTGCTGATTCACAAAGCGATCGGCGACCGTCTGACGTGCATCTTCGTCGACAACGGCGTGATGCGGCTGGACGAGGCGGCGCAGATCAAGGCGCGGTTCGAACGGCTGGAGCTGCCGCTGGTGTTTACCGACGCGAGCGTGTTGTTTCTCGAGCGGCTGCAGGGCATCACGGACCCGGAACAGAAGCGGAAAATCATCGGCGCCACGTTCATCGACGTGTTCGAGCGCGAAGCGACGGCGCTCGGCGAGTTCGAGTTCCTCGCGCAGGGCACGCTCTATCCGGATGTGATCGAGAGCGTATCGGTGATCGGGCCGTCGCACGTGATCAAGAGCCATCACAACGTCGGAGGCCTGCCGGAGCGCATGCGGTTCCGGCTCGTCGAGCCGCTGCGTCAACTGTTCAAGGATGAGGTCCGGAGCGTCGGCCAGGAACTCGGGCTGGACGAGGAGTTCGTCTGGCGCCAGCCGTTCCCCGGACCGGGCCTGGCCGTCCAAATCCTCGGCGAGATCACGGCGTCGCGATTGAACCTCGTGCGCCGCGCGGACGCGATTGTGGCCGAGGAAGTCAGGAAAGCGGGCTGGTACCGGAAGCTGTGGCAGTCGTTTGCGGTGCTCCTGCCGGTGCAGAGCGTGGGCGTCATGGGAGATGCGCGGACCTACGAATACACCGCCGCGATCCGCGCCGTCGAAAGCAGAGACGGCATGACCGCCGATTGGGCGAAGCTGCCGCACGATCTGCTCGCGACGATTTCGTCGCGGATCGTCAACGAGGTGAACGGCATCAACCGCGTCGTGTACGACATCAGCTCGAAGCCGCCTTCTACGATTGAATGGGAGTAGCAGGCCGCCGCGGTTTTTGCGGCGGCAAGGCCGAAGGCCGTCGCGCGAAGCGCGTAAGCGCGTGGGGGTGGGGCCCCACGCGCATTGAATAATGCAGGCAGAGAGCCGGGAGCTGCCTCGGCGTCGTAATCGGATCAAAATGCCGGAATTCGTCCATCTTCATCTCCACTCCGAATACTCGCTCCTTGACGGGGCGTGCCGGATCGAAGAACTGCTCGACAAGGCGGTCGAGCTGAAGATGCCCGCGATGGCGATTACGGAACACGGCAACATGTTCTCGTCGGTCGTCTTTCACGATCAGGCGCGGAAGCGCGGCATCAATCCAATCCTCGGCTGCGAAGTGTACGTCGCCCCAGGCGATCGGCGGACGAAGAGCGGGACGCCGGGCGAAACGGCGAACCACCTCGTACTCCTCGCCGAAACCATCGAAGGGTACCGAAACCTCATCAAGCTGGTGTCCTCCGGCTACACCGAAGGCTTCTATTACAAGCCGCGCATCGACAAGGATCTCCTCGCGCAGCACTCGAGAGGCCTCATCGGGCTCAGCAGTTGCCTGAAAGGGGAGGTCGCCACCGGCATCCGCACGGAGCAGCAGCACAAGGCGGTGCAGGCCGCCGCGACCTACCGTGACATTCTGGGGCGCGATAATTTCTTCCTCGAGATGCAGTACCAGGGGATCGAGGAACAGAAGCTCGTCAACGTGGGCGTCCAGCCGATTGCGAAAGACCTCGGCCTCGACCTCGTCGTCACGAACGACGTCCATTACCTGCACGACAGCGACTACAAGCCTCACGACATCCTGCTCTGCATCGGTACGGGCAAGACCGTGAACGACGCCGACCGGCTGCGGTACCACGGCGACCAGTTCTTTCTCAAGACGCCCGAGCAGATGGCCGCCGTGTTCCCGGATCATCTCGACGCGCTCGCGCGGACGGTCCGGATCGCGGAACGGTGCAGTGTCGACCTCTCCTTCAAGGAGAACTACCTGCCGAACTTCGCCGTGCCCGACGGCTTCACGCTCGACGGCTACTTCGAGCACATCGTCCGGCAGGGGTTCGAGATGCGGCTCCCGAAACTGCGCGAGCTGGCGGTGAAGGGCGCCCTGAAACATACGCTCGACGAGTACGATCGGCGCCTCTCGTACGAGATCGACATGATCAAGAAGATGAAGTACCCCGGATACTTCTGTATCGTCTGGGACTTCATCCGGTACGCGCGCGAGCACGGCATTCCGGTCGGGCCGGGCCGCGGGTCGGCGGCCGGCAGCTTCGTCGCGTATTGCCTGCGGATCACCGACGTCGATCCGATCGAATACGACCTCATCTTCGAGCGTTTCCTGAATCCCGAGCGGGTGTCGCTGCCCGACATCGACATCGACTTCTGCGAGCGGCGCCGCGGCGAGGTGATTGAGTACGTCACGCGCAAGTACGGCCGCGAGCAGGTGGCGCAGATCATCACGTTCGGGACCATGAAGGCCCGCGCGGTCGTCCGCGACGTCGCGCGTGTGATGGATATCCCCTACGCGGACGCCGACAAGGTCGCGAAGGCCGTTCCCCCTGCCCTGGACATGACCCTCGAGAAGGCGCTCGCGGAGAGCCCCCCGCTCAAGGAGATGGAGCAGAAGGACGACCGCATCAAGGAACTGCTTTCCGTCGCGCGGCGCCTCGAAGGCATGACCCGCCACGCGTCCGTGCACGCGGCCGGCGTGGTGATTGCGCCGCGGCCCCTGACCGAGTTCGTCCCGCTCTACAAGTCGCAGAAGGACGAAATCGTCACGCAATGGGCGATGAAGGAAGTCGAGCGCGTCGGCCTCCTGAAGATGGACTTCCTGGGCCTGAGCACGCTCACGCTCATCCGCGACTGTCTGGACGAAATCAAGCGGACCGAAGGCCTCGACCTCGACATCGACGCGATCCCGCTGAACGACGAGAAGACGTACAAGCTGTTTGCCGACGGCCAGACCTACGGCGTGTTCCAGTTCGAGAGCTCCGGCATGCGGGAGCTGTTGCGCAAGGCGAAGCCGGAGCGGCTGGACGACCTCATCGCGCTGAACGCCCTCTATCGCCCCGGTCCGCTGAAATCGGGGATGGTGGACGATTTCATCTCACGGAAGCAGGGCAAGACCGAAGTCAAGTACGAGCTGCCGCAGCTCGCGCCCATCCTGGGGGACACCTACGGGGTCATCGCCTACCAGGAGCAGGTCATGCGCATTGCCGCGGTGCTGGCCGGCTTCACGATGGGGCAGTCGGACGTGCTGCGGAAGGCCATGGGGAAGAAAGACCCCAAGGTCATGGCGAAGCAGCGCGAAGCGTTCATGGAAGGCGCGACGAAGCACAACGTCAGCGAGAAGAAGGCGAAGAAGATTTTCGACCTGATGGAGTTCTTCGCCGGGTACGGCTTCAACAAGTCGCACTCGACGACGTACGCCTGGGTCGCGTATCAGACGGCCTACCTGAAGGCGAACTACCCGTCGCACTTCATGGCGGCGCTGCTGACGATCGAAGCGGCGAACACCGACAAGCTGGCGATGTACCTTGGCGAGTGCCGCGAACTCGGGATTCCCATCCTGCCGCCCGACATCAACACGAGCCAGTTGGCGTTCACGGTCGAGAGCGCGCGCACGGCGCAGCCGTCGCTCGACGGCATGACGCCGCCGAATCCGCCGGTCCGGTTCGGGCTCTGCGCCGTCAAGAACGTCGGCGAAGGCGCGATCCTCTCGATGCTGAACGTCCGCGAGCAGCGCGGGCGGATCGATTCGCTTTTCACCTTGTGTGAAGAGGTCGACCAGCGCCTCGTGAACAAACGGCCGCTCGAGAGCCTCGTCAAAGCGGGCGCGTTCGACGGCTTCGCCGAAGGCCCCGTCCCATTGCGGCGCGCACGACTGTTCGCCGCCATCGACAAGGCCATCGAACATGGCGGGCGCCATCAGCGCAACCGCGATGAGGGCATGGTCTCCTTCTTCGACCTGACGCAGGACGACGAACCGCCGGCGGCCATTCCGCTGCCGGACGCGCCAGCCTGGACCGAAGCGCAGCAGCTCGCGTTCGAAAAGGAATCGCTCGGCCTCTACATGAGCGGCCACCCGCTCGAGCGGTTCAGCGAAGATCTCAAGGCGTTCGGCGCGCAGCGTGTCGGCGATCTGGCGACGTCGCTTCCAGATGTCTGGGTCGGCGGCATCGTCAGCGGATTGCGTCCGCTGAAAACGAAAAAGGGCGACCGCATGTGCGTCTTCATGCTGGACGACATCGGCGGCAGCATTGAAGTCGTCGTGTTTCCCGAAACGTTCGGCCGCTTCGGCGCGCTCGTGGCGGCCGACGCGATGGTGCTCGCCCGCGGGAAGTTCGAAAAAGACGACGAGTCCGCGCGGCTGGTGGCGTCGGAACTGATGCCGATTTCCGCGCTGCGTGAGCGGACCACCCGCGAGGTGGCGATCCACCTGGCCATGCCGCCGCACAGCCGCGCGACGCTCGAGGCGCTCGCCGAGCTGTTCTCACGGCACCGCGGCGATCGAAGGGTGTCCCTGGAGCTGGACGTGAAAAACAGCGGCACGCCGATGCGGGTGAA
>JAICTV010000073.1 GCA_025936175.1 Phycisphaerae bacterium
CACGAAGCTCTCGCTCGACGTGATCGAGGTGCCCGAGCCATGTCCCGTGCCGTGGGAGACGATGATCGGCAGCGACGCGCAGCGCCGATTTTGCCCGCACTGCAACCGGCACGTGCACGACCTGAGCGCGATGTCGCGGGCCGAGGCGGAGGACTTGATCTGCAAGAGCGCCGGCGAGTTGTGCGTGCGGTTCGTGCGCGCGCCGGATGGAAAGGTGAAGACCCTCGACTATGAGCGCGCCGGCAAAGGGTGGGGCGCAATCCGCTGGGCAACGGTGGGCACGATGCTGGCGATCGCCACGGGCGCCGGGAACTTCTTCTACTCGCGCTGGCGGCAACAGCCCCCGCCGCCGCCCGCATCGACGCCGCCGCAGATGATGTACACCGCGGGCGCGATCGCGCCGATCCAGCCGAGCAAATCGGCGCCGCAGTGATGGGATCGGGTGGGCGAGGCTCCTGCCGAGACGATTACGTCACCGTCCGCACAGCGCGGCTCGGCGGGAGCCTCGCCCTCCCGAGCGCGTACAAACGCAGATCGCTCGGCGTTGGCGCGCCGAGCGATTCGCGATTGATTCGATTGCGGAACAGAGCGAGGCGCTTACGAGGCCGTTGCGCCGGCGAGCTCGCGGGTCTCGTTCTTCGGGGTGGCGTCGCTCTTGCGCGTCGCGGCGCCGGTCGCGCCGGACGCGGTCGTGCCGGTCGCGCCGCGCTTCTCGGTGAGCTTGACGGCCTTGCCGACGCGGTCGCGGAGGTAGAAGAGTTTGGCCCGGCGGGTTTCGCCGCCGCGCTTCACGACCACCTTGCTGATGAACGGCGAGTGCAGTGGGAAGATTCGCTCGACGCCTTCGTTGTTGACGATGCGGCGGACGGTGAAGGTGGTGTTGATCCCCTTCCCCTTGCGCATGATCACGGTGCCGCTGAAGACCTGGATGCGCTCTTTTTCGCCTTCGATGATTCGGGTGTGCACATCCACGGTGTCGCCGACGGTGAATTGCGGGACGTCCTGCTTGAGGTAAGCCTGCTCAACGGATTCGATGATTTTGTTCGTCATGGCAATTCTCCAGCACGGCGTTTCTTGAAACGGGCGACGCAGGCGTCGCCCCTACTTATCTCGCTCTTCAAACGCCTGCCACAAGTCCGGCCGACGCTCTTTCGTTCGCATCTTGCGCTGCTCCGCTCGCCACTTGGCGATGGCGGCATGATTGCCGCTGAGCAGGACGTCCGGCACACTCATCCCGCGAAATTCGCGCGGGCGGGTGTACTGGGGGTGTTCGAGAAGTCCGTCCGCGAACGTCTCGTCCGCCGCCCCGTCTTCGGCGCCGAGCGCCCCGGGCAGCAGTCGCACCACCGCATCGATCACGACCATCGCAGCGAGCTCGCCGCCGCTCAGGACGTAATCGCCGATCGACACCTCGATCGGATTGAGGCCCGCGATGATCCGTTCATCGAAGCCTTCATATCTCCCCGCGATGAGCAGCAGACGATCACGCCTGGCGAACTGCTCCGCCATCGATTGATCGAACCGCTGTCCTTGCGGGGTGAGCAGAATCCGTATCGCGGTCCGGGGATCCTGCTTTTCGGCGGCCTCGACGGCGTCATAAACCGTCGGGCACATCATGATCATCCCGGGCCCGCCGCCGAAGGGTTTATCGTCGACCGACAGGTGCGCGTCGGTCGCGAAGTCCCGGATGTTCGTCAGTTTGTAGTCGACCAGTCCTTTCTCCGCAGCCCTTTTCGGGATGCTCGTGCCCAAGAATGAGCCGAACATCTCGGGGAAGAGGGTCAGGATGTCGATTCGCAAGCTCATAAGTCTGCAGTCGGCAGTGGGCAGCGGGCAGTAATGACTTTTACTGCCGACTGCCCACTGCCCGCTGCGCACTTATGCGGCCGGCGCCTCTTCCTTCTTCTCTATGGGTGCGGCCGCGCCTTCGGCTCCCGCTGCGGGCGCCGGGGCCGCCTTGGGCTTGCCGGGCCTGGGGAGTCGCAGGCTCTTGTGCTCGACACCGCTCTTTTTCAGCAGCGAGGAGACCGTCTCGCTCGGCACCGCGCCGACATCAAGCCAGTAACGGCATCGATCCAGCTTGGCGACGAACTGCTTGCCCTGGTCCTTGTTGCGCGGGTCGTAGTACCCGAGTTCTTCGATCACGCGCCCGTCACGTGGCGAGCGGGAGTCGATCGCGTTCAGGCGGAAGAACGCCGCGTTCGTCCGACCCATTCGCCTCAATCTCAATTTAACGGCCATTGCGGTCTCCAAAGATCATCAAATGATGCGAATCGAGGAGTATAGCAGCCGGGAAAAAGGTCGCAAGGGGAGCTAAGTTACGCCACAAGCGTCGATTGCGGCGTTTGAACATGAGCCCGCTAAGGTTCGAGCATCCGCCGGGCGGCGCTGCAGGCGTCACACGCGGCATTACGACAGAGCAGTGCCGTCGGATCGTCGCGCAGCAATTGCTCTGTCGCAGCGACGACGTCTTTAGCTCGCATCGCCTTGACCTGTGCGGAGCCGAGGCTGCCGTCGCGGATGGCGTTGCTCGCGCGGAGCGGGGCTTCGATGACGCCTGCCCATGCGTCGCTGCAACCGGGGCGGCGAAGGGTGACCGATTCGACCGAGCCGTCGGGGCGGACAACTTGAGCGGTACGGCGTCGGTCGAGGTACGGCATCTGAAGTCGCTCCTCCGCCACGTGTGCAACCGAATTCGCTTCGTGGCTGACGCCGATGAGCACGACCCAGGCGTTGCGCTCCCAGAGACGCCAGCACGGGGAACCCAGCCCAAAGGGCTGGGCTTTGTCGTGGCCTTCAACGATGTCGCGCGCGGCGGGACCGATGCCCGCGATCGGGTGCGTCGGATGGAGACTTCGGATCGCGCCGGGGAGCTTGCGGAAGAACTCCGTGATCACGCCGTCATACGATCGCGCGGTCGCGGGATCGTAGGGATCGTTGCCGTAGTTGAACGTCGGCGCGAATGCGCTGCCACCGGGCGAAACCGCATCCACGATCGCCTCGGCGACAGTCCGCGGTCCGCCTTCGACGCCGCCGATGCTTTTGTAGGACGAGTGGACGATCAACAAGTCGTCCGGCTGCACGCCGAGCGAGCGGATTGCCTGCACGATATCGTCTCGCGTGATCATTCTTGGCAAGAGTCAACAGTAGCTTGTCATGCTGAGGTACTCCGAAGCATCCGCGTGCCCTTACGCAGATGCTTCGAAGAACCTGAGCATGACACACAACCGGGCAGGTGACACCAACACATTTCGCGTCACCTGCCGATCGAAACCAGCGCCAACAATATGCCCAGCACGATCGCGCAGACGATCGCGGCGACGAGCGCGCCGCCCCAGTGGACGAGATGCGGGTGCTTCGCCTCCAGCGGGCTCGGTTGCGTGCTGCCGGCGTAGATGATCGGCACGTCCGCGTCGATCAGCTTCTGCTCCTGTCCCACCGGTGTTGTCAGCAGCAGCCGAAGATCGCGTACTTGCTTGGGATTCGGCGGCGGCGTCAGAAGCGAGACGACGATCAGCGTGATCATGCCCGCCGGCAGATAGCGGACCGTCAGCTCGAACATGTATTCAGCCGCCGCATACTCACCCAGCCACGCGGGCCCGCCGACGCCCTTGCGAACGAAGCCGCCGACGGGACCGAAGAGCGACCAGATTGTAAAGAGCACGACGACAGCGGCCCACGCGCCGCGGGAGTTGGCGCGTTTCCAGAACACGCCGCCCCAGACGACCACGCCCATGATCGCCGAGAACTGGAGGAGCATCGTCAGCGCGTCGGCGACCTTGGCGAGCATCAGCGCCAGCACCACGCCGAGCGAGACGAGGAAGATGCCGACGACTCGGCCGAAGATCAGCACCTGGCGGTCATCGGCATCGGGTTTGATGATCGACTTGAAGAGGTTGCGCGATGCGAGCGCCGAGGCGTTGACCATCTGTGCCGACAGCGTCGCCATCTGCGAGGAGAAGATCGCCGCGCAGACCAGGCCGATGATTCCGTGCGGGAAGAACTGCTGGATCGCGATGCCGAAGGCGTGCTCGCGCACCTTCAGCGACGCGACCTGATCGGCCGGCAGGAGGTGACCCATCGCCAGCGCCGCGAGGATGATGCCGGTGAACGCCCAGCCGATGGCGCAGACGCGTTTGATCATGGCGCCGTAGGTGTATCCGACGCGGCCTTCGAGCTCGGTCTTGCCGGAGCCGACGGACGCGACGATGCCGGGCTGCGCCACCCAGCCAATGAGCGCGGTCAACGAAGCGGCGACGATCCAGCGTGGCGCGAACTCGTATCCGCCGACGGCGAGCGAGAAGCGCGACGCCGGCAGCGTCTCGTGCAGCACGTGAAATCCGCCGAGCTTATAGATCCCGAACGGCAGGAGCAGCAGCGACGCGACGATGATGAGCGGGCCCTGGATCGATTCGGTGATAACGGTCGCGCGCAGTCCGCCGGCGAAGCCGTAGATCACGAAGACCAGCGTCATCAGCAGGATGATCCAGACTTCGCTCTGGGGCGAGCCGCCGGAGATCGCGCTGTAAAGCGTGGCGACGCTTTTCAAGCCCAGTCCGATCGCCACCGACATCTTCAGCACGCCGACGACGGCGTAGAGCACCGCGAGTGAGTTGTCGAAGCGATAGCGGAAGAAATCGGCGGTCGTGATGAAGCGCGTGCGGCGGATGTAGGGCGCGAGCAGCCAGAAGATCGGCGTGAGCGGGAGGAAAAGATAGGTGTACCAGATGCCGGCGATCCCTTTTTCGTACGATCCGCCGATGACGCTGAGCGGCTCGTCAGTGTGCGTCGCCGTGCCGAGCGCGTGCATCATGAGGTAGAACTTGTTGAACTTCCGCCCGCCGGCGTAGTAGTCGCCCGATGATTTGATCTTTCGCGCCTGGTACAGGCCGACACCGAGAACGGCCGCCATGTAGACGATGATCACCAGCAGGTCGATAAGGGCGATGTGAGAGGTCATCGGCGCGCCTCGAACGCGTGGGCGTGCGGCCCGACCGCTGCGCGGCGATTGCGCGCCGATGTTATCCCGAGGCGCCGCGAGGGATCTCGGAGGCGAGTTGCTTCCGGGATTCTTCGAAGTCCCTCGGAATGACGTTTCACCGCATGGACCGTCATTTGCGGAGCCGCGCGACGATGTGAACGGTGCCGGTCAGGCCGGAGAGATCGAGGGTGTCGCCCTTCTCATTGCGCTCGACCGGATGCGGGTGGCCCTCGACATCGGCGAACTCGACGCGGCAGCCGTCGGGCAGGCGGAAACGGATCAGCGTGCGATCGGGCTGCGTCGCCGGCAGCATCAGATCGGCGTCGAGCCGCCTGTGTTTCAGATCCGAATGGATCTTCATCGACACGTCACCGAAAGCGGTCGGGGCGCGATCGACTTTGACGTCGCAGCCGTCGGCGAGCCAGCGGCGCGGCGTGGCAAAGCACAGTCGCAGCGTGTCGGCGCGGCCGTCGTCGTTCATGTCCCAGTCCTGCACGAGCAGGTTGCGGAGCTGCATCAGGAAGCTGGCATTCGACGTCGAGTTTGGCGGCAGGCCGATCTGGCGGCCGAAGCGGTCGAGCGGCTCGATGCCGGTGCTCTCGCCGTCGATGAAGGTCTCGCGGGTGAATCCCTGCGCGAGCTTGCCGTAGAACGTGACGAGGGCGCGGTCGGGCTCATCGCGCTTCAGCAGCGCGTTGGAGTAGCGGATGACGTAGAGGTCGTCGATGTTCTGCACGTTCGTCCACACGCCGCGGACGGATTGCACGCGGGTCAGGCCCATACACAGGCCGCCGTTGCGCTGGATATAGTGGACGATCGCCTCGGCGGGCTCGGAATCGATCGGGAAGATGCCGGACCAGAGGACGCACGGGACAACGAGGTTCCAGTAGCTGCCGTAGCGCGTGGACGTGATCGGATTCGAGATCGGCTCCTCGCCATCGAGCGCGATGCGGACGAAGGGCGGATCGACGTCGCGGACGATCGCCTTGTCCATCGCGGCGAGGATGGCTTTTTTGTAGTCGGCACAAATCTCCGCGAGCTGCTTCGCCTGTTCCTTCTCACCGATCGCGTCGAGGACGATCCCCATGTCGCGCAGGCCGCGCCAGCAGTTGGCGTTGGTGTTGAGCGAGCGCACGGGCGTGCGGATGTCGGAGCAATAGGCTTCTTTCGGCAGAAGGCCGTCGCTCGCGCGCGAGGAGAGGATCAAGTCGATCTCGCGCTGCCACAGATTGCGGAGATCGCGGACCGTCTGCGCGTCGCACGTGATGAAGTAGTAGTCGGCGAGGTCCTCGAGCTTGAATCCGGCATCGTGCAGCTCGATTCCCGGCCGGCGGTAGAAGAAGAGCGGCCGCAGCGCTTTTCGCGCGGCGTCGTTGTGGCCGTAGAAGAGCAGCGAACGGATCGAATCGCCGGACTCGTTGGAGTACTGCCGCGCGTACTGGTTCGACGCGCTGTAGTTCATCTGATCGCCGGCGAGGATGCCGAACTGCGCGACGAGCAATGCCCGCCAGGCGTTGTTGACGATCGGCTCGGGAACCTGAATCTGTGTGCCGGCGGCGAGAAGCTCGTTCCAGCGGCGGATGCTCGTCTCGCGCTGGCGATCGTAGAAGCTGGCGTCAATCATCGATTGCGATTTGAACGTCGTCGCCTGCCCGACCGCTTCGAGCTCCGGCGCCATGCCGGCGGTGGCGCGCGTCGTGGGCGCCTGCGGCGCGGTGGTGAAAACAAGCGCGTACATCGTCTTCGCGTGCTTGACCTTGTTCATGAAGGAACTGCGCGCGGGGGCGAAGTCCCAGTTGTCGTCGAGCTGCGCGAGCGGCGTGCCGGTCTGATCGCGAAGGACGTGCTGGTCGCCGAACTTCAGGACCTCGTAGCCGTCCTCGAAACGGAGCTCGATCCGGCCGCGGTCGGGACCGGGAAGATCGAACTTCACGATCACCGCGCCGCGCGCGGCGAGCGCCGGATCGACGCTGGCGAAAGCTTCTTCGCCGTACTGCTCGCCCTCGACGCTCGTGTATCGCAGTCCAACGATCGGCAGATAGCCGTCCACGCAGTGCGGGCCGTCGAGCCGAGACAAATCGTCGCCGAACGGCAGGCGATGCGCGCCGACGAGGACGCGGAGGGGAGTTCCGTCCTCGTGATTCCAGTTGGGCTGCCGCGCCCGCGCGTTGATCGCGCTGCCGTTGCTCACCAGCCGCCCTTTCGCCTTCGCCGCCGGCGCGCTGAGATTGATCGGATAGACGCGGAAATCCGCATCGACGTAACGGAGTGGTGGAAGCGCCTTCTCGAAGAACTCGTAACTCGCCCCGCCGGGTTGTTTGAGCGCGGCGTCGCCCAGGATGTCAGTCTTGGACGCGATCAGTTGCGCCGCCGTCGGGTATTTCTGAATTCGCGGCGCGGCGGCGCAACCAATCATGAGCAACGTCGATGCGACGAACAGGATAGTCCCGCGCATCATCGTTATTTCGCCACCTGCGCTTTGATGGTGACGTGGCCGCTGAGGCCGGAGAGATCGATCGTCTCGCCGTCGATGATCTTCAGATCGACGTCGCCGGCCTTGGCGGATTTGATCGCGCGATTGTCCGGCAGCCGCAGCCGCAGCAGCGTCTTTGCCGGCGGGTTTCGATCGGGCAGCGTGACCTCGGCGTCCGCGTATCCCTTCTTGAGCGCAGATTCGATGACAAAGCTGACGTCGCCGAAGCACGTCGGCGCGCGATCCACGCGAATTCGCCCGCCGTCAACCAGCCACCGCCGCGGCGACGCGAACGCCAGCCGCAGCGTCTCCTCGCGGCCGTCGTCGTCGAGATCGTAATCCTGCACGAGCATGTAGCGGAGCTGCTGGAGGAAGTTGGAGTTGGCCGCGCTGTTCGGCGGGAGGTACATCTGCCGGCCGAATTGATCGACCGGCGCGATGCTCGATCCCTCGCAGCCGATGAAGGTGTCGCGCGTCATGCCCTGCGCCAGCTTGCCGTAGAAGCTCACGAGCGCGCGGTCGGCTTCGTCGCGCTGGAGGAGCGTCAGGGCGTAGCGCATGCCATACAGATCGTTCAATCGTCCACCGGAGACCCAGAAATTCCCGGGCGTGGCGCGGGCGCGGAGCATGCCCATCAGCAGACCGGAGTTTTGCTGGACGTAATGCAGCACGTCGCTGGCGGTCTGCGAGTCGGCGGTGAAGACGCCGGAGCCGAGCACGTACTCGATCATCAGGTTCCAGTACGATCCGATGGTGGTGCCCCAGATCGGCTGGTGCGGCTGCTCTTCGCCGGAAAGCGCGATCGGAACGAACGGCGGGTTGACGCTGCGATTGATCGCCTTGTCGAGCGTGCCCAGGATGATCTTGCGGTATTCCTTCTGGGTCTGATCAAGCTCTTTAGCGGCATCGCTCTCGCCCATATCGGCGAGCACCCGCGCCATGTCGCGCACCGCCCGCCAGGCGTTGGCATTGGAGTTGAGCGAGAAGACGCGCGTGTCCACGTCGCCGCAGTATTTCTCGCGCGGGAACATCCCGTTGTCGGTCTTGCGGCCGTTGAGGATGACGTTCAGCTCCTTCTCCCACATCGGCCGCATCGTCGGTGACCGGAGAAACTCGGCGTCCTTCGTCAGCCGGTAGTAATGCGCGAGCATCTGGAGCTTGAAAGCGGCCTGATGGAACTCCAGCCCCGCGCGGGTGTACTTGAAGAGCGGCGGGATCATCCTCTTGGCGTCGTCCGCGTGGCCGTAAAGCAGTGCGGTGCGGACGGCGTCGCCGCCCTCGCCGATGTAGAGCTTTGCGTACGAATTGCCCGCGCTGTAGCGCATCTCATCGCCGTTCAGCAGCATGAAGTTGCCGATCATCTCCGACCGCCAGGCGTCGTTGACGACCTTTTCCGGCGTGGAGATCAGCATCCCCTTCTTCAGCAGATCGTCCCACGTGCTGCGGCAGCGATCGCGCTGCTGCTCATAACTCTGCGGCGTGAGCTTGAAGTCGAACGATGAATCGACCGGCGTCGTGTAGACTGCGATGTAGGCGGATTGGCCCGTCTTCAGCGGCGCGATGAAGCCGCCGCGCGCGGGGTTGATGATCCAGCGCGGGTACGTCGCCGCCCAGACTTTCCCGTCCGGCACGGTGACGCGGTTTTCCTTCATCGAGAACAGTTCCGGTCCTTCGACGAGCGCTTCGACCTTTTCGTCGAAACCCTGGTTCACGGCGGCGACGTTCTCGGGGCGCTCGACGCCGGGAACCGGCGCGGTGGACGCCGGATCGTGATCCTTCGCGACGCGGACCTGGTACTTGCGGCCCGACGCTTTGACGAGCGTGAGCTTCACCAACACGACGCCGTGCTCGGCGAGATGTGGATCGGTCGGCGCGAACGTTTCTTCCGCGTAGGTCGCGCCGTCGGCGGTGTACTTAAGCTGCACGATCGGCACGTAACCGTCGGCGTAGCGCGGGCCGTCGAGGTTGGCCAGGTTTGAGCCGAAGACATCACGTTTGTCGCCGACGAAGAAGGTGACAGGCTTGCCGGTCTCGTTGATCCACGAGCGCGAGCGCGACAGCGCGTTGACGCTCGATCCGTTGCTCAGCAAGCGGCCTTTGACGGCGCTCCCGGGGGCGGACAGCGCGATCGGGTAGTGGTGGAAAATCGCGTCGACGTACCGCAGCGGCGGCATCTGATCGCGGAAGAACTCGTAGCTCGCCCCGCCCGGCTGCTTGAGCGCCGCTTCGCCGAGCACGTCGGTGTCGGCGTTTTGCAGCAGCGAGAAGTCGGTTTTGATCGATTGCCGGGGCTGCTTGTCCTTCGCGCAGCCGACGATCGCGAGCGCCACGACGGCACAGCTAAGACAGATAGCGGCGATCCTCTTCATCGATTACCCTCGCTTGCGATCGATTATGACGAATGACGCATTAAGCACCAATCACGCCGCTCTTGCAACACCTCATCCGCACGGCGCCAGCGCGGCGAAGGAGATCTTGGAAGCCGGCGGCAACGCCGTTGACGCCGCGGTGGCGGCGATGACGGCGCTGTGCGTGGTGATTCCCAGCCAGGTCGGTCTCGGCGGGTATGGCGGAAGCATGGTCGTCTATCTCGCCGGGCGGCGGAGCGTCGTCGCGATCGATTTCGACTCGCGCGCGCCGCTGGATTTTCGCGACGACCTCTTCGCCGATGATGCGGCGAACAAAAGCAGCCACGGCTATCTCGCCTGCACCGTGCCGGGGATCGTTGCCGGGCTGGCGATGGCGCTGCGCGAGTTTGGAACGATGTCGTGGAAGCGGGTAACGCAGCCGGCGTATCGACTCGCTCATGACGGCTTCCCGATGGAGGCCGAGAGCCACGGCCATCTCGAGAAATGGTATGCCGCGGCTGATCCGCTCTCGCGCCGCGCACTGCTGCCGGACGGAAAGATCCCGCAGGTCGGCGAAACCTGGCGACAGCCGGATCTCGCAGGTCTCATCGCGCGACTTGGAAATGAAGGACCCGAATCGTTCTATCACGGCGAGATCGCGCGACAGATCGTGAAGCAGGTCCGCGAGAACGGCGGCGTTCTCTCCGAAGCGGACTTCGCGAACTACAAGCCGACGATCGGCGAGCCGCTGAAAATCAGTTACCGCGGCTACGACGTCTTCACCCCCCCGCCGCCGTCGGGCGGCATCACGATGTTGCAGGTCCTCAAGACGCTCGAGCAGTTCGAAATCGGCGCGATGAGCAAGTGGGGCGCGCCGTACCTCCACCTCGTCGCCGAGGCCGCGAAGCTCTGCTGGGCCGATCGCGCGCGGACGCTGGGCGATCCGGATTTCGTGGAGATGCCGATCGACGAGCTGCTCTCGTCACAATCCGCGGCGGCGCGGGCGGCGGAATTGAAGAAACATGAGGTTCGTGGTGGCGAATCGCTCATCAACACCGGCCCGCACACGTCGAACGTCAGCGTGATCGATCGCGACGGAAACGTCGTCTCCGTCACCGCCACGCAGGGCTATCAGTTCGGCTCGCGCATCGTGATTGACGGCCTCGGGCTGGTCATGGGCCAGGGCATGTCGCGCTTCGAGTTCAAGCCGGGCCATCCGAATCGGCCGGAGCCGGGCAAGCGCATGCATCACAACATGGCGCCGACAATCGCGCTGCGCGGCGACGGCTCGCCCTTCGCCGCCGTCGGTCTGCCGGGCGGCCCGAAGATTCTCACGGTCACCGCGCAGCTCCTGGTGAACCTGATCGACTTCCGCTGCTCCGCGCGGGAAACGGTGAGCGCGCCACGCGTCCACGCCGAGGGGAATGAGCCGATCGGCGTGTCGAAATCGCTGGACTTGAAGGTCGTCAGCGAGCTGGAATCGATGGGCCATCGCGTCGAGCGCGGACAGAGCGTAGGCGGCCCGCCCGACGAGATCGCGGGGTACGCCAACGCCGTCGTTATCGATGAATCCGGCCAGATTACTGCGGCATCCAGCGCTTCCCCGCTGGCATCGTACGTGATCTGATCGCGCCGCCCGCTACAATGCCCGCGGTGCCGATCGCAGTCGTCAACGTTCTCAACACGCCGTATGAGATCATCGTCGAACCCGGCGTGATCGCGCGCGCGGGCGAGACCATTCGCAAGGTCGTCCCGAGCCGGGTCTGCGGCGTGTTCACAGATGAGACGATCGCCAGGCTCTATCTGCCGGCGCTCCAGAAGTCGCTCGCCGCCGTGGGGTATGAAGTCGTCACTGCGATCATCCCGGCCGGCGAAGCGCACAAGACCCTGGAGTCGGTGAAGATCGGTTACGACGCCTTTCTCGCGAAGAACTTCGAGCGCTCGACACCGATCATCTCATTCGGCGGCGGCGTTGTGGGCGACATCACGGGCTTCATCGCGGCGACGCTCCTCAGAGGCGTGCCATTCGTGCAGATCCCGACGACGTTGCTCGCAATGGTCGATGCCAGCGTCGGCGGGAAGACAGGCATCGATCATCCCGCCGGCAAGAATCTCATCGGCGCGTTCCATCAGCCGCGCGCGGTGCTGATCGATCCGGAGCTGCTCAAGTCCCTCCCGCCGCGCGAGCTGCGCAGCGGCCTGGCCGAGTGCATCAAGCACGACATCATCCGCGACGCCGACCACTTCGCGACGCTCGAGCATTCGATCGATCGCGCGCTCAAGCTCGACATCGCGTACCTGACCGACCTGATCGCGCACAACGTCGCGATCAAGGCGCGCGTCGTCGAAGCCGATCCGTTCGAGAAAACCGAACGCGCGCACCTCAACTTCGGCCACACCTTCGGCCACGCCATCGAGACGGTCTCGCAGTATGCATACGCGCACGGCGAGTGCGTCGCGCTCGGCATGATCGCGGCGTCGCGCATGGCGTCGAGGCTGAAGATGATCGATGACAAGAGCGTCGATCGCATCACCTGCTGCATCGCCGCCGCCGGGCTGCCGACCGGCAGGATGAGCCTTCCGATCCCCGACGTGCTCGACGCGATGAAGTTCGACAAGAAGGTGAAGGACGGGAAAATCCGCTTCGTCCTGCCGGACCGGATCGGACATGTCGTTGTTCGTGATGATGTGCCCATGGATCTTGTTCGCGACGCGCTGCTGAGCGTGACGGGGTGATTGGGCATGGCGCTACAGCACTGGCTGCGACTTTCGCTCACCGAAGGCATCGGCCCGATCCTCGCGCGCCGCTTGATCGAGGCGGCGGGCGACGTCGAAGCGGCCTGTGATGCCTCGATCAACCTCCTGCGGACCATGGATGGCGTCGGCGCCGCGAAGGCGAACGCAATCCGCGAATCGATGCGAGCCGCGAAGGTGGAGGAGGAGCTCGATCGCTGCGCGAAGCTCGGCACCACGCTGATCTGTCCGGACGACGAGACCTATCCATCCCTGCTGCGCGCGATTCCGGATCCGCCGAGCGTGCTTTACGTGAAGGGATCGTTCGAGCCGCGCGACCTGAATGGGATTGCCATCGTCGGCAGCCGCAAGTGCTCCTTTTACGGGCGGGAGCAGGCCGAGCGATTCGGCGCGCTGCTCGCCGGCGCGGGGTTCACCGTCGTCTCCGGCGGCGCCCGCGGCATCGACTCGGCGGCGCATCGCGGCGCGATGTCGCACCCGTCGGGACGGACGATCGCGGTGATGGGCAGCGGCATCGACGTGCCCTACCCGCCGGAGAACGCTTCTTTGTTCGAGCAGATCGCGACGCGCGGCGCGGTGGTCAGCGAATATCCCCTCGGCACTCCGCCGCTGAAAGATAACTTTCCCCGCCGCAACCGGATCGTCAGCGGTTTATCGCGCGGCGTGCTGGTGATCGAGGCGGACACCCGCAGCGGCGCTCTGATCACGGCGCGGCAGGCGTGCGACGACCACGGACGCACGGTCTTCGCGCTGCCGGGACGCGCAGACAACGTGCTTTCGGAAGGTCCGCATCGACTGATTCGCGACGGCGCGGTGCTGACGACCAGACTCGAAGACATCGTCGAGAACCTGGGGCCGCTCCCGCAGCATGTGACCGATGAGCCGATGCTTTTCGCGACGACGCAAGCGAGCGGCGAGCCGTTGATTGAGCCCGCGACCGTGGGAGAGTCGGTAGAACCGGTCGGTCTCACGCCGCGACAAACGCTCATCCTCTCGCACCTCGGCGCCGACCCGACGCACGTGGATGGATTGATCGAGCGCACGGAACTGGCGGCATCAGACATCCTGCAGGACTTGACGATGATGAGCCTCAAGGGCCTCGTGAAGCGGGTCGATGGCCAGTCATTCGTGCGCACGTCAAAGAAGGCGGCGGCGACGTGAACATCCGGCATGACCACGTCACCGTTTTTGTCGCGCGGCGCGTTGATGAGCAATGGCAACTGCTCCAGTTGCGCCGCCACGCGAGCGACTACCTCGGCGGCACCTGGCAGACCGTCCGGGGCACGATGGAAGCGGGAGAGACCGCCGTGCAAACCGCCCTGCGCGAGCTCGGCGAAGAAGCGGGACTTGTGCCGATCGAGTTCTACACGCTCGGCATCGTCGAGACCTTCTACATCGCGGCAGAGGATGCGATGTGGCACAGTCCGGTCTTCGTCGCGATCGTTGCGCCCGATGCGCCCGTCCGATACGACGGCGAGCACGATGCGCATCGCTGGATCGATCTTGCGGACGCGCAGCGACAATTCATGTGGCCGAGCGAGCGTCCCGTCATCGATGCGATCACACGAGAAATCTTCGGCGACGGACTGTCGAAGCCGCTGCTGCTCATTAGACTGTAGACTCGTCTTAATCGGTTCTTAACCGATTCGTCATAGAAGATGCCCCGCCGCATGTCCGCCCCTTCGCCAACTTCGCTGCGTCGGCCACCGCAGCCGACGCGCGATTCGATGCGCATCGCCGCCATCGACGTCGGCTCCAACTCCATCCACATGGTGATCGCCGAGGCCGACGTCAACGGCGGGATCACGACGCTCTGGCGGATGAAGGAGATGGTGGGCCTGGGAAAATCAAGCTTCCCCGGCCACGCGATCTCGCGCGACGCGATCGAGCGCGCGACCGCGACGATGTCCCGCTTCGTGCAAGCGGCACAGCAGCGGCAGTGCGAGAAAATCGTCGCCGTCGCGACGGCCGCGGTGCGCGAAGCCTCCAACGGCGGCGACTTCGTCGATCGGCTCGAGCGGCAGTTCAATATCGAAGTCCGCGTCATCTCCGGCCGCGAAGAAGCGCGAATGATCTACCTGGGCGTGCGGCAGACCTGTCCGCTTACGCACGGCCCGCACCTGATCATCGACATCGGCGGCGGAAGCGTCGAGTTCATCGTCGCGGACAGCAAGAAGGCGCTGCTCCTCGAAAGCCGCAAGCTCGGCGCGGCGCGCATGACGGCGCTGCACGTCAAGAGCGATCCGATCGATTCGGAAGATCACGCCGCGTTGCGGGCTCATTACGAGAAAGACCTCGCCGGCCTCGTAGATGAGATCCTGGCGCTTAAGCCGCAGAAGGTGATCGGGACGAGCGGCACGCTGGAAAATATCGCGATGCTCTGTTCCGCCGATCGTCCTGACGCCGACGGCAACGGCGAAAGCAAGCCTGCGGTGATCGAGCGACCAACCTTCGATCGCCTGCTCGCGCAGCTCCTCAGGTCCGGCGCCAAGCAGCGTGCCCAGATGCCGGGCCTGGACGAAGGCCGGCGCGATCAGATCGTCGCCGGCGCTGTGCTCGTTGAAGAGATTTTCCGGCGGCTCAAGCCGCGGCGGATCGAGATGTGCAAGTCGGCCCTTCGAGAAGGGATTCTCGTGGACTATCTCTCGCGTCATCTCCCCGATTTGGCGATTCGACAACAGGTGCCCAACCCGCGCCTGCGCAGCGTGATCGCACTGGCGCGGAGATGCTCCTGGCACCGCAGTCACAGCGAGCAGGTCGCGCGCATCTGCATGCGATTGTTCGACGAGACGCGCGCGATCCACGGCCTGGGCACCCCTGAGCGCGAGCTGATTGAGTACGCCGCCCTGCTGCACGACATCGGCTGGCACATCGCGCGCACGAGCCATCACAAGCACAGCATGTACCTGATCCAGAACGGCGACCTGAAGAACTTCACCGACGAAGAGATCGAGATCATCGCCAACATCGCGCGTTACCATCGCAAATCGCCGCCGAAGGCGAAGCATGCGAACTACGCGAATCTTTCGCCGCGCGGAAAAGAAATCGTCCGCGTCGGCGCGGCGCTTCTGCGGCTGGCGGACGGGCTCGATCGCAGTCACTCTTCGATCGTGCGCGACCTCAAATGCCGCAACGGCGGCAAGGAACTCAAATGCGTCCTGCACGCGAAGTGGGACGCGCAGTTGGAAGTCTGGGCGGCCAGCCGCAAGAGCGAGATGTTCGAGAAGGTCTTCAAACGGCCGATTACATTTGAGGTCTCCCGATAACTTTCACACGAGTAGCCATGGAAGCCCTTCGTCAGCCACACGCGTTTCCGGGGAAGCTCATCGTCGTCGAAGGAATCGACGGCTCCGGCAAGAGCACGCAGCTTCAGCTCGCGATGCGTTACCTTCAGGCGAAAGGGCTCGGCCCGTTCTTCACCGAGTGGAACAGCGCGGATCTGGTGAAGGCGGTGACGAAGAAGGGGAAGAAGAAGATGTCGCTGACGCCGATGACGTTTTCTCTTCTTCACGCCACCGACTTCGCACATCGTCTCGTGCACAACATCCTCCCGCCGCTGAAAGCCGGAATGATCGTGCTGGCGGATCGCTACGTTTATACCGCATTCGCGCGCGACGTCATCCGCGGCTGCGATCGCGAATGGGTGCGCAAGGTGTATGACTTCGCCCCGCGCCCCGACCGCGCGTTTTACTTCAACGTTCCGATCGACGTCAGCGTCAGCCGAATCACCGGCGGCCGCGCGAAGATCAAGGATTACGAAGCGGGCATGGACCTCGGTCTCGCCGCCGATCGCATCAGCAGCTTCAAGATTTTCCAGGGGCGCATCCTCGAAGAGTACGCGCGCATCCGCGACGAATACGGCCTGACGGAAATCGACGCCACGCAAGGCATCGGCGAACAGCAGCGCATCATGCGGCAGATGATCGACGAGACGCTCGCCGACTGGCAGCCGCCGCACGAGACGCTCGATCAGGAACGGGAGTACGCTTAAGCCATGGGCACGTTTCATTACCTCGGCCACAAGATGCCCTACCTGCCCGCCGAAGGCTGCGCGGGCCGCTTGATCGTTCTGGAAGGTACCGACGGCGTCGGCCGTTCGACGCAGACGATCATGCTGAAGGAATGGCTCGAAGTGCAGGGCTACGCCGTCCATGACACCGGCTGGACGCGCTCGAAGCTCGTCGGGCAGGCGATCACCGACGCGAAGATGGGCCACTCGCTGCACCGCCTCACGTACTCGCTGATGTACGCGACGGACCTGGCCGATCGTCTCGAATACCAGATCATCCCCGCGCTGCGCAGCGGCTTCATCGTGCTGGCCGACCGCTACATCTACACCGCGATCGCGCGCGGCATCGCCCGCGGCGCGGAACGCGACTGGCTTCGCGACCTCTTCGGCTTCGCGGTCGCGCCGGATCTGACGTTTTACCTGCGCCTGGCGGTCAAAGATCTGGTCCCGCGCGTCCTGGCCAGCGGCAAGATGAACTACTGGGAAAGCGGCATGGACATGAACTACGGGGACGATCTGTACGACAGCTTCGTCGCTTATCAGTCTGAGCTGATCGAGCAGCTCGACGCGATGGCGGAGGAATATCAGTTCCTTACCGTGGACGCGCGCCAGGAGCCGCAGGCGATCCAGCGACAGCTCCGCCGGATGGTCGGTGATTACCTGCACACCAGCGCCTACCAGCTCCCGCCGGAATTGGCCGAGATTCATGCGCTGTCGAAGCCGATGGGGTGATCGCACATAGCCCGCCGCTTGCGGCGGGGTGTTCGCGAACGCGAAACACGAAATGCCCCGCCGCAAGCGGCGGGCTATGTCTTATCGTCGCCCGAACTCGTTCACGCATCGAATCACCGGCGCCGACGTGAGCTGCTCCTTCGTCAGCGGCAGCTCCGACACGATTTCAATCTTCGTCATCTCGTCCGGCAGCAGCGTCATGCGTTGATCACTGACCAGGGCCTTCGGATCCAGTCTGTCCGCGAAGACGCACAGGTCCCGCAGCAGCGACTTTGCCGTCAGCGTCAGCCACCGCCCGTCCCATTCCGCTTCAAACCGGGCGCGCGGATAGTTCAGCTCCTTGTCCGGCGCGAAAAACCACGTCGTCGATGAGCCATTCGCCCAAAGCAATTCGCGCGTCGCATCCGTCGGCGTGGCGACGCCGCGCTCGACCGGCACGCGTCGCACCGACCGCGGTGGCGCCGCAACCGGCGCCGTTTGCCGCGCGAGCCGCTCGCCATCGAACCGCTCGCGGCTGATTTCGACCTCCCGATCCAGCGGCTGGTCCGTGTCGTTGATAACGTACAGCGACAGCGCTCCGTCGCGCTCGGGCTGAAACGTCCACAGCTCGTCCGAAAAAAAACGCCGCGTCGCGTACCAGAGGAGTTTGGGTTTGCCGTCGCCGTCGATGCAGCTCCAGGTCGTTCCGCCGGGCCAGCAGTCGTTGAGCTGCCAGTAGAGGGTGCCCATGCAGGTCGGTTGCCGCGAACGGAACCATTCGACGCCGAGCGTCAGCGCGCGACATTGATTGACGCCCAGCAGGTAGTGCAGGTCGTCGAAGTTCACTCGCGACGGAAGCGTCTTCGCCGCGTGCAGCGGTTCGGCGCCACACTCCGGGACCTTGCCGTTCGGATCGGGTGAATCAAGTGCGGCGAGCAGCTCTTCCGCTCCCGGCAGATTGAAGTGCCGGATCAGATGCCGCAGGTTGCGTCGATCCCCGTCATCGCGCACGCGATCGCCGGACTTCTGCCGATGCCGTATCTCCGGTGATCCGAAATCCCGCGCCGTCTCCGGCACCACGCGCGCGATGCTCGCGTAATTCGCCGGGCCCTGGAAACCGAACTCCGAGCAGAACCGCGGCTCGAACGTGCGATAGACGGCGTAATCCTCCTTGAACCACGCCTCCCACACGTGCTTGTTCCCGTGCGTCGCAGCGTTGGGCGGCACGCCGTTGTCCACGTCGTAGTCGCCCGACCACGGACTGCCCGCCCAGTACGGAATCGTCGGCGTCAGCTCGTTGCACATGCGCGGCAGCAGGTCGAAGTAATAACCCTTGCCCCACGTCTTGCCCTTTACATCTTCGTGATCCTTCCAACCCCAGTCGCGGTACGCCCAGATGTTCTCGTTGCAGCCGTTTAGAAGAGCGAGCGACGGATGATGCGCGAGCCGCGCGACGTTGTAACGCGCCTCGGCTTGCACCTCCGACCAGAACGGCTCCTCCTCCGGATACATCGCGCAGGCGAAGAGAAAATCCTGCCACACGAGCACGCCCGTCTCGTCGCAGAAGGAGTAGAAGTCATCGGTCTCGAAGATCCCGCCGCCCCAGACGCGCAGCATGTTCCCGCCGGCGTCCACCGCCTGCTGGATTCGTTGCCGCACGCGCGAGGGCTCACACGCGCGATCGAGGAAGCAGTCGTCCGGGATCCAGTTGAATCCCTTGCAGAAAATCGGCTTGCCGTTGACCTTCAGGACGAACTTCCGGCCGATGTCGTCGGGCGAGGTGTCGAGTTCGACGGTGCGAAGGCCGATGTGCCTGGATTGATCATCGATCGTTTCTCGCGAAGCGATCGATGCGGAGCGCGAAAGGTAGACTGCGAGTTCGTATAGCGGTTGCTCACCATGGCCGACCGGCCACCAGAGCCTCGGCTCGCGTATCCTGATCGTCGCGGAAGCGCTGTTTTCCTTGGTTTTGACCGATCCGACAAGCGGCTCCCCAGCTAGCAGTTCAACGATGACATGAACATCTTTCGACTGCGCAGAAGGAGCGCGCTCAAACTCGACATCTGCGACTGATTCAACGAAGTCGGATTCGATCTTCGACACATGAAAGGAGATCGAGCAAATTCGTGCCTCGCTCCACCCCTCCAACCGGATCCCCCTCCATATCCCGCACGTCGGCAGGGCCGGGCCCCAGTCCCAGCCGAAGTTGCAGGCCATTTTGCGGATGAAGTTGAACGGGCCGCCGGGGCCGTTGACGTACGGACGGGGGCCCAGCCTCTGCCGCATCGCGTGCGCGTATTTGACCGGCGAGGCGAAGGTGATCCGCAGCTCGTTCGACCCGCGGCGAAGCGACGGGCGCACGTCGAAGCGGTAGCCGCGGTGCATGTTCTGCGTCGCGGCGATTTTTGAGCCGTTCAACTCGATCGTCGCGACGGTGTCGAGGCCGTCGCAGACGAGGTCGATCCGCTCGTGATCGAACAATTCCGCGTCGGCGTCGAAGCTCGTGCCATATTCCCAATCGACGTGGCCGATCCAGCGGACTTTGAATTCATTGAGATCGACATACGGATCCTCGATCTTACCCGCGCGGAGCAGATCGGTGTGCACGCACCCCGGCACACGCGCCGGCACGACCACGCCGCGCAGCTCCGCCGGCACGTCGCTCATGTCGCCGACGGCGCGGACGGTCCAGTTCGCGTGCAACGGCTGCTTGATCATCCGTCCTCCCTCTCGGTCATGAACAGATGTCATCCCGAGGTACTCCGAGGGATCTCGGGCGCCACTCGTCGTCGAGATTCCTCGGAGTGCCTCGGAATGACAATGCGCGGCGACCGATTACTCTTCGTCCGGCGGGAGCATCCCCTGCTCGCGCATCTTCTGCTTCAGCTTCGCGATCTTGTCCGGATCGATCGACGACCTTCTCATCGTCGGTGTCGGGGGAACCTCGGGAATCCCGAGAAACTCCTTCGGCGTACCGGGCGGCGGGCCCGCTTCAGCGGG
>JAICTV010000087.1 GCA_025936175.1 Phycisphaerae bacterium
ATGAGCCAGCGCGGCCGTCTCGTCGCCGCGCTCGGCCAACCGTTTGGCGACGTGGGCGTGCGCGAACCAGTTGTCCCGCGTCGTCACCAGGGCGCGGGAGAAGAGCGTATAGTCGTTTTTCCAGAACTGGAGCTGATAGAGCGTGAGGCCGACGAAACCGGTGAGCACGATGCCTGCGCCGGCCGCGACCATCGGCCGCCGCCTGAGGTCGCGCCGCAACCAATCGTCAATCGTCCAGCATACCGCGATGAAGATGCCGATCAGCGGCAGGTAGGTGTAACGGTCCGCCATCGACTGCAGGCCGGACTGGATCAGCCCGATCATCGGCACCAGCATGCCCAGGAACCAAAGCCAGCCGATGAGGATGAACGGACGCCGGCGGCGTTGCGCGATCGCGAGCGCGGTGATGGCGATGAGGATGCCCGCCGCGCCGACGACCTGCCACGTCGTCCAAACGTGATACGGGTAGAAGACGGCGAGCTTGATGGGCACGATCGTCTTGTAGAGATAGCGGGTGTAGCTGACGACCGCGTTGCCGAGGCGCACCCACGGCGGCAGGACTTTCTGCAGGCCGAGGCCCTGGTCGTAGATCTGAATCTGGTAGCCGGCGATCGAGACGGCGATGGACATCGCGAGGATCGGAAGCTTTTCGAGCACCAGCCGCTTCACCGTCGCGCGGCCGGTCCGGTTCAGCGGCCAGAAGTCGAGCAGGAGCAGCACGCAGGGGAGCGTGACAACTGTCGGCTTGCTCGCCAAGGCCAGCGCCGACATGAGCAGCACGAGCGCGTAGCGCCAGCCGCTGTGTTCACGCTCCGCGTAATTGGCGTAAGCCCAGAGCGTCAGGAAGAGGAAGATGCCGGAGATGACGTCCTTGCGTTCGGCGAGCCAGGCGACGGATTCGACATGCAGGGGATGCCAGGCGAACAGCGCCGCCGACGCCGCGCTGGGCCAGAGGGATCCGGTCAGCTTGCACAATGCGATCAGCAGCAGCACCGACGCGAGCGCGTGTAAAGCCGCGCTCACGAAATGCGATGCGCCCGGCCGATCGGCGCCGAACAGTTGCGCATCGAGCATGTGCGACGCCCACGTGACCGGATGGAAATACTGCCGGCCCGGGCCGACGCCGAAGGACCAGCGCACACCGTCCCACGTCAGGCCGCGCGCGACGATCGGCTTCTTGACGTAGAGGCTGTCGTCGTAGTCGATGAAATCGTGGCGCGCGACCGGCGAGTAAAGCGCGAGCGTGATGACAAAGAGAAGCGCGCAGAGCAACGCCGCGGTCTTGGAAGATCCTGGACGTTCGCGAACTGTCATCCCGAGGTACTCCCAGGGATCTCGGACGCCAGTCGCCTACGAGATCCCGGAGTACCTCGGGATGACATCGTGGATGACCACTCGGCCGTAGGGACGCCTAGCTCGACAGCAATTCTACCCGCAGACCGTCGGAGTCGAGATCGGTCCAGGCGACCGAGCCGTCGCTCGCCCGCCGCGCCGTCTGGATCTCCCGCCCGCCGGTGCCGAGATAGGTGAACGCCCAGCTCGCGAATTTTCCCCGCGCGCGGTAGGCGGTCGTGTTGGTCTTCTTGAAGTAGAAGATATTGGCCTTGTTGCCGGCGTCGTAGAAGAGGCTCGTGTACAGCCCTTGCACGCCGGCGGTGACGACGAAGGTGTTGTCCCACGTCGAGCCGTTGAAGCGCGCAAACTTCAATGCGCTGTTGCTCGAATCGTAATAGCTCATCGTCGGGTGATAGGTGTTGTCGGTGTCCTTGAACGGCTCGTAGACGAGCGAGGTGTACCCGCCGCCGGCCGGCGTGGTGTTGTCCACCGTCTGAATCGAGTAGCCGGCGCCCGACTGGATGGCGAACTTCTTCGTTCCCGTCGCCGAATCATCGTATGCGATGGCGATCTTGCTCGCCGTCGGGCGGTTCGGGTCGAGCGTCATCGACGCGCAGCGTCCGACGTCGCCGGCGGTGTCGATGTTGCTGATCTGCCAGCCCCCGGTCACTTGAACCGCCAGGCGCAGGTCGCCGGTCGTCCGCTTGTAGTAGCCGATCATCGCGCCGTTGTTCCGGCTGAAGACGAGCGAGGCGTAGAGGCCGACGGAGCCGGCGGAATCGACCGTCTCCACCTGCCAGGCGCCGCTGACCATCTTGGCGAACTTCAGATCCCCGCCGTTGCCGTCGAAGTACGCGACGGCGGGATTGTTGTTCGAGTCGACCGCGATCGAGCAATACCCGCCGGTGAGATAGCCCGCGTCGATCGTCTGCACGATCGACCAGACGCCGTTGGTGTCGCGCACGGCATACTTCAGATCGTGCTCGTTGCGGTCCTCGTAGACCATGTGCAGACGGCCGTTGGAATCGAAAGCGACGTCGTTCGAGCCGGCCTGTGGCGCGGCCGGGCGGAAGTCGGCGCCCGGACGATTAAACGCGGGCTCGGCGAAGGTCACCAGCTCCGAATCGCTTCCGTTGCGAACGATCTGCACCTGGAACGATCCGCCCGCCGTGATCGAGCCGACGAGATTGGCCGTGACGTCCGGAATCGTTCCGCCGCTGTACGTGTTGATGAGCGTGACGAAGCCCGCGAACGTGCCGGTCTGATCGACGTGGAACTTCGTCGCGGCGTTGGCGTTGTTGGCGTCGGGGTCGTCGCTGGTGAAGACCGGCGTGCTGGTGCCGGGGATGTTGCTGTCCTTGAACGCGCTTTGGCCCGTTTGCAGCAGCGACTGGATCTTCACATTCCCGCCGGCGTTGTTGGTGTGGATCCAACCGGCGGCGAGGTCGCGGCTGGTCGTCGTCCCGGGCAGCAGGAACGACGTGCTGAAAGTGTGCGACGACGTCGCTTCGCCCCAATCGACGACGAGCATCGTGCCGTTGCCGTCGTACCAGATGCTGCGCGCGACCACCGGCGCGCCGGTCATGCCCTGGTAGCCGCGATGACTCGCCGTCACCATATATCCGCCGGCGACGCTCGTGATGGAACTCGATGAGATGCCGGGGTTGCTGACGCCTTCCAGCGCGGCGTGCGATGCGCCGTCCACGTTGATCGTGTTGTGCGCCTGCGTGCTGACCGCCCAGGCGCGCCGTGCGGAGGTATCGTACTTGTAGAGCCCGGGGTCCGAGATCAGCGGCGTGCCGTAGCCGAAGAGCTCGAAGTTGAGCAGATCGAAGTGCCCGTGCTGTCCGCCGGTCGGGCCGGCGTCGAACGTGAGCTGCCGCGCGTTGGCGTCGCTGCCGCTGCGCATGATGTAGTAACCGGACTGCGGCATCTCGTACGTGCTGCCGCGCGCGGGAAGCGACGGAGAGATCGGCGAGGCGAGCAGCGGGTTTGATGTCGCCGTGCCGAACAGCCACACGTCCCGCAGGCGTGGTTTGGCGGCCGGGAAATCGGTCGTGTCGCTCAGGATCAATCGCGCTCGATCCCAGAACGTGTCGGCGGTCTGACGGAACGTGTCCGACAACGCCGGCAGCTTGGCGTTGGGATCGAGAAGCTGCTCGTACGAGAGTGCCGCGTTCTGCAACTTCGTCGCCCGGGCGGCGGACCAGGCGGATGAATCGCCCTTCTTCTGATCGAGCCAGTACATCTCGAGCAGCGAGAGGATCACGTCGCCCGCATAACCCGGCGAAGACTCCGCGTGCCCGCCGTCGCCGTTGAGCTGACCGTCCATCGCGCCGAACAGCAGGTTGCGGCCGTAGGTTTCCCAGTCTGCGGCGTTGTCGAATTCGGGCATCAGCTGCGCGATCTCAAGCAGGCCGGTCGCCTGGAAGAGCGACCGATTGCTCGACAGCGCGTACGGCGTGACGTTGCGCAGGAAATTGCCGTGCTGATAAAGCTCGTGGAGGAACAGCGAGTTCGCATCCCCCGTCCAGCCCGCGCTGCCGAGCACCATCTGATACGCCCAGACCCAATTGTCCGATCGGAACGCGACATCCAGCGGCTGCCACGGCGGATCGCTGGCGGCATTCGGATCCGCCGGCGGCGCGAACTGCGCCGACCAGCTCGCCACCTCCGACGTCAGCTCGTTGATGTACGAAGAGCTGCCGTTGAACGTGTAGGCCTGCGCCAGGTCCTGCCAGAACGCCTGGCGATTAAGCGCATGGACGAAATCGGTGTTCGGCCCCGTCGTCGCCCAGTTCACGTCGCCGGCGCCGAGGCTCACGTCGTACGCCGTCGTCTGACCGTTGGGGAAGTTGTGCGCGACGATGTTGTCGGCGTTAGCGATGATCGTGCTGGTGGCAAGGTTGGCGTTGACGAAGGTTTTGATGCTCGCGACATCCGAGCTGTTCCAGAAGAACGTCTGTCCCGCGCGGCCCTGCATGTAGCTCAGCAGATAGCCGTCGAACGCGCCGTTGCCGGTGTTCAGCTTCGTTTGCAGCGTCGTCCTGGTGCTGCCCGCGGCCCAATGATCGATGATCGACTGGCGCATCGCCTTGGTCAGCACCGTTGCCGGCGTCGCGCTGAGCAACACCCGCTGCTCTAGCGGCTGTAGACGGAAGATGTTCCCCCGAACGGAACCAGTACGACGGTTGCGGCGTGCGCGCACGGTGCATCCCTTCGTTGATCAGACGACACGATCACACGAAGTGATGTTCGTCAGGCTCAGGCGGCGAAGTTTAGTTTCTTTCCCGAGCGCGGCGACGTCGAAAACAGATCGAAATCCTGCGGATTTCGCCGCGGCGCGATTAAGCTAGCGGACCACACGTCGGTTTGATCGGCATGTCGCCCGGGAAGCAGGAGCAATCTCGCTGGAGCCGCGCGCTGGTGCGCCGCCCCGCCGTCACAGCCGCGGCGGTTTTTATCGGCGGGATCGCGCTGCACGATTGGTTCGTCGCGCGACCGCTGATCTTCACCGCGACGGCGATCGCCGCTTGTGTCTTCGCGATCATCTTCTTCCGCCACGCAATTCTGTGTTCGATCGCGCTCGCGATCGGCATCTTCTGCGCCGGCGTCGGCGCGACGCAGCTCGAGGGCTTCTATTTCGCGACTGACGACATTGCGTCTTTCGCCGCCGATCAATCGCACCTCGCCCGCGTCGAGCTCCGGCTCGATGAGCCGCTGCGCACGCTGAACGGCTCATCACCGGGCGCCCGACCGCTTCCGCCGCGACAGGTGACCACCGCGACCGTCACCCGCGTCCTCTGTCGCGACGGCTGGCGCGCCGCGACGGGGCGCGCGAACCTTCAAATCGATCCGCCGCGCGACGACCTGGCGACGGGACAAACCATCCGCGTGCTGGCAATGCTCCAGCGTCCCGGCGGCGCGATGAACCCGGGTCAGTTCGACTGGGCGGCCTACTATCGCGCCGATCGCATCCTTGCGTCCATCACGATCGCGCACTCCAACTTTATCGAGATCATCGCGCGCGACCGAGCTTCGCCGATCGCGCGCTTCCGCGCCTGGGTGCGTCAACTTCTCGCCGCCGGCTTCACCGATAAGCAGTCGCTCGACCAGAGCCTCCTTCGCGCGCTCGTGCTCGGCGACAACGATCCGGAGCTGAGCGACGTCCGCGAGGATTTTCGCCGCACCGGCACGAGCCATCACCTCGCCATCAGCGGCATGCACGTCGCGGTACTCGGCGGAGTCATCTTCCTGATCTGCAAGCTGCTGCTTCTGCGACCACGGGCCGCCGCGACGATCGCGATGATTTTCGTCATCGTTTACGGCGTCGTCGCGCTACCGTCGCCGCCGGTGATTCGATCTGTCGTCCTCTGCGCCAGTATCGCCGCCGGCATCCTTTGCCGTCGAAGGACAAACCCGATTCAAATGTTAGCCGTGAGCATCCTCGGGATGCTCGCCTATGACCCGCTCGACCTGTTCAACGCCGGGTTCCAACTCAGCTTTGGCACGGTTTTCTGGCTGATGCTCCTCACGCGCCGCGTGATGCCGATGCTCGCCGACGAGGACGCGCAGATCGCCATCTCGGCGTCCTACGGGAAACCTGACCGGCGCATGGTCGTGATGCATGGGGTAAAGCGATGGCTGTTGGCAGGAATCGTCGCCGGCGTCATCGCATGGGTCGTCTCGATGCCGTTGATCGCCTACCACTTCGAGCAGCTTAATCCCTGGGCCGTTATCGCCAGCCTCCTGCTCGCACCGTTCGTCGTCGTCGCGCTCGTAGGCGGATTCTTCAAGATCGCACTGACGGCGATGGTTCCCGGCGCCGCCGCACTTTGGGCAACCATGGCGGCCGCGCCGATCTGGCTGATGCGGCACGTCGTAGACCTGCTGGCGAAGATCCCCGGCAGCGACGTGCCGCTCCCCAGCAAATCGATCTCGCTCATCGTCGTGTACTACGCGCTGCTGGCGATCCCGCTTCTGCCGATCGTGCGGCCGAGACTGAAGAAATCCTTGCGGCTATCGCCGGCGCTGGCGGTGCTGCTCTTCGCGCTGCTTCCGCTGACCGGCGGCGCCGCCGCGCGGCTCGGCGATGGATCACTCCGCGTCAACGTCCTCGCCGTCGGCGCCGGGCAATGCTGTGTCATCGAACTGCCGGACGGCAAGATCGCCCTCTTCGACGCCGGTTCCGCGACGTTGACGGATCCCGTCCGCAAGTGCATCGGCCCCTTCCTGCGCACGCGCGGACGCGCGTCGGTCGATGAAGTCTGGCTCAGTCACGGCGATTACGATCACGTCAGCGCGGCGGCGGAACTGGTCCGCGACTACGGCGTCGGCCGCGTCGTCGTCAGCAGCGAATTCGAGCGGCACAGCGTCGATACGCCGACCGACGAGGCGCTGATGGAGACGATCCGCGATCGCCACCTGCCGATCACGCAGCTTCGTCGCGGCGATCATATTGATCTGGCGAAGGGCGTGACGGTTGACGTTCTCTGGCCGCCGGCAGGATCGATCTCTACTTCGAACAACAGCGGCTTGGTGCTGAAGCTGACCTACGCGCGGCGGACGATCCTCTTCCCCGCTGACATCCAGCAGCCGCCGGAGGCGGCGCTGCTGCGCGATCCGAACCAACTCCACTGCGACGTGCTCGTCGCACCGCACCACGGGAGCACCGAAGCCACGACGGCCGCTTTCGTCGCGGCGGCGGATCCGCTTTACGTCGTGAGTTCCAACGATCGCACGCTGACGCAGAAGCAGCGGGTGTTCGAGAAGCTGATCGGAGATCGTCCGCTGCTGCGGACAAATCGATGTGGCGCGATCACGATCGTGATCGAGAAGAACGGGGGATTGACCGTGACTCCGTTCGTCGAAACGCAGCGCGAAACCCGGCCTGCTGCGCAGGCCGCTAACTAGGCCGCTTGCGCCTCAGGCGGCATGTCCGGGACAATCCGGCGGACTTCTTCCATCGTCGTCCGGCCCTGCGCGACCTTCAGCAGCGCCGCCTGGCGGAGCGTGAGCATCCCTTCCGCCTGCGCGCGGTGGTGAATCTCGCGCGTTGAGCTGCCGGCGACGATCAAATCGCGGATCGCGTCGGTGACCGGCATGATCTCGTACACGGCGGTCGAGCCGGCATAGCCGGTGCCGTGGCAATGCTCGCAGCCGCGGGCGACGTAGCGGGCGGTGATGTTGGCGCTCGGCATGAACGCCTTGATCTCCTCCATCATCTTCTGCACGTCCCTGCCGTGGCCGTCCTCGTCCACTTCCTGGCACGCGGGACACAGCGTGCGCAGCAGCCGCTGGCTGACTGCCGCACGCAGGGATGAAGCAATGAACGGCGCGGGGATGCCGAAGGCGCGAAGGCTTTGCACCGCGCCGGCGGCGCCGGGGGCGTGGATGGTCGAGAGCACCAGAACGCCGCTGTTCGCCGCCCAGCAGGCGGTGCGGGCGATCGGCTCATCGCGGACTTCGCCGATCATGCAGACGTCCGGCGCCTGCCGCAGCACGCCGCGCATCAGCTCAATGGGCCCGAGATCGACGCCGGGGTTCACCTGCGACTGCCGCAGGCCGTCGACCGCATATTCGATCGGGTCCTCGATCGTATGAATCTTCCGCTTGCCATTGTTCAGGTGCGCCAGCGACGCGTAGAGCGTGACGGTCTTGCCCGCGCCGGTCGGCCCCGTGAAGAGGATCATCCCGCCCGGCTGATCGAGCGAGGGCCGATACACATCGAGCTGCCGCGCCGTCATGCCCAGCCGATCGAGCGAGAGCAGATCGGTGTCTCGATCGAGCAGGCGGATGGCCATGTCGTCGCCGTGCAGCGTCGGCATCATGTTGATGCGCAGATCGATGGTGCGGTGGTCGGTGCTGTAGATCCACCGGCCGTCGTGCGGCTTGCGGTGATCGCTCACGTCCATCCCCGCCTCATGACGGATGCGCGAGAGGTACCGTTTGCCCTGATCCGCGTCGAGGATCGCCAGCTGCTCCACCTGACCGCGCAGGCGCACCTGCACGGCGACGTGCTGCTCGTTGGTGAGCAGGAAAAGGTCGCTCGAGCGCAGCTCCACCGCGCGGTCGATGATGGCGGCGACGCCCGTCTCGGGCGTCACGTTCGTCAGGTCCATCAGCCGAACGCCCTTGCCGTTCGCGCTGCCGTTCTTCGACTCCGCCGACTTGCGATCCATCGTTTGATTGCCCATGGCCCTCGTCCTCGCTCAGGCGAATGCTGTACGGCGCGCGCGAAAATGCGCGGCCTGTACTACCTGTCATCGGAATAATGACGGCGCGAAAAAAGCGGTCGGAAAGGGCGGTGGCAGGTCCGATAGCCTTGGCATCGAGACAGAAACGGCCGCGCCCCCCGGACGACGCGATTCGTCCAGAAGGGCACGGCCGGTTCAAGCAATGATCGATGACAACGCGCGAAGGCAGTTACCGCGATCGCCGCGCCTTGCTCCCGCCGCGCGACGAGCGTGAGCGTGACGACGACATCCCGCCGTCGCCCCCACTCTCGCCTTGCGCCGCCTGCACGTTGATCGCGCTCTCGGCGATCTGCGTCAGCTTCTTGTCCGCCGCCTCTTCCTCGTTCAGCGTCTGCGCCAGCAGCCGGGCGGCTTGTTCGTTGCCCAGGAGCCTGGCGAACGTGACCGCCGAGCCGTAGCCCGCGATCTCGTAGTGCTCGACCTTCTGGCAATCGACGATCAAGCCCGCGTCCATCACGTCGGGCTCGGCGTCCTCGCCCATCATCTCCTTGGCTTCCTCGATGAGTCCCTTCATCGCCTGGCACGTCTTGCCGGTCGGCTTTTCGCCGAGCTGGCTGAAGATCTGATCGAGACGATCGACCTGGCCTTCGGTCTCCTTGATGTGCATCTCGATCGCCTGGCGGAGCTGGTCGTTCTCCACCTTCTTGGCGACGCGCGGCAGCGCCTTGAGGAGCTGGTTCTCCGCGTTGTAGAGGTCCTTGAGGTTCTCGACCAACAGTTCCTGCAAGCTGCTCAGTTCCATGATCTGTGGCTCCTCCCCGCGTTTGGGGAAAGTAAGTGGACGAAAATTGTTCCGTGACGAGCCGTTTGCAACGGCCGTGCCGAGGTGCTACGCGCGGTCCAATGTCGCCGACTTTGAAGAGTCAGTGGAATGCTGATGAGACGAAACGCCGGACTGATCGCGTCAAAGATTCCGCGATGCGCGATCCAATCACTCGCCCGCGATCGACGCCGAGCGTTGATGTGCGGCGATCTGATCGAGCGCGCTGCGGGCGTCGCGATCGCCGGGAAAGAGGCGGAGCACTTCGCGAAATCGGGCGGCGGCGGCGTCCAGATCGCCCGCCCGTGCCAGCACTTCGCCCGCGTGGAAGTTCGCCTCGGCGGCGAGGTTGGGCTGCAGCGGCATCGCCGCGGCAGCCGCGGCATCGAACTGCAGGACCGCCTCGCGTAGATCCCCGCGCTTGGCGAGCTGGATGCCGAGCAGATCGCGGGCACGCCCGTCCGCCGGACGAAGCTCGACCGCGCGCACCAGGTGCGGCATCGCCTCCGCCTCGCGGCCGGCGGAGATCAACTGCGTCGCGAGGTTGCGATGTGCCAGCGCGTAAGTCGAATTCGCCGCCAGCGCCAGTTGATATTCCCGGATCGCGCCGGCGGCGTCGCCCTGCCGCGCCAGCAGCACGCCCAGGCCGTTGTGAGCGGTCGAATAATTCGGGCGGATGCGGATCGCCTCGGCATAGTGCCGCCGCGCCTCATCCGCCTTGCCCAGCCGCGTCAGCTCGATCGCGAGGTTGTTGTGCGCGACGTGATTGTCGCTCGTGACGGCCAGCGCGTGATCGAACAGCGCGACGCTGTCGTGCCAGTGGCTGATTTGTGCCCGGGTCGTCAGCGCCAGCGCGAGAACCGCGACGCCGGCGGCGGCGAAGGTGATCGGCTTTCGCGGGAGCATCCACACGATCGCGATCACCAGGCCGATCATCGGAAAGTACGTGAATCGATCCGCCATCGATTGCGCGCCCGATTGAACGAGGCCGATCATCGGGATGAGCGCGCCGAGGAACCAGAACCAGCCGATCGTCAGGCCGGGGTTCTTATTCCATCGCACGATCGCCGCGGTCGTCAGCGCGATCAGAAAAACTCCTGCAAAGCCGACAAGCGAGGCGGCGAGCGGCGCCCGCGGGTAGAAGACCGCCAGGTTCGCAGGCCAGATGAGCTTCTCGAGGTAGCAGGCGTACGCGCTGATCGCGTTGGCGAGCCGGGTCAGCGGCGGGTATTGATCGAGCGTTCCCAGCGCGTCGCCCGCGCGCTGTGCGGCGAGGGTTGCGACGGCGGATGCGACGCTCAGTGCCATCAGCGGGAGTTTCTCGCACAGCAGGGCCGCAATCGGCCGGCGCGGGAAGCCGGCGCCGCGCGAGTAGTCCGTCGGGATCTGCACCCGCCGCATCGGCCAGAAATCGAGCAGCATCAACACCGCCGGCAGCGTGATCCACGTCGATTTGCACAGCAGCGACAGCGTGAATGCCAGCGCCACGAGCGCGAGTCCGCCAACCCCCGGCCGCCGCGCGTAACGCGCGTAGGCTCCGATGGCGAGCATGCCGAACAACCCCGCCAGCACGTCCTTCCGCTCGCACGCCCACGCCACCGACTCCACCCGCAGCGGATGCACCGCGAACAGCGCGGCCACCAGCGCCGATCGCAGCGTCGATCCGCTGAGCGCGCGGATCACGAGGAACAACAACGTCGCGTTGGTCGCGTGCAACACCAGATTCGTCGCATGGAAACCGCTCGGCGACGTCCCCCACAGCGTCCGGTCGAGCATCAGCGACACGTACGTCAGCGGCTGATAATTCCCCGCGTGGCTGTGCGCGAATGCCCAGCGCACGCCGTCCCACGTCAGGCCCTGCTGCACGTGCGGATTCTCGGTGATGTAGATCGGATCGTCGTAGTTGACGAACCCGCAGCGCACGACCGGCCAGAACGTTGCCAGCGTGAGCAGAAACACCCCCGCCGCCAGCAGCATCGCATGCGGCGGCGGACGAAGCTGGCGCAGTTCGGGCGCGGGGGTGGCAGACGTCACGTCGTCTTTATCGGTCTGATGCTCCAGTCAGCGCAAAAGATTTCGCGCCGCGAGCACGCGTTACTTCACGGCGGCCGCGCCGGCTTCGGCGCAGGCGTTGTCATTGTCCACGGTCGATCCGCTCACGCCGACCGCGCCGATGACCGTCCCGTCGCTCGCCTTGATCGGCACGCCGCCCGGAAACGTGATCAGCCCGTGGTTCGACACCTCGATCTGGTACAGCGGCCCGCCCGGCTGCGAAAGCTTGCCGATCTCCCCGGTCGGCATATCGAAGTAGCGCGAGGTCTTGGCCTTCTTCTCCGCGATGTCGATCGAACCGAGCCACGCCCCGTCCATCCGCGCGAACGCCTTGAGGTTTCCTCCCGCGTCGACGACGGCGATGTTCTGCTTGATCTTCAATTCTTCCGCCTTCTTCTTCGCCCCTTCGACCACCGCGCCGGCTTGATCCAGCGTGATGTCTTTAGTCGCCTGCGGCTGCGGCTTGGCCGCCTGCGCCAGCGCGAACGACGACGGCGATTGGAGCCAGACGATCGTGGCGGCGACGCCGATGACCATCCCGACGAGGACGAGACAATGACTGCGCGACATGGGTTTCTCCTTCATGGATGTGGAGACGAAGCCATGGCGTAGCAGAAAATCGAGAAAACAGTCAATCGCGGAAAAGCCCTGGCCTCATTGCTGCGGCATCAACCCCTCGCGCTGATACTGTCCCAGGCGGTAGTAAAGCTTGCGCAGGCTGATCCCCAGCTCTGCCGCCGTTGCGGTGCGGTTGCCGTGGTTCTTCTCCAGGACGGCGAGGATGTGGAGGCGTTCCATGGTTTCCAATGAATTGTCTTGCGGCGGGGCGGAGGGCATCGGCGTGGTCGCCGGTTCCTCGATGGGCTCGGCCGCGTGCGCCGCCGCCGTCAATCGGATCACCCGCCCGCGGGCGCGGTCGAGCGACACTTCCAGGTCGCCCAGCGCGCAGGGCTTGGTGAGGAAGTCCACGGCGTCGTAATGAATGGCCCGCTGCGCCGCCTCCAGCCCCCCGAAACCGGTCAGCACGATCACCTGGGTCTGCGGATGCGATTTGCGGATCACGCCGAACAAGTCCATCCCGCCCATCCCGGGCAGGTTGAGGTCGAGCAGCACGATCTCCGCAGGCCGCTCGTTCATCGCGCGCACCGCCGCCTCGGCCGACGCCACGCCGTGCGCTTCGAAGCCCATGTCGCTGACGGCGCGCAGGAGCATGTCGCGCAGGCGGCTTTCGTCCTCCACGAGCAGCACGCGGATCGCGTTCATGCGGATCGGCGCCTTGTTGGCAATCGAACGACCTGGTCGATCGGGAATCGTCATTCGCATTTACGTCCTCACATCACTGAAAGCAGCCAAGCCCGGGGCTTTAGCCCCGGGACTATTTCGTCTAATTCCGACTGCTCGACATCTCCGTCGAAACAGCAGCAGGCAATCGCACGATGAACTTGCTCCCGCGCCCGACCCCCTCGCTCTCCGCGTGAATCTCTCCCCCGTGGCTTTCGACAATCGCGTGCGTGATCGAGAGCCCCAGCCCCGTCCCGTGCTCGCGCCTCTTCCCGGCGTCGCTTCCGTAGCCCGGCCGCGCCGTGAAGAACGGCTCGAACACGCGATCGAGCACCTCCGGCGGCATGCCGCGACCGTTGTCGATCACGCACAGCTCGACCCACGGCCCCCGCCGCCGGCCGTCAATCTGCACCTCGCCCGTGCAGCGCGGCGACGCCTCCAGCGCGTTCACCGCCAGGTTCAGGATGACCTGCTTCATCTCTTCAGGGCGACCGGTCACATCCAGCGGCTCGGCGCGATCGAGCTTCAGCTCGACGCGGCGGTCGCGATAGTTCTTCAAGCCCGCGAGCAGCGCCGTGACGTCCTCGGCCACGTTCGCGAGCGAAAACGTCTGGTTCTCTCCACCGTCGCCGCCCCCGCGCGCCAGCGACAGCAGGCGCTGCGTGATCTTCTTGCAGCGGAATGCCTCCTCGCGGATCACCGACAGCGCCTGCTCCGCCTCCTCGATCGACTTCGGCTCGCGCGGCGCCCGCCCCAGGCCGCGCAGCGACAGCTCGGCGTAGCCGCTGATGATGCTCAGCGGATTGTTGATCTCATGCGCGACGCCCGCGGCGAGGAAGCCGACGCTCGCCAGCCGCTCCGAGCGCACGAGCTGCTTGCTCGCCTCCTGCACCTTCGCTTCCAGCCGCTGGTAGAACTCGTTCAGCTCCGCCGCCATGCGGTTGAACTCTTTCGCCAGCTCCGCGAATTCACGGTCGCCGCCTTCGTCGCAGCGCTGCGCGAAATCCCCGCCGGCGATGTGCTTCACGCCGCGGCGGAGTTTCTGCAACGGGAGGATGAGCGCGCGGTAGTGCAGGAAACTCATCGTCGCGGCGATGACGAGGATCAGCGCGGAGAGGACGGTGATGATCGTCATCGTGACGCGGACGTCATGCCCCGCGGATTCCTGCGCGGAGCGCACGAGCTGGTCGCAGGAGTGGACGACGTCGTGAAGCGCGACCAGCGCCGCCCGAACTTCATCGCGCCAAGACGCGGCTCGACTGAGCTCGCCAAAGTCAAGCGAAGTACGAATGGATTTGAGCCGCGCCAGCACCCCGGCGGCGGCGAGACGCTGCTGCGAATAGGATTGTGGCGCCGCGTTCCCGCTCGTGTCCTCGCGCGCCGCGGTGAACCCCTCCAGCTTCTCGATCACCGAATCGATCTGCGCGCCAATCCCCGGATCGTTCGCATCGGGCGCGCCGTTCTGCAACCCCCCCTCGATCCGCGCCAGCTCCACCTCCGCCGGCTCGATCGCGTTGAGCTGCTCGTACACGTACACCGCGCGCGACAGCGACGCGCGCAGCTTCATCATCCCCCACATCGACGCCGACCCCAGCACGCACAGCCCGCAGAGCAACCCCACGTGGCGGAGGATGAATTTTCGCTTGAGCGACATGGCCGGCGATTCCCACAAAAGGCGATCGGGCGCGCAGCATCGAACGACGCGGCGCGCATCCTAATGCCATTGAGAGAACCGCCTTCGGCTCTGCATTATTTGCACAATTTCGACGGATTGCCTCGGCCGCCCCTACTCTCGGACCGTCATCGCTCTCACGCATCGCGCGTTTCGCTTCCCCGGTGGCCGCGCGACAGTGTGTTTGCCCCGCCCCCCGGCCTTCCTCCCCCGGCCGGGGGTTTTTTATTTTTCCGGTTTAGACCGCGATTTTCTGACCGCGAAGCGACTGGAAGAACGGACGTTTTCGCCGCTGGGTCGTCTGTGCGCTGTAGAGCCCGCGCGTCAGCCAGCGCATCCCCTGACGAAGTTCCTCCGCGCTCATGTGCGTCGGTCGATAATTGACGTCGAACAATGTGCACAGGTCCCATCGATCCGTCTCGATGATTCGTCCCTCGCGCAGCAACCGCTCGTAGAGCGGCGTGCCGGGGAAGGGCGTCAGCACCGTGATCTGCACGTCAAACAGCGGCACCTCCAGCGCGAACTCCAGCACCTGCTCGAAGATGCCGGCATCGTGACCGTCCAGCCCGAGGATGAAGCAGCCGTTGACGGTAATGCCGTGCTCCTGAATCCGCCGCAGCCGATCGAGGTAGCGCGGCTGCCATTTCGCCTTCGCGTTGGCGCGCAGCTCGATCCCCTGCAATGGCGACTGCGGCGGGCTTTCCAGCCCGATCAGCACCTGCCGACAGCCCGCATCCCGCATCAGCTCGAGCAGTTCCGGATCATCAGCAACGGTGATATCCGTCTCGGTGAACCACTTGATCTTCAACGGCGCGATCGCGCGGCACAACTCCTTCCCCCACTCCTTGTCCACGAACGTGTTGTCGTCCGCGAACTCGATGAAAGGGTGCGGCGAAAGTTCCTGGATCGCGCGGATGTCGCGCACGACTTGATCCACCGGCCGCTTGCGATACCGCCGGCCCAGCATCACGTTCGATGCACAGAAGTCGCACCGCCACGGACAGCCGCGGGATGTCTGCACGGTGAATCGGTTGTACGGCCGATCGTCGAGAAGGTCGTAGCGCGGCACGGGAAGCTCCGCCGCATCGACGAGCGGGAAATCGATCGAATCGAACGTCCGCGACGGCGCGTTTCGTCGCGCGGCGATTACGACCATCGGCCAGACGTTCTCGCCTTCGCCGACGATGACGTAATCCGCGTGCTTTGCCGCCTCGGTCGGGCAGACGGTCACGTGCAGCCCGCCCATGGCCACCTTTACGCCCGCCGCGCGCAATCGATCGGCGATCGCGTACGCCTCGAACACCTGCGCCGAGAACGTGCTGATCGCGACAAGATCACAGTCATAAACCTCCTTCGGCTCCGATCGATCCGACTCCGCCTCGAAATAACGCAGCTCATGTCCCGCCGGCGTGCACGCGGCGAGATAGAGCAGCCCGAGGCTCGGCAGCGACGCGATGACTTTGCTCCGCTCGACGAAGCCCGGCAGCGTCAGCCCGAGCTTCAGCAGTTCCGGATCGTGCGCGCGCACGCCGCTCATCGCCAGAAATCCGATCTTCATGACAGTGCTCCCACGAGTGTGAAAACGACCGCGGCGACCAGCGCCGTAACGGGGATGAAGAAGAGGTGACGAAAGCGCTCGCGCCACGCGGTGAGGAAACAGACGATCGGCATCGCCACGCCGCCGGTGAGGAAGCAGATCGATGCGATGGCGGCGGTGGTCTGATCCGCCGGCGCGGGCGACAGCGCGAAGACAACGTTGATGATCCCGAGTGCGACGAAGGCGATGTGCCCCAGGCGAACCATGCGTCGTCGCAATGAGGTGTACCCGCCGAGGAAGTCGTCGCGATGGAATCCCAGCCCGATCGCCGCCCCGCTGAGGAATCCCGCGAGCACGAGCGACCACCCGGCGAGGTAGTTAAGCGGATTTGCCACCGCCGCCAACATGTTAGTTAGTATAAACTAAGTTTTCGACCGAGGCAATTCCGTTTCCGCGGCGACTTTAGAATTGCCCCTGATGACCGCGCAGCGCAAAGCACGGCACTTCGTGCCGGGACCCGCCGCCAAGCGGCGGGCTTTGTGCCGCGCGACCCTCCCGCTACCCTCCCAAACCGGTGAACATCCTTCTCTTCGCCCTCGGTTCTCACGGCGACGTCCACCCCTTCGTCGGGATCGGCCTGCGCCTCAAGCAGCGCGGCCATCACGTCGCCGTCGCCGCCAACGACTATTTCAAACCGCTGGTCGATCACGCGCAGCTCGAGTTCATCTCGATCGGCACCGCCGAGGAGTATCGAACGCTGGCGACCAACCCCGAGCTGTGGAACCCGCTCAAAGGCCCGCAGGCGGTGTTCCAGGGGACGGCCCGCTACCTCCGGCCGATGTACGACATCGCCGCCGAGTTCGCGCGCCGGCCGGATGCGGTCATCGCCGCCTCCACGCTCGCGCTGGGCGCCCGCATCGCGCAGGACAAGCTGGGCGTGCCGCTGGCGAGCGTTCATCTCTCGCCGGCGATTTTCCAATCCGCCGATGCCCCGCCGCAGTTTCTTCCGTTCAGCGCCGTCCCGCGCTGGACGCCGCGACCGATCAAGTCGTTGATGTGGCGCGGCCTCAACAAGTTCATGGACTCGATGATCGGCCCGCCGCTCAACGCGCTGCGCGCGGAACTCGGCCTGCCGCCGGTGAAAGGAATCATTCGCGACTACTGGCATTCGCCGCAGCTCGCGATCGGGCTCTTTCCTGATTGGTTCGCGCCGCCGCAGCGCGATTGGCCGAAGCAAGTGCGGCTCACCGGCTTCCCGCTCTACGACGAGCCCGACCTCTCGCCGATGGCGCAGGAGCTGATCGACTTCATCGAAGCCGGCGAGCCGCCGATCGCGTTCACGCCCGGCTCGGCGATGTGGCGGGCCGACGATTTCTTCCGCACCTCCGCCGACGCGTGCGCGCAACTCGGCCGCCGCGGCCTGCTGCTCACCCGCCACCGCGATCACATCCCGCCGAACCTCCCGCCCGGCGTGATCCACGTGCATTACGCGCCGTTCAGCCAGTTGCTCCCGCGCTGCGCCGCGTTCGTGCATCACGGCGGAATCGGATCGAGCGCGCAAGCGCTTGCCTCGGGCGTGCGGCAGCTCGTTGTCCCCTTCGCCCACGACCAACCCGACAACGCCGACCGGCTGCAGCGGCTCGGCGTCGCGAAGGTCATCCCGGCAGGCAAATATTCGACTCCCCGCGTCGCGATGCTGCTGCGGAACCTGCTTGGCGATCCCTTGATCGGTGACGCAGCGCCACAGATTCGTCGAAAGTTCGACGGCCTGGATGCCATCGGCCGGACCTGCGACCTGATCGAATCCCTCGCTGCGGGACGCGTCCCGGCCGTCTCCGCACACGCCTGATGCTCTGTCGGCCCCCGCGAACGTCGAGCCGCACGAGGCGCATTCGTATATGCTGAACGGGCACCTGACGGGCACCTGACGGGCACCTGGCGGATTTGCGGGTGAAAAACGGCTCCGGCCCCATCGCGGGCTTAAGCGCGTCGGAAGTCGTCATGGCCGGCGAGAAGTTTTCCGACGAGCGTGATTACTAGGCTCTGTCTGAAAACTCCAACAATCGCAAGTATCGTTCGATCATCGCCAACTTCAGCATGCCCAGGTAGC
>JAICTV010000272.1 GCA_025936175.1 Phycisphaerae bacterium
GGCGGTGCTGAACGACGAGTCCGGGGTCTACAAGGACGATCGGGTTTGAGCAGCTTGCGGTCTTGCAGACGGGTCAGGCGATCGACCACGTCAAGCTTCAGGTCGTCCGCGGCACGAAATCGTCACACGGATTCTGGCAGTGGATCGGCGCGGAGAAGCATCCGAGCGGCATCGCCGGCGTCATTCGCGACACCCTGCATCACAACCCCGAATCGCCCTTCCGCGACATCCTGATCGTCCTGGTCGTGCTCACGGTGATGATGCTGGTCTTCCGGTACCTGCGCATCGTCGGCGAATCGAAGCTGAGCATGACGCTGGTCTTCTACATTCGCGAAGCGGTGTACGACAAGCTCCAGCGCGTGGGCTTCGGCTTTCATGACGCGATCAGCTCCGGTCAGCTCATCAACCGCGCGCTGACGGATCTTCAAAACGTCCGCCAGTTCGTGCAGACCGCGGTGCTGATGTCGCTGGAGATCGTGCTGGTGGTCGGCGGGTACATCATTTTGATCATGAGCCGCAACCCGTGGCTGGCGGTGTTGTCGCTCATCCCCCTGCCGATCTGGACGATCTACATCCTGCGCTTCAGCCGGAAAGTTCAGCCGGCGAACCAGGCGGTGATGGAGGCGGGCGACCGCGACGTCTCGATCATCACGGAGAACATCGCCGGCGTGCACGTGATCAAGGCGTTCGCCACCGAGAAGCAGGAGATCGACAAGTACGGCAACAACGCGACGAGCTATTGCGCGAAGGTGCTCAACCGCATTGCGATGTTCGCCAACTTTACGCCGGTGGTGCGCTCGATCGCGACGGCGTCGTACCTGTCGCTGTTCTGGGCCGTCGGCGTGCTGATGATCAAGGGGAAGCTGGACGCGGGCGATTTCGTGATCCTGGGCAGCGCGATGAACTCGATCCTGACGCGCCTGCAACAGGTCGCGACGATCAATGAGCAGTACCAGAACGCGATCGTGAGCGCGCGGCGACTTTTCGAGGTGCTGATGGCGCCTCCGACGGTTCCCGAAAAGGAGACTGCCAGGCCGCTCCCTTCAGGGAGCGGTCACCTGCGTTTCGAGAACGTCACGTTCGGATATGCGGAAAGCAAACCCGTCCTGCACGAGATCAACTTCGACGTGAAGGGCGGCAGCATCGTCGCGATCGTCGGTCCGACCGGATCTGGAAAAAGCACGCTGGTCAATCTAATCGCGCGCTTCTACGACCCGCAGCGGGGCCGCATCCTCATCGACGGGATGGACGTGCGCGACACGACGCTGGCGAGCCTGCGCACGCAGGTCGCCTTCGTCTTTCAGGAAACCTACCTCTTCAGCGACACCGTCGCCGCCAACATCGCCTACGGGCGGCCCGGGATCACCTACGGCGAAGTCGAAGCCGCCGCGCGGTTGGCGCAGGCGCACGAGTTCATCGAGACGATGCCGAAGCAATACGAATCGGTGCTCGCCGAGCGCGGGACATCGCTCTCGGGCGGACAGCGTCAGCGGCTGGCGATCGCGCGGGCAATCCTGACCAATCCGCGCATTCTGATCCTGGACGACGCGACGGCGGCGGTCGATCCGGAGACCGAAGACATGATCCGCAAGGCGATGAAGTTTGTGATGTACGGTCGGACGACGTTCGTCATCGCGCACCGCATCTCGACGGTGAAGCGCGCGGACGTCGTGCTCGTCATCGAGAACGGCCGGATCACGCAGATGGGCACGCACGCGCAGCTCATGCAGGAGGCAGGTCATTACCGCGAAATCGCCGCCGTGCAGTTGTACGGCGATGAGGAGAAGCGCGACGAGTTGGAGCATCCGTCGCACATGCGGCGAATCCAGGACCCGCGGCAATTCGCGCAGGTCGGTCCGCGCGAGGAAGACCGCGATAATCAACGACCGGAGGGGGAGTGATGAGCAACGCCGTCACCACGCCTCCGCCCACCGCCGGCCGGCGCCGAAAGCCGCTGCTGGTGAAGCCCGCTAACATCGAAGGGATGGAGGAGGAGGAGCGTTACAAGCCGATCGAGTGGCCGCTCGTCCGCCGGCTGATCAGGACGCTGGCGCCGTTTCGCAACCAATACCTGCTCGGCCTGGCCGTCGGGCTGGTGCATGTCTCCTGCGACATGTCGGGACCGTTGTTCATGAAGTACATGATCAATTACGTCACCGATTTCACCAGCGGAAGAATTCAGCCGCACCCGACGACCGACGCCGCGATCATGATGCTCACGCGGATCATCCTGATCTGGGGCGTCGTCTCGATCTTTTCCTTCGTCCTTCAGCGCGCGACGATCCTGATAATGACCCGCGCGGGCGAAAGCGTGCAGTTCATGCTGCGGCGCCGGCTTTTCGCCCATCTCCAGCAACTCTCGATGAGCTTCTATGACAAGACGAAGCTCGGGCGGATCATCAGCCGCTGCACCAGCGACATTACCGCGATGCGCGAGGTGAACGTCTGGGGCATCTGGCGCGTCGTGGCGAACCTCTACATGATGATCATCGCCGGCGCGATGCTGCTGATCACCGACTGGCGGCTGTTTCTGGCCGTCGCGTGGCTCGCGCCGCTGATCGCGCTGTGCAACTACGTATACCGCAAGCGCGCCAGCGGCATGCACCAACTGGCGCGCGAAGGATGGACGCGCGTCTCGACGAACCTCGCCGAGAACATCACGGGCATGCGGGTCGTCACCGCTTTCAACCGCCAGGAGCCGAACCTCGAAGTATTCAACACGCTGCAGGATCACAATACGTACAACAACGTGCGCGTCGCGCGCGTCAACGGGGTCTATCAGCCGCTGCTCCAGCTCATCGGCTTCGTCGGGAAGGTGATCATCCTCTGCTTCGGGATGGATTTGATCCTGACCGGCCGGCTGGCGCGCGGCGGCGTGGGCGCGGTGGTGATGGCGTTCATGTACTGGGACTGGTTCATGCAGCCGATCCTCAACTTCGGCGATTTCTACAACCAGCTCATGCAGGCGATGGCGGGCGCCGAGCGCGTCTTCAATCTGCTCGACACCACGCCGGACGTGCAGGACGAAGCGCAGGCAAAGCCCCTCCCGCGCATTGTCGGCCGCGTCACGTTCGACAACGTCACCTTCGGCTACAACCCGGATCGTCCGGTGCTGCACGAGGTGAACTTCGAAGCGCAGCCGGGGCAGATGATCGCGCTGGTCGGCGCGACCGGCAGCGGCAAGAGCAGCATCGTCTCGCTGATCGCGCGTTTCTATCAGCCGCAGATAGGGCGCGTGCTGGTGGACGGCCACGATATCCGCCACGTCACCGGCGAGTCGCTGCACAAGCAGATGGGGCTCGTGTTGCAGGTGAATTACCTTTTCACCGGCACGGTGATGGAGAACATCCGCTACGCCACGCCGCACGCGAGCGAGCAGGACGTCATCAACGCCGCCAAGGCGATCGGCAGCTACGACGCCATCGCGTCACTCCAAAACGGCTTCAACACCGACGTCGGCGAGCGCGGGTGCAACATGTCGCTGGGCCAGCGGCAGCTCATTTGCTTCACGCGCGCGTTTCTGGCCGACCCGCGGATCTTCATGCTCGACGAAGCGACCAGCGCCGTGGACACCGCGACCGAGCTGCTCGTGCAGCAGTCGCTGGAAAAGCTTCTTGCCGGCCGAACGACCTTCATCGTCGCGCATCGCCTGAGCACGATCATGAAAGCCGATTGCATCCTGGTGATCGAGCAGGGCCGGGTGCTCGAGCGCGGCACGCACCGCGAGCTGCTCGCCACCGGCGGGAAATACGCGCACCTTTACAACCAGTTCGCCACTCAGAGCGAATGATCCCCGCCCGCCCCCCCGGGCGGGGGGGAGGGGGATAAACAAGCATGGCTCCCACAATGATTTACGAAGAGGGTGACTGTCACCCTCCCGATCCACAATGATTTACGAAGAGGGTGACCGTCACCCTCCCGATCCCCACCCTCCCGAACTGTCACCCTGCCGGCTTGGCGATTGGAGTGGAGGCGGGGGGCATCGGGCGCGGCCACGGCGTCGCACGGCTTATCGGACCTTCGCCCGCCTTTTCGCGCACGATAACCCTGTCGCGATAAAGCCGCTTGCCGCGCGGCTCGACATATTGGTTATTGAGGTTCCGGGAGGATGTGGGTGGCAAAGTCCAACAGCAATCTGCGGCATCGTCGTCGGCACACGGGCATTTCGCTTCTCTGGACGATCGTCTCGATCACGGCGTTTTGCGCGATCGCGTCGCTGGCGATCGACTACGGGCACGCGCAGGTGGTCAAGAGTGAGCTGCGTCGCGCCGCCGACGCCGCCGCCCGCGCCGCCGCCTCGCAGGTCGCCTCGCCGGCCGCGGCGCGTCAGCTTGCTTATGACCTGGCGCATCAGAACACCGCCGACGGCAAGCCGGTCGATGTGATCCCGTCGCAGGACGTCGTCTTCATCACCTGGGACCCGACCGCCCGCACGTACAAAATTCTGACCGGCACCGATGAACCCAAGGCCAACGCCGTGATCGTCACCGCGCAGCGCACCGCGGCGCGCGGTAATCCCGTGTCGCTGATGTGGGCGGGCCTGATCGGCCGCGGCGCTTGCGACGTGAGGGCGATCTCGATCGCCGCCGTCGCGCCCGAGAGCTACGGCGTCGTCGGCCTGAACTCAATCTCGATGACCGGCAACACGTCCGACAGCTACTGGTCGGGCGGGGCGGGCGGGACGGGGAACAGCGGCAACATCGCCTCCAACGGCTCGATCACGCTCAGCGGCGGCGCGACCATCCACGGCAACGTCCGCGGCACCAGCGTCTCGGGGGGAACCGTCACCGGAACCGTCTCGCCGCTGGCGCAGCCGCTGAGCTTCCCGCCGGGCGACGCGGGCTCGTACGCGACGACCAACGACAACGCGCTCATTCCCGCCTGGGCGATCAACGGCACCAACTTCGCGCTGGGCAAGAACAAGACCCTGACGATTCCCGGCGGGAACTATTATTTCAACAACTTCACCAGGGCGAGCGGCTCCGTGCTGAGCTTCACCGGTCCGGCGACGATCTATTGCTACGGCTCATTCGCCATGACCGGCCAGACCAACACCGCTTCGAACATTCCAAAGAACTTGAGCCTGGTCATGTGCACCGGCCCGACCGGCGCGCTCCCGGGCGACGTCACCATCACCGCCGGGGCGGCGCTCTATGCCAACGTCTACGCGCCGCAGAGCAACGTGACGATCAGCGGCGGCGGGGAGATCTACGGGTCGGTGCTCGGTCAGAACGTGAAGATGAGCGGCACCGGCGCGATCCACTATGACCTGTCGCTCAAGGGCACCGGCGCGATCACCATCGTGAAGTAGCGTTCATGAGAGGGTTGTCGGACGCATCAATCCGATAAAGAGGTGCGCGGTTCCTTCCGACAACCCCCTTAGCCATGCGCTTTGCCAGCAACCACCGCCTCCGCGACCGACGCCGCCCCACCGGATCGATCATCGTTTACATCGTGATCGTGATGGTTGCGACCTTCGCCTTCGCGTCGCTGGCGATGGATTACGGCCACGCGCAGGAGGCGAAGACCGAGTTGCGCCGGGCGGCCGATGCCGGCGCCCGCGCCGCCGCCTCGATGCTCGGCAACGTGACAACCTGCCAGAACCTGGCGTATCAGTTTGCGTATGCGAATAACTGCGACGGCACGCCCGTCGTCGTCGACAAGACCAACGACGTCGAGTTCCTCAACTGGGACACGAACACCCGCACATACACAGTGCTGAGCGGCGCGACCGCGCAGGCGGGGGCGAACGCCATTCGCATCACGTGCCGGCGGACGCAGGCGCGCGGGAACGCCGTCCCGCTCTACCTCGCCCGCGTGCTCGGGCAGAACTATTGCGACGTGCAGGCCTCGGCGATCGCCGCCTGCATCCCGCCGGGCTACGGCTTGATCGGGTTGAACTACATCAACCTCAAGGGCAATTCATCGACGAGCTATTGGGCGTCCACCGGAACGATCGGCGGCAACGCCGGTCACATCGCGTCCAACGGGCCGATCACCAGCGCCGGAACGTCGACCATCGAGGGCACCGTCTGGCATCTCGCCGGACAGTCCGTCACCGGCGTGACCGCCACCAACATCCGGACACTTTCGGCGCCGCTGAGCTTTCCCAATGGCGATTCCACGCCCTACACCAAGACGAACAACGACGACAACCAGTTCGGCGCGTACGTCTCGAACGTTCCAGACCTGACGGTTCCGAACGGAAAGAACGTTACCGTGGCCGGCGGGCACTACTGGTTCAAGAACGTCTCGGTTGCCTCCAACGCATCCATCACGTTTACCGGCCCGGCGACGATTTACTTTTACGGGACGTTCACGATGAGCGGGCCGGCGAACACCAACGGGAACGCGCCGAAGAACCTGAGCATCGTCGCGATCCCTAA
>JAICTV010000311.1 GCA_025936175.1 Phycisphaerae bacterium
AGTCGGCACAGATCCAATCCTTGTCGGTGATCGACGCGACGTTGACGCTGGTGTCGGGAAGATTGATTCCCTTGGCCGTCTTGAGAACGTCGCCGACGGTGCAGTTGAGGTGCAGCTCGTTGTAGTTCTTGTCCGTGCAGACGAAGCGCAGCATGCCGTCTTCGATATAGACGCGATGGCCGACCTGCACGTCGTCCACGAGGTGCTTGAACGTGCTGCCGACGCGCCGATCGCGCCCGACGACCGTCTGGCGCTGGATGATCAGTTCATCGCCGACACGGATCGGCATGCCGCCGCTTCCATCCACGTCGGCGACTTCGCCAAGGCGGATCTTGGGCCCTTGCAGGTCGCCGAGCACCGCGATCGGATGCGAGAACCGCGCGGCCGCCTCGCGGATGTTGCGCAGGATGAGCAGGTGCTGATCGGTCGAGCCGTGCGAGAAGTTCAGCCGGCAGACGTCCGCCCCGGCCTCGAACAGCCGATACAACGTCTCGACGTCCCCGCAGGCGGGGCCCATGGTGGCGACGATCTTGGTGCGAATCATCGAATCGGGGGAATGTACAGCATCGGCGGGCGACGGTCACGTGGGGGGGGCGGGCAGACGCGTGACGTCGATCTTCCCGTCGGGGTGCCTGGTCGCGCGGAAGGCGCCGCCTTCGGCGATGAACTGCATCAGCTTCGACTGCTCCTGGAGCTTCGCGTACGCCTCGTTCAGCAGGCCGAGGTAGACCGAAGGGTGCACGACCGACAGGACACGCTGCACGTCGCGTTCGGTCGCGAGCTTCGGGTTCACTTGCAATGCGCGGTCGTGCGCGAAGAGCAGGAGGTTCTGGCGGAGCCACCAGATGATGCTCGCGTCCTTCCAGATGCGCGGGCGGAGGAAATCGAGCGGGTGGAACTGGTGAGGCGCGAACCGCTCCGCCCAGTAATCGGGGAACTGCTCGTTGACGTGGTGGTGCCCGCGCTGGAAGGGGATCGCGGCGGAGAAGAGTACCAGATCCGAGTGCCGCGTCAGTGATGCGACCAATCTCTCCGCCGATGCGGGCGTGACATGCTCGGCGACTTCGATGCAGAGCACGAGGTCGAACCGCCGGCCCAGGTCGAAGCCGGTTTCAAGGTCATGCGTCTCGACCAGCGACGCTTCGATTGGCAGATTCGACTTGTCGAGCCAGTTACCTTCGATGCCGCGAACGTCGGTGATGCCGATGTCGCGCGCCGCGGCGAGCCATTCGCCGGTGCCGCAGCCGACGTCCACGAGCGACGCCGGGCGGACGTCGAACTCGGCGAGGAGCGCGAAGATGCGCCTGGCGGAGGCGCGGTTCTTCGCGGCCCCCTCGGCGAGCTGGCCGCCGAGCAGGTCGCGATAGATCGCCTCGCGCGGGTCTTGGCTCATCCCCGACATCTTACGGCTTTCCCGCGCCGCCTTCGTGTTTATGGACGACGTTGTGCACGTCCGGCACCGCCGCCTTTCCCGGCGGGAGGATCGCGCGGATGTTCGCCTCCTTGAGCTGCTTCTCGTCGATCGGCGAAGGCGCGCCGCACATCAGGTCCGCGCCGCTCTGCGTCTTGGGGAACGCGATCACGTCGCGGATGTTGCCGATGTTGCGCAGGATCATGATCAGCCGATCGAGCCCCAGCGCGATCCCGCCGTGCGGCGGGGCGCCGTACTTGAGCGCATCGAGCAGGAAGCCGAACTTCAGTTTCTGTGCCGCCTCGTCGATGCCGAGCAGCGCGAAGACCTTCTGCTGCACGTCCATCCGATGAATACGGATCGACCCGCCGCCGATTTCCGAGCCGTTGACGACGATGTCGTAGGCCTTGGATTTGATCGACTCGACGGTCGCGCGGTCGGAGCTGGTGAGCTTTTCGAGGTCCTGATCGAGCGGCGCGGTGAAGGGGTGATGCGTCGAGACGTAACGCTGGTCCTCTTCGCTCCACTCGAACAACGGGAAATCGACGACCCACACCCACGCGAAGTCGGTACTGGCTTTGAGTTGCATGTCGCGCGCCATCTTGAGGCGCAGCTCGCCGAGGACTTTGTGCACGGTTTTCGGAATGTCCGCGACGAAAGCGAGCAGGTCGCCGTCCTTCGCGTTCGTGCGCGCGATGATCTCCTGCGCGACGGGAGCGATGAACTTTGCGATACCGGTGTCGAACGACCCCGAACCGGCGTTCGGGGCTGCGACTTTGGTTACCGCGACCCCTTTGCCTCCGAATCCTTTCGACCAGTCCGCGAGCGCATCGGTCTCCTTGCGCGTGAGCTTCGCGCCACCGGGGATCACGATGCACTTCACCATCGCCGCGTCTTTGAAGACCTTGAAGTCCGTCTTCTTCCCCAGGTCCGTGATGTCGTGCAATTCCATCCCGAAGCGCAGGTCCGGACGGTCCGAGCCAAAGCGCGCCATCGCCTCGTCGTACTGCATGTGCGGGATCGGATTGGGGATCTCGACGCCGAGGATCTCCTTCCAGATCGTCCGCAGCAGACCTTCCATCACCGTGATGATGTTCTCGCGGTCGATGAAGCTCATCTCCACGTCGAGCTGTGTGAACTCCGCCTGCCGGTCGGCGCGCGGGTCCTCGTCGCGGAAGCAGCGGACGATCTGCATGTACTTGTCGCAGCCGCTGACCATCAGCAACTGCTTGAAGAGCTGCGGCGACTGCGGGAGCGCATAGAAGCTTCCGGGCATCAGCCGCGCCGGCACGATGAAGTCGCGCGCGCCTTCGGGCGTTGATTTAGTGAGGAAGGGCGTCTCGATCTCCCAGAACCCCGCGTCGCCGAGGTAGTCGCGCATCATCTTCGTCACGCGGTAGCGGGTGCGCAGCGTCTGCTGCATGTCAGCGCGACGCAGATCGAGGTAGCGGTATTCAAGCCGCTTCTCCTCGTTCACCACCTCGCGCTCGTCCGGCGTGAAAGGCGGCGTGGGCGAGACGCTCAGCACCTCCAGCGTCTTGACCATGATCTCGATGTCGCCGGTCGCGAGCCTGGGATTGGTCAATCCTTCGCCGCGCGCGTGGACAAGTCCGCCGACGGAAATCACCCACTCGCCGCGCGCCTTGCGCGATTCATCGTGGGTCGCCTTGCCGCACACGTCGGCGTCGAAGACGAGCTGCGTGAGGCCGTCGCGGTCGCGCAGGTCGATGAACACCAGCCCCCCGTGATCGCGATAAGAGTGAACCCAGCCCGCGAGCCTGATCTCTTTGCCGACGTCGGATTTTCTGAGCTGCCCGCAGCTATGGGTACGGTAACGCGTTTCGATCGCTTCCATGATGACGGTCTCTCTGTGATTCGAGATTTGGAATCAGATTTTGAATGAAGAAGAAAACGGCGGCGGGCGGGCGCGGGACCGGCGTGTCAGACGCGGGTCACGCGCCTAGATATTGACGTCGGCCAGTCTTTCCGCGTGGGCGTGCATTGGACGCATGAAGATATGATCGGCCCAAAGACGCGTCAAGGTTGACGCGATTTCGACTGCACGACGAGCTGATGGATCAGGCCGAACAGCGTCAGCGCCCACGCCGCCAGCGCGATCACGATGAACACGCGCGGGACCCATGTGAGCAATTCCGCGTGCATTACTTGTGTGAGTCGATAAGTGCAGGCGGTGTACATCCCCAGCGGGAAGACCGCGCCCCAGTAGAGCGGATCGTAGCGGAGCGGGAACCTGCGATAAACGTGCCGCCAGACGCCCAGGATGATCAGCATCGGCACCCACCAGGTTGCGGTGGACCAGAAGAACAGCGTCATTCCCTTGACGAACGGCGTCAGGTCGCTCAGCAGAAACGAATGTGGCGCGGCGGCGAGCAGCATCGTGCCGGCGAGGGTGGAGATCGCGACGGCGCCCATGTTGATCCAGTAAGGCGGCGCGAGGTCTGATGGATGCAGTTCGAAGAACGTGTAGCGGTAGAAGATCAGCGAGATGATCCAGATGTAGAGCATGCCGGCGCCGAGCCAGACGGTCAGGCAGAAGAGCAGCACGCCGGGCTGGCGGCTCGTCGCAAAGCCGCCGGCCAATTGCGCGCCGAGCACCGCCACCGACTGCGCCGCGACCACCGGAAGCAGCCATCCCCCGTTGATCCCCTCGGCCAGCCCCGGCTTGGACTCCTTGACCGTCAGCACGGTGATGATGCCGTACGTGCAGCAGAGCCACAGGACGATGCCGAGGTACCAGAGCATCGCGGCCAGCGTCCACATCCCGCCGATGATGACGAACTGGCTGCCGAGCACGCACGTGCCGGCGACGATCGTGAAGAATCCGACGCTGCGGCCGTGATGGAGCAGGTCCGCCTTCACGCGCTGCGGGTATCGAGCGCAGCGCAACAGCAGCAGCGCCCACAGAACGAGATAGAACCCGATGTTCAGCGCGAACAGGCCGCGGGCAATGAGCTTGAGACCGAGCAGGAAACTGGCGATCGACACGATGCCGGTCGCCATCACCATCGCGAAATACGACGGATGCATCGTCTCCAGCGCGGAGGCAGACGAGGAGACGACGGAGGCATGTCCTGCGACCTCCTCTTCTCCTGCTCTCCTCTTCTCCTCTTCTGCGCGCGTCACCGTCGCACCCGCTCGATGTAGTAGAGGTAGCGGAGCAGCCCGGCATTGAGCGCGAGACACAATAAACTCGCCGCCGCCGCGGGCCAGATCACGCCTTCGTCACCGCCGAGATAAGCGTTCATCGTCGCCGTCAGCAGCCACAGTTGCAGGATGACCAGGATCAGGATGAACGCGAGCATGCCGTAGATGATGGTCGTCCGCTGCTCGCGCGTGAAAGGACGTTTGAGGCTCATGTCGTCCTCCACTCGATGCCGGTGGCGTAGACGTCGTCGCCGCGAACCTTGAGCGTGATGCGCGGGAGCGGCCGCTGCGGCGGGCCTCCGATGTTCTGGCCGCTGTGAAGATCGAAGAGCCCTTCGTGACACGGGCAGCGGATGATGCCTTTGGCGGCGTCGGGAATCACCGCGCACGAGAGGTGCGTGCACTTCTGCCCGTACGCGAGGAGCTTCTCCGCCGCGGTGCGCACGAGGATGCAGTCATCGTGCGGGCCCGGGTAGCAAAAGACGAGTGTCGCGCCGACGGGCAGTGATGCGAGCGACGCGATCTTGCTGATCGGCGGCGCGCCGCGGTGGCGACGCCAGACGTTCTGCATGCCGATCCAAAGCTGCCCGATCGCGAACGCCAGGCTCGTCACGACCATGAACTTGGCGAAATCCCGCCGGGCCACGTAATGATCCTGAGGCCAA
>JAICTV010000369.1 GCA_025936175.1 Phycisphaerae bacterium
GCCGAGCCGGCATTTCATTCGGGACTGTGGCTCGGCAGGAGCCTCGCCCTCCCTCGCCGTCCCAACGCCTATGCCGATCCGAATCGAGCGCAGCGCAGGCGTCTTGGTCTATCGAATCCCGCCGCGCAAGAAAGAGGCCGAGTTTCGGCTGCTCGACTACGGGAAGCACTGGGATTACCCCAAGGGTCACGTCGAGAAGGGGGAGGACGACCGCGCGGCGGCGGTGCGCGAATTGTCGGAGGAGACGGGAATCGATGACGTAGCGCTGTGCGACGGATTTTCGCACGCGATGACTTACTTCTTCCGCCACAAGACCAAGGGGCTGATCAGGAAGACGGTCGTGTTCTTCCTCGGGCGGACGAAGATCAAGCCGGCGGAGTTGAAGCTGAGCCACGAGCACGTGGGGGCGGAGTTTTTGCCGTACGACGCGGCGCTAAAGCGCGTGACCTACGGAAGCGCCAAGGCGGCGCTGAAAGCGGCCAAGGCGTTTCTCGACGGCGAGGCGGTATGATGCCGCCTCACGCGTGAGCACCGAGCCTTCGCTTTCCCGCCGGACCTTCTATCTCGCATCGTCACTCGTCGCGCTCGCGCTGATCGCGTACGCGCCGGTCATCCGCGGCGGATTCATCTGGGACGACGACGACTACGTGACGAATAATCCGGCGCTGCGGTCGGTCGAGGGCTTAAAAAGCATCTGGCTCGACCCTCACGCCTCGCCGCAGTATTACCCGCTGGTTTTCACGTCGTTCTGGATCGAGTGGCAGATCTGGGGAACGAGCGCGAGCGGATATCACCTCGTTAATGTGCTGCTGCACGCGGCGAGCGCGGTGTTGCTGTGGCGATTGCTCGTCGCGGTCGATGTGCCGGGCGCGTTTTTCGCCGCGTGTCTGTTCGCGGTGCATCCGCTGCACGTCGAGTCGGTCGCGTGGATCAGCGAGCGGAAGAACGTGCTGTGCGGCGTGTTTTACCTCGCGGCGGCCGTGACGTATTTGCGATGCGCGGGTATCGGGTATCGGGTATCGGGGGTGAAAGACGGCGACACCCGATACCCGATACCCGGTACCCGATGTTCCTGGATGTGCGCTGCCACGCTCGCGCTCTTCATCGCCGCGATGCTGAGCAAGACGATCGCCGCATCGCTGCCGGCGGCGCTGGTGCTGATCCTGTGGTGGAGGCGCGGGACGGTGACGCGGCGGGATTGGTTCAGGCTCGCGCCGATGTTTCTGCTGGGCGCGCTGCTCGCGTGGCACACGGCGCATCTCGAAGTGGATTGGGTTCGCGCGCGGGGGCCGGATTGGAGCTACTCGTTTGTCGATCGCGTGCTGATCGCGGGGCGGGCGGTCTGGTTTTACGTGACCAAACTGCTGCTGCCGGTGAACTTGAGCTTCGTCTATCCGAAGTGGGCGATCGATCCGAAGCTCGTGTGGCAGTGGGCATTTCCGCTGGGCGTGATCGTCGGCTTGTTCGCGCTGTGGCGGATGCGCGGGCGGTGGGGGCGCGGGCCGCTCGCCGCCGTGATGATCTTCGTCGGGACGCTCGTGCCCGCGCTCGGATTTTTCAACATTTATCCGATGCGCTACACGTTCGTCGCGGATCACTACGCGTACCTGGCGACACCGGCGCTGCTGGCGCTCGCGGCGGCTGGGATGGCGCGCTGGCCGATCGTCGTGAAGTCGCTGATCGTGGCGATCCTCCTCGTGTTGACGATGGTGCGCGCGTCGGTGTTTGCTGACTCGGAAAAACTGTGGCGCGATACGCTGGCGAAAAATCCGGATTCGTGGATGGTCAATCTCAACCTGGCCAAAACGCTCGCCGAGCGCGACAACTCGGCGGAGGCGTGGAAACTGTTCGCGCGCGTGATGCAGCTCGCGCCGGATCTTCCCGAAGCGCACTGGAACTACGGCATCAGCCTCGCGGAGCAGGGGCGGTATGACGATGCGGTGGCGGAGCAGTCAAAAGCGATCGCGCTGGGCGGCGATCCGCTGCCGCAGGCGTATCGATCGCGGGGGTTGGCGCTGATGAAGCTGGATCGGCTGGATGAGGCGGCGGCGGATTTTCAGTCGGCGATCCACCTCAAGCCGGACTACGCGGCGGCGTACGAGAGCCTCGCGGCGGTGTATCTGAAGCAGGGCAAGCCGGACGATGCGCGGGAGATGATGAAGCGGGCGGTGCAGATCGATCCGTCGCTGCTCGCGCCGCCGCAGAATCCGCAGTGAGCTTCTGTTTCGCCTGGTCCGCTTTCTGCGCGAGTTGTTCCTCGCGCTGTCGCGCGACGCGGATGGGATCGAGCAGCTCGTCGCACCAGCTCATCACGGCGGCGGCGAGGTTCACGGTCGCATCGGATCCGTCCGGCGCGACACGGCGCCAGCGCGTCAGCAAGCGCGAGACGCGGCGTTGCGTGTTCCATCTCAAAATCAGCCAGAGGACCAGGAAATAGATGCCGAGGAACGCGGCGCTCTTGAGCAGATAGGCCGCGCCGAGGAGCTGCACGACGAGCAGGGCGATGCCGGTGCTGGTCTGGACCAATCCGCCCTTGAGGAAGACTTCGAGCACGGGCTGGGCGAGCGGGAACCAGAGGATCGCGCCGATGGTGAGCGTCCAGCGGACGATCGGCATGAGGATGCCGCGGCGGGCCAGACGATCCATCGC
>JAICTV010000339.1 GCA_025936175.1 Phycisphaerae bacterium
CCGCTCGCGGAAGTGCGATTCGGTGATTCGGATCAGATGCAGCCGGGCGACTGGGTCATGGCCATCGGCAACCCGTTCCGCCTCGGGCACTCGGTCACGGTCGGCGTGATCAGCGGCCTCGGCCGTCCCTTCGGCGGCGTGGCGGGCCGTGTGCAGAACATGCTGCAGACGGACGCGGCGATCAACCCGGGCAACTCCGGCGGTCCCCTCCTGAATATCCGCGGCGAAGTGGTCGGGATGAACACCGCGATCTACACGGACCGCAGCGAAGCGAACATCGGCATCGGCTTCGCGACCCCGATCAACGCGCTGCGTGATCTGATCCCGCAACTGCGGACCGGAAAGGTCGTCCGTGGCGTGATCGGCGTCCAGGTCGCGACGGACCGTTTGACGCCGGAAGCTGCAAAGCAGTTCGGGCTGCCGAACACCAACGGTGCACTCGTCAGCACGGTCAGCCCGAAGGGCCCGGCCGACAAGGCGGGACTCCAGCCGGGCGACGTCATCGTGGACTACAACGGCAAACCCGTGAAGGACAGCGACGAACTGGTGTCCGACGTCGTCAAGACGAAGCCGGGGACGACGGTGCCGATGACGTATTACCGGAACAATCAGAAGAAGACGACGGACGTCACGATCGACGAACTGGATTTGGAAGCCGAGCAGGGGCGGGCCGCCGCGCGCAACACGCCGCAGAACAACCCGGACCAGCAGACGTCGACCGGCCTCGGGATGACGGTTGATGCGATCACGCCGGACATCGCCCGCCGGCTCGACCTGCCGCGCAACCAGGGCGGCGGAATCATCAGCGACGTCGAGCCGAACAGTCCCGCGTTCGTGGCCGGCCTGGCGCCAGGGGACGTGATCCTCGAGGTGAATCGCCAGCCCGTGAACAACGTCAGCCAGATCACGCGCGAACTGCAGAAGGTCGCTGCCGGCCAGCCGGTGTTCCTGCTGATCTGGCGCGACGGCTCGACGACGTTTGTGACCGTGACGAAGCGATAGAGACAACTACGCAATTACGCAACTCCCAACTACTCAAGATGTCCACTCCCAAGTCCTCCCGCGAGGGCTTGGGAGTTTTTAGTTGGAAGTTGACACCTTGTGTAGTTGGTCGTTGGGAGTTGTGTAGTTGACAGTATTCCCCTTGTACGGCTGGCTCGGCGTCGCCATCATGGCGGCATCAGAGATCCTGATGCTGGCGAAGGTTGAGCCGTTCTGGTCGTGGCACACGCCGATTGCCTGGACGGGGTACATCCTTTTCACCGACGCCTTCGTACGTTCCCGCCGCGGGGATTCGCTGCTGTCGACGTACCCGATCGAGGCCGCCTTCATCGGTGCGGCTGGCATCCCGCTCTGGGTGATCTTCGAGGCGTACAACACCTACACGCTCCACAACTGGTATTACATCGGTCTGCCCGAGAATCTCGCGCTGCGGTACTTCGGCTTCGCCTGGGCGTTCGCGACGATCTCGATTGCGATCTTCCTTACCGCCGAGTGCGTGGGCGTGCTGCGCGGCGCTCGCCGTGAAGACGAAGCGGCCACCCCGCCGCCCGTGATACCGCTCGGCGTGGGCGGAGGCGTCAGCGTCGTCATTGGCGCAGCAATGCTCCTGCTGCCGATCGTGCATCCATCGGATTGGCTGGCGGCGCCCGTCTGGCTCGGATTCATCTTCTTCCTCGATCCGCTGAATGCGGCGAACGGCGCAGAATCCATCCGCGGCGATTGGCGGGAGGGTCATACGGGACGCCTGAAGAACCTGCTCGCGTCAGGGCTCATCTGCGGATTCATCTGGGAGTTCTGGAACTACTGGGCGGGCTCGAAGTGGATTTACACCGTTCCGGTGCCGCCGCACGTCAAGATTTTCGAGATGCCGGTGGCGGGATTCTTCGGGTTCCCGCCGTTCGCCGTCGAATGCTTCACGATGTATGTATTCGTGCGGCACCTGGTCTGGCGGCGGGCCTGGCGGCCCGTGGCGATATAATCCGGTCTTTCGCGGGAGGACCATGTCGACGACAGCGTCGTTCGAGCGGGAAATCAAGCTGAGGTTCGCGTCCGCGGACGAAGCGCGCGCCGCCATCCTCGAAGCCGGCGCGACGCCGCTGCACGGCCGACGCCTCCAGGAGGACTCCCTGCTCGACACGGAGGAGGAAACGCTGCGGCGCCGCCGCTGCGTGCTCCGCGTCCGGGTCGAGAACGGCAAGAGCCGGCTGACCTTCAAGGGGCCGGTCCAGCCGTCGACGATGAAGCTGCGCGAAGAGCTGGAGACCGTCGTCGGCGACGGTGAAGTGCTGCTGCGCGTCCTCTCGGAGCTTGGACTCCACGTCTGGTTCCGGTACGAGAAGTACCGCGAGGAGTTCGCGCACGAAGACGTCATCGTCGCGATCGATGAGACTCCGGTCGGCGTGTTCGTGGAGATCGAGGGCAGCGAGAACGGGATCACCGCGATGGCGGAAGCCCTCGGCCGCACGTCCGCGGATTACGTGCTCGATTCGTACCGCGGCCTGTTCCTGAAGCACCGCGAGGAGTTCGGGCTGTCGGGGGCGGATATGTCCTTCGACGGCGATCAATAGGCGCGAGTGAGCGCCTCCACCGCCACATCGACGGCCGGACCGTTTCGTCGCGCGCTCGTCCTCACGGCGGGGCTCGGGACCCGCCTGCGGCCGCTCACGCTCGCGCGCGCCAAGGCGGCGGTGCCGGTCGACGGTGAGCCGCTCGCGTCGCGCGTGATCCGCTGGCTGGCGGCCTCGGGCGTCAGGGATCTCGTCCTGAATCTCCATCACAAGCCGGACACGATTACCCGAACGATCGGCGACGGCTCATCGCTCGGCGTTCGCGTTCGCTATTCATGGGAGACGCCGGTCCTCGGCTCCGCGGGCGGACCGCGTCGCGCGCTCCCGCTGCTGGTCGACGGGCTCGATCCCGCGCCGCCGCTGCTCTTCGTCAACGGCGACACGCTGACGGACATGCGGCTCGCCGATCTCGCCGCCCACCACGCACGGACGGGCGCGCTCGTCACGATGGCGCTCATCCCCAACCCACGGCCGGACAAGTACGGCGGCGTCGTGCTGGATGCGGACGGCGCCGTCACCGGGTTCACGAAACGCGGAAGCGCTGTGGAATCGTTCCACTTCATCGGCGTACAGGCCGCGGAGCCCAGCGTCTTCGCGTCGCTCGATGATGGCGTGTTCGCGGAATCGGTCCTGGGCATTTACCCGCAGATGATGTCCGCCTCGCCGGGGTGCATTCGAGGATTCGTGAGCAACGCCAGCTTCCATGACATCGGTACGCCGGCCGATCTGCTCGCGACGTCGCTCGATCTCGCCGCCGCTGACGGCCGCCCGGGCGCCCCGCGCCCCGGAGCGCGAGTCCGCGTCGATCCCTCCGCGCGCGTCGAGCGCTGTGTCCTCTGGGACGACGTGACGGTCGAGCCAGGTGCGTCGCTCAGAGACTGCATCGTCGCCGACGGAGTCACCATCGCCGCGGGCGAAACTTTCGAGCGCCAGTCGATCGTCATGGACGCCGATCGCCGCGCAATCGAACAGCTCTAGCGCGCTTCGCGCGCGGTGCTCGGTGCTCGGTGCTCGGTGCTCGGTGCGCGGTGC
>JAICTV010000046.1 GCA_025936175.1 Phycisphaerae bacterium
CGACATCGTCGGCGAGCCGCTGCAGGTCCACGGCATCGCGCGCGGCCGGGCGAAACAGGAAATGGTCGCGGGACTTTTGTCGCGCGTCGGCCTCGATCCGTCTTACGCCGCGCGGTATCCGCACGAGTTCTCCGGCGGGCAGCGCCAGCGCATCGGCGTCGCCCGCGCGCTTGCGCTCAATCCCGATTTCATCGTCTGCGACGAGCCGGTGAGCGCGCTGGACGTTTCCATCCAATCGCAGATCCTCAACCTGCTCGACGATCTCCAGCGCGAGCGGAAGATCGCGTACCTGTTCATCGCCCACAACCTCGCCGTCGTCGAGCATTTCTCGGACGAAATCGCCGTGATGTACCTCGGCCGCATCGTCGAGAAGGCCAGCTCGAAAGAGCTCTACGCGAACCCGAAACATCCCTACACGATGGCGCTGCTCAGCGCCGTCCCCGAGCCCGATCCGCGGCCCAAGCGCAAGCGCATCGTCCTCAAAGGCGAAGTTCCCTCGCCGTCGAACCCTCCCAGCGGCTGCCCCTTCCACCCGCGCTGCCCGCTCACGCGCCAGGCCGCGACGGAGGCGAACGCGGGCGAAACCGTCGAGATCACCAGCGGCGGAGAGCGCTTCCGCGTGCTCAGCAAGTGCGTCAACGAGATCCCGCCGCTCGAGCAGAAGCAGGGCGAGCCGGGCCACATCGCGGCGTGCTGGGTGACGAAATAACCGACGCCGACGACGCGCGGGCCCTCGCCTGCACGCGCGCAAAAACCGGCAACGCCAAAATCTGAAATCTCGCAATTCAAAGCTCAGTTTTTCCCGCGTTCCCGCGTCTCGGCCTGCGGCGTTGCAGTTTCGTCCTCACGCTACTGCAATCGCTCGGAATTACGGGGACGGCGCTCTTTGACAAGCGAATACGCGGATGTCCGAAAATGTCCGATGGTGCCCGGGTCGAGTTCAAAGACGCGGAGCGAACCCGGCGGCGCAGGCGGCGCATCCTGGCGGAAGAGCGACGCGCCGGTTGCAAAACGAACCCAATCGAAGCCAATGAAAAACCGCGCTTCGCGCTCAAAAACGCGGGTTTTGATCGATTTCGACCGGGCGCCGGTTGCAAAACGAACCCAACGGCATATGGCGGCGCGCGGCGCGAATCATACGGGTCCGGCTTAATTCGTGCGCTGGTCGAAAGGGGATGTCATCCTGTGAGAGGGTGTTAAAGAGGCCGTAGAGGTCGCCTGATGTCATGCTGAGGTACTCCGAAGCATCTGCGTGCGGTCACAGGAAGCCGGATCCTTCGCGAGTACGCTCAGGATGACGAACCTGCGCACCGAACTCGACCTCGTTCCTTAACACCCTCTGAGGTACTCCGAAGGATCTGCGTTCGACGTACTCCACGGCCAGATCCTTCGGACTACCTCAGGATGACAAGCGCGCGTTTAGATCCAGCCTCGTATCAGGCAACGATAAACCGCGCGCACCGGCGCGAGAACCTTCGCAGAGATCGTCAGCGCTCGGCACGGGCGACGTCGTGGAATCGCCTGATCGGCACATCGGATTTGCCGAAGGCTGAGAAGGCGACGCGAAGCACCGTCATCGTCGCGCCGCCGAGGCCGTCGGTGTCGAAGGCGAGCGACGTGCGGAAGAGCCACGAGCGCAGCCGGGCGATCGGAACGCGATACGCGATCGCGCGGGCGACTTCCGCCGGACCTTGCGTGCGACAGGTCAGCGACACCATTTCGCCAAACGTCTTGCGCGTCCCGAGCCGCCCGACGATGAGCAGCGGCGGGGCGTTCCAGGGATCGAACGGCTCGAAGTCGCTCCCCTTGGTCGGGTCGAGCCGATAGAACGCGCGGCCCCGCTCGTTCAGCATGCACGCGGTGAAGCCGAAGCTGCTGTTGGAGATGCCCGCGACGTCGCAGTGACGCAGCAGCCAGTGGTCGAGGATGAAAGGAAACTGATCGAGTGGCGGCGGAAGCGGGACGTCGAGTTGTTGCGCGGTGACGGGGCGAAACTCCCGCAGTGACTGTTCCATCGCGCCGATGTCGTCGCCCGCGATGAAGAGGACGGGGTCGGGAGATTCGTCCCACACTCGCCGCAGCCATTTCCGCCACCACTCGGGCGGAATGATGTAGGTGAACGACGAGAGCGGCGAGGAGATGAAATCGCCGCGGCGGATCTGGATGCCGATGATCGTCTTGCCGCGCGAGCGGAGTTTGGCGACGGCGTCGTCCAGCGCCGGCCGCAGCGCGGGCGCGGGCTCGTAGAGGGAGCGGAAGAAATGCTGATACGGCTTGAGCAACGACGTGTTAAACATGAAGTTGCCGCACAGATCCACGTTCGGCGGGCAGTCGGTCATCGCCGCCGGCGTGATGCGGATCGATCGCGCCCGCGCGCGCGATTCGTAATGCGGCAGCAGCTCCGGCACGGCGTCGAAGAGTGTCGGCTGATCGTCGTACGCCTCGGCCGCGGGACGGAGGAATGTCGTCGGCCGCGCGTCCTTGTGACCGAAGAGCGTCTCGCCCGCCCAATCGCCGCACTGCGGCTCGTGGCCGTTGTTCTTCGCGACGATCCGAAGGAAACCGTATTGCAGCACCTGATTTCCAAACCGCCCGAATCGGCCGAGCGTGGACATGGAGACGACCGGCTTACGCCGGTTTTCGAATTCGCGCGACGCGAACGACTCGATGACGTCCATCGCGCACTCGATCGCCTTGGCGTCTTCCTCTTTGACGCGTCGCGACGTCACCTCGCAATACCGCGCGACATCATCGGTCGAGAGGAGATCCTGCAATCGCCGCGCCACGCGCTCGCCGCCGGAGCGGAGCGCCGCAATCCGATCGGCAACGCCGAGCGTTCGCAATCGCGTCCCCAGCGCCTTCGACCATTCGTCGGTCCCGATGACCATCTGCGGGATCGCGGCACGCATCGCGGCGGCGGCGACTTGCGAGTTGCCATCGTGCACCACCGTCGCCGCCCACGGCATCAGGTGCTCGGGCGCGATCCACTCGATCGGCAGAACATCGCCGCCCATGTTGGTCTGCCGCAGCGACCTGGGTGCATCGAGCAGCACGACACGGCGACCGACAGACGCGGCGACCTGCCTGGCGAGTTCGCCCAACAATGCCTCGCGCCGCGGGCCTTCCCACTGCTGGATGCACAAGACGATCGGCGATTTTCCCGCCTCGAGGAACTGTCGCAGCGCCGCCGGCATCGACCCGCGCTCGCTCTCTGTGCTTTCGATGAAGCCGCACAACCAGCTCGGTCGCGGCAGCGGGACCAGCGGCGGCAGCGCCCACGCCGGGTACGGGCACATCGTCGTCGTCGCCCGCCGCGCCCATTCCGACAGCGTCGTGCGGATTGGCGGCAGCTTCAGTTCCGCCCGAAAGCTTTCGACTTGCAAGATGAACTGCGTCGTCACCCCAGGTCGCCAGCGGTGAAGCATCCGCCGAACCGTCGGCCGCAGCAGCAGCTCGTAGCGCGATTGCGGCCGCAGCAGCCCCTCCGGTTCAATCAGCAGCGCGACGTTCGGCAGCTTCAATGCCTCCTGCGCGATTCGCGCCGGCACCGAGCCCAGCGCCGACACGACCGTCGTCTGCCCCGGCACGACGAGTCGCTCGATCGCCTCGTACGTCTGCCGCAGCCACGACTGCACATCGCGCACGCGCATCGGCTTGGCGAAGGCGACCTCGCAGCGCGGCGCGAGTGCGCGCGCGAGCGTGACGAACTGCGGCATCTGGCGCCGCACGTCGGGGGCAACGAAGATGACGCGTCCGCGAGAGATAGGTTGTCGCTTTGCGGTCGTCGTGCGGCGCTAGAGCGCCCGGTTCACCACCACCTGCACCTGCTCGATTCGCCGATCGGCTTCGGCGCGATCGGGTGCTTCGGCGATGATGCGCATGATCGGCTCAGTGTTGCTCGGCCGCGCGTGAACCCACGAACGGTCCCAGTCGATGCGGATGCCGTCCTGCGTGTCGATCTTTTCGTTGGCGAACTCCTTCTTCACCGCCTCGACCGCGCGATTGGCGTCCTCGCGCTTGCAGTCGAACTTGGTCTTGACGATCTCATAGCGGGGCAGTTCAGCGACGATTTGGCTGATCGACTTGCCGCCGGCCGCCATCAGGTTCAGCACATACGCCATTCCCACGAGGCTATCGCGGCCGGGAACGATGCGCGGGTCAATCACGCCGCCGTTGCCTTCCCCGCCGATGATCGACCCTTCCTTCAGCATCGCCGCGACGACGTTGGCTTCGCCGACCGGCGTGCGGACGACGCGCCCGCCGTGCCGCGCGGCGATGTCGTCGATCATCCGGCTGGTCGAAAGATTGGTGACGGCGACCGTTCCCGGCTTGCGGCTCATGATCCACTGCGCGCACAGCGCGAGCGAATACTCCTCGCCGATGTACACACCGTTCTCGTCCACGATCGCCAGGCGATCGGCATCCGGATCCTGCGCGAAGCCGACCGACGCCTTCTGCCGCTTCACCTCCGCCGCCAGCCCGGTGAGATTCTTTTCGGTCGGTTCGGGCTCGTGCGGAAACTTCCCGTCCGGCGTCGCGTTGAGGTGAACGAGCTGGCACCCGAGCTTGTTGAGCATCGTCGCCGTCGCGACACACCCCGCGCCGCTGACGCTGTCGAGCACCACCTTAAATCGTTTAGTCGAAATCCCGTTCACGTCGACGCGATCGAGCACGCGCTTGTTGTGCAGCGCGTGCGTGTCCCCGTTCTTCACCACGGGAACCACGTCCTCAACCCTCACGTACGACGCGCGCGATTCAGAAAACATCAGGCCAAGCCGCCCGGCTTCAGCCGGTGGAAGCGCCACCGCATCGGCATTCAGATATTTAATCCCATTCCACTGAATCGGATTGTGCGACGCCGTTGCGATCAGCGCCGCGTCCGCGCCGAGATGCTGCACCATCATCGCCACGCCCGGCGTGGTCACGACGTCGAGATCGACCACCTCGACGCCGCTGGCGGCGAGCGCGCTGACGGCGGCGTCGCGAACCCACTGCCCGCTCGGCCGCGAATCGCGCCCGAAAACCACGCGAAATCGCCCGCCGTCCCTGGGTTTTCGCGTCTCCTTGAGCCACGCCGCAAACGCGGCGGCAAGCTGCATGACGACCGGCGGATTGAGCGTCCCGCCGACCGTCCCGCGCAGGCCCGAAACGCCGAGCATGAGTGCTTCCATCGCCGGCGTATTATTGTTTTGGCGATTGTCGCCGCAATAGCCTATCATTCGCGGTGCGATGAGTTCCCGTTATCCCGCCTCTCATTCGTCGTGTCGCTGTATGTGTCGCGCGTAATCCCTTCGTGCGCCGCGCGACGCACCCCGTTTCGTCTCTTTCCCGTCCCCCGACGTCATCCTCAGGTGACACGATGAATCGCAAACAGTTGAACGAACATCTGCCCAAGGTCGTCGACGAGATCGTCAAGAGCGTTGTCGAGCTTCCGCAGCTCCAGCACCTCAACCGCGTCTATCTGCCCAGCCGCGACGAGATCGTCAGCGCGATCGAGCGCCTCCGGCAGCTTCTCTTTCCCGGTTACTTCGGCAAGCAGGGACTGACGACCGCGAACGTGCCTTTTCGGTTGGGCGAATTGGTGATCGAGCTGTCCGATCTGCTCTACGAGCAGGTCCGCTGCTGCCTGCGCTATCGCGATCAGCTTCCCGGCACCAACGGCGACGACGAGAAATGCGAGGCCTGCGATCACGAGGCGGCGAAGATCGTGGGAGCGTTCTTCGGGCGCATCCCGTCGATCCGCGCGCTGCTCGCGGACGACGTGCAGGCTGCGTTCGACGGCGATCCGGCGGCGCAGAGCACCGATGAGACGATCTTCTGCTATCCCGGCCTCTTCGCCATCTCCGTGCAGCGGCTCGCGCACGAGTTTTACAAGATGAACGTCCCGCTGCTGCCGCGCATCATGACCGAGCACGCGCACGGCCTGACCGGCATCGACATCCATCCCGGCGCCAAACTCGGCCGGCGGTTCTTCATCGACCACGGCACGGGCGTGGTCATTGGTGAGACGACCGAGATCGGGAACAACGTAAAGGTTTACCAGGGCGTCACGCTCGGCGCGCTCGCGCCGGGATTCGGCCAGATGCTGCGCGGGCAGAAGCGACATCCGACGATCGAAGACGACGTCACGATCTACGCGGGAGCGACGATCCTGGGCGGGGAAACGGTGATCGGCCGGGGCGCGACGATCGGCGGCAACGTATTCATCACCTCCAGCGTCCCGCCGCTCAATCAGGTCAGCGCCGAGCCTCCCAAGTTGAAATACCGCGACAGACGGCCTAAATCCATGCGGTTGCAGGAGTTTGTGCTGGACTACCAGATCTAGCGCAAAATGCCTTGAAAAGCCGGCGGATTGCAATCCGCCGGCTTTAAGTGCTGTTATCGGACGCGAATAATCTTGAATTTGCCTCTGCCGCCTGCCATAGTTATTAAGTCTGTTGTCCACCGAATGTTAGACCATCTTCGAGGGCAGCAATGGCCACCATCACCAAGAAGGAACTGATCGACCGCATCGCCGACGGCACGGGGCACCGTCGCGTGCAGGTCAAAAAGGTCATCCAGCAGTTTCTCGACGAAGTGGTCAACGAGCTGGGCAAAGGCAACCGCTTGGAGTTTCGAGACTTCGGCGTGTTCGAGACCAAGCTCCGCAAGGCGCGCAAGGCGCAGAATCCCAAGACCCTCGAGCCGGTCGAAGTCCCCGAAAAGCGCACCGTCAAATTCAAAGTCGGCCGGCTGATGAAGCAACGGCTGGCGCAACTGACGGGCGTGGCGATCGATGACGAGGCGGGGGACGTCGCCGATATGGCCGAGGCCGCTGGCGAAGAAGAAGAAAACGGCGACGAGGGCGGGCACTAACTCCTTCGCCAGCATCGCGTTAATCTCTCAACACATGTCGGATGATGCGTCGCTCGAGCGCCTGTTGGAAGCGGCTCTGGAGTCGCGCCGCGCTCAGCACCTGGAGCGCCGGCGACGGGTCATCACGCCGATCGACGCGGTTCATGTCGAAATCGACGGGCGGCGGCTGGTTAACTTCTGCTCGAACAACTACCTCGGGCTCACGCATCACCCTAAAGTGATCGAAGCGGTCGCGACTGCGACCCGCGCCGCCGGTGCCGGCGCCGCGGCTTCCGGGTTGATCAGCGGATACACGTCGGGCCACGCGTCCGCCGAAGCGGCGCTGGCGGCTTGGAAGGGCGCCGAAGCAGCGGTGCTGCCGCCGAGCGGGTATCAGGCGAATCATGCGGCGGTGCAAACGATCGTGGGCAGCGCCGAAGTCGCGGGCACGCGCGTGCGCTTTCTGCTCGACAAGCTCGCGCACGCGTCGCTGATCGATGCGGTTCGCGGGAGCGGCGCGAGCTTCCGGATCTTTCCGCACAACGACCTTGCGAAGCTCGAGCGGCTGCTCGCCGAGCGCGATTCGGAGGAGATGCAGGTCGTCGTCACGGAATCGGTCTTCAGCATGGACGGCGACGCCGCGCCACTCGCCGAACTCGCGGATCTGAAACGCCGCCATCCCTTCGTGCTGCTCCTTGACGAAGCGCACGGAAGCGGCGTGTACGGACCGAACGGCGCGGGACTCGCGGCGGAGCTGCGATTGACCGATGCGGTCGACGTGTTCGTCGTCACGCTGTCGAAGGCGATGGGGCTGGTCGGCGGAGCGGTGTGCTCATCCAGATCCTTTTGCGATGCGCTGCTCAACTTCGGGCGCGCGTACGTCTATTCGACGGCGGTTCCTCCCGCGATTGCGGTGGGATGTGAAGCGAGCCTCCGTGTGATGCGCGACGAACCGGAGCGACAGCGGCGCGTGCGGGAACTGGCGCGGCGCGTGCGGGAAGCGGTCGGAATGAACGGAGACTGTCCGATCGTTCCGATCGGTTTGCAGGATGAACCCGCGGCCCTGCGGGCCGCCGCTAACTTGGAAGAGCGCGGGTTGCTCGTGCTCGCGGTGAGACCGCCGACCGTCCCCAAGGCGACGAGCCGACTTCGCGTCACGCTCTCCTGTGAGCACAGCGACGACGAAGTCGCGGTGCTGATCGACGCGATTCGCCAACTAAAGCGAGTCGAGTAGGTCCTTCAAATCGCTTGCGTCCACCGGATCGGCGGAACTGATAAACGACAGCCGATTCAGCATCGGCGTCGCGGTCGTCGTTGTGTCGCCGGTCTCGCCGAAGTTCACGCCGAAGAATTTCTGGCCGCGGGTGACGTAGATCGTCGCAGGCGCCGCGGTCGTGAAGTGGTCGCCTGCCGGCAGGTCCGTCGTGACGTGATACGTGCCGACCTGCACCGTCGAGAAGGTATAGAACCCGTTCGCGTCCGTCTGCACGTTATCGATGCCGACGTCCTCGTCATCCCACAGGTACACCCACTGATTCGCGACCGGCTTCTCGCCCCGATCGAACTTTCCGTTGCCGTTGGCGTCGTCCCACACGCGGCCGTTGACCGAGACGTCGAAGTAGAACGCGTTGGGCTGGAGGTTCCAGATCGTCGTGTTGCGGCGGATGAGGTCCGACAGCGTCGTGTGCTCGACGTAATAGAGGTCCGTGCCGGTCAGATCGCGCTGGTACCAGAAGCGGTCGCCGTCGCGGGTGCGCGTGAACTGGTCGGCGAGGATGCGCTGGAACGTCGGACCGAGGCTGCTGCCGGGCAGATGATCTTCCGCCAGCCCGCCGACGAAGAGATCGATGTTGTCCACGCTCCCGTAGAGGAACTGCAGCGTGTGCTGCAGGAGCGGGGCGGAGGTGATCTGCGAAAAGTCGGTGACCTTCGGCAGCCCGAGCGACGCCCGGACGGTGTTGTAGTCGGCCAGCCCGTGATCGCGGCCGCGCTGCACGTCCACCGCGGCCAGGTCGATGCCGCCGGCGCCGGGCGGGCCGAAGAGGATGTTGCGGATGCTGTCCACCATCTTCAAATCGATCTCTTCGGAGTTCACCGCCGACAGGTATTTGAGCAGTGAATCCGCGCCCGCCGCCTTGAGCATCGCGGGGTTGTCGGTCGTGTCCGGCAGCTTCTGATCATCGAAGGTGGTGTTGCCGAAGTTGTCGAAGAACTGCACGTCGTTGCTCAGCAGCGAGTGGCCGAAGCGATACGCGGCGGTGGAGAACTCATTGGAGACGCCGGGGTTCACGCTGGGCTTGTAGCCGCTGTACTTCCTGATGGCGCCGTCGCCCATGAGCGTCGGAAGAAACTCGTTGTAGGTGATGGCCTGGATCTCGCCGATCACGAGCCGGCGGGCCTGCTGGTAGATCTGCTCGTCGCTCCACTTCGGGTGATTCGCGTGGATCTGCACGGCGAGGCGGTTGTGCTCGCGCATCATCAGGACGTGGATCGACGTCAGCTCGACATTTTCATTCGCACGGCGATCGCCGGCGAGGAAGTAGGTCGTCGGATCGGCTCCCGGCGCGGTGTCGTTGGGCAGACCGGCGGTGTTGTACGGAAGGTTGTCGCCGTCGCTGGTCTTGAGCCGCCCGCCGACGAAGGTGCGCAGGGCGGCGGCGCGGACCGGGTCGGAGCCGTAGACCTGCGAGCCGTCGATGAAGGCGGTGATGTCGTTGGGCTGCTCGAGCGGAGTCGTCACGCCGGTGCCGGGGACGGATTCCGACCGCGCGAACGGGATGGTCATCGCACCGGTGAACAGCGGATCGAACGAGAAATCGCCCGCGGGCACCGGGATCGGCAGCGACTGCCGGGGGGAGGCGTCGCTGGTCAGGTCCATGTCGTGATCGACGAACTGGCCCCACGCGTAGGCGAAGGCGCTCAGCCCTCGATTGTTGAAGATGTCTTCGGCGATGTGGTGAGTGAAGAGGTTGTTGCTGATGTCGCGCGCGCCGGGACGATCGGCGCCGGCGGGCTGGGAGATGCCGTCTGCGTATTGGCTGGGGGCAAGGCGCAGCAGCGTTTGATTCGCGCTGCCCCAGGTCGGATGCAGCAGGTTGTTCCCGCTGCCGTCGATGCTGCGGACGCTGGCCGGCGGCGTCGCCGCGAGGAACTGGCGCGGTTCCAGACGTTCCAAGGAATGTGACGACACTCGATGACCCTCCGACATCGCTCGACGCTCACCAATTGTCATCCCGAGGTCCTCCGAGGGATCTCGGACGCAACTCGGCGCCGAGATCCTTCGGAGTACCTCGGGATGACACTCGGGAAGAAGCCCTCGGCTTAAAGAACAGTTGCCCCCGGGAAAGTAATCCATGGGGGCACGATTAACAAAACGGCCCAAAGGCGCCGGAGCGCCTTGGGGCCGGAGTTCGGAAAGATGGGCAACACCTGCGGCGCGTTCCGCGCCCCCAGCGGCGGGTTCCGCGCCTCACAGTGGGGCGTTACGCCATCGGTTGATTCGGATTGATGTACGACGGCATCGTCGGCATCGCGGCACCGGGGGCGCCCGCGGCGCGGGCGACACGCTGGAGCGTGCGGACGGCCAGGTCGGGCGAAGGCTCGGGGGCCGGCATCTCCGCCAGCAGCGAGAGCACCTTCTCGACGGCCTGGATGCGCTCTTCGGAGACGGCCGCGGTGACCGCCGCCACATATCCGTCGCCACCATTGCCGCCATTGCCGTTGGCTTTGGCCGCCGTAATGCGATCGAAGAGCATATCCACCGCTGCGCGATCCGCGTCGTTGAGCTTACGTGTCATAACCGTTCCTACCCGTTGCGGGTTGCGTTTACCTACCGGCCTGACTGTGCGGTCCCCCCGGTTACTCGATGGGGCGGGTCATTCCAGAGGATGACGCCGCATCCCGCAAGTGGCACCGGCTAGATTTGTTTGTCGGCTCCCCCGACGGGAGCCATGAGATCTGCGGATGTGAGCCCGGTGGGCTGCACGGCCACGTCTCTGCGCTTGTCCTTACGACGCCAGTTTCCCGTGGTTCGCGCGCCACCGATCGGCAAAATGCGCTACCGCCGCATGAAGCCGAGATTTCACGGTTCCCAGCGGAATATCGAGGATGTCCCCGATCTGTTTATACGGAAATTGATGGAAATAACTCAAAAGCAGGATCTCCCGCAGGTGATCCGGCATGGACATCACGGTCTTCTGGACCTGCTGCTGCAATTCTTCCCGTTCCATCGGCTCGCCGGGCATGGATTCGGCGGCCTGCATGAGGTCGATGAATTCGCCGCTTTCTTCGTCGCCCGGGCTGATCGACGCCTGCAGGGGATTCGTCGGGCGGCGGGCCTGGCTGCGGATCAGGTCGCGCGCTTTATTGGCCGCGATGGTGAAAAGCCACGGGCGGAACCGGCGCTGTGGGTCGAACTGGTCGGCGGATTGATGGACCTGGAGGAATGTTTCCTGGAACACGTCCTCCGCCGCCGCGCGGTCGCCCAAAAAACGCACGAGGAAGTGATACAGCTCACGCTGATAGCGCAGGACGAGCACGGCGAACTTGGTCTTGTCGCCGGCGCGATATTCGGCGAGGAGCTGCTCGTCGGTCGGCTCCTCGCGAGCGGCGGGGCGCGCACCTTTGCCGTCACCCGCGCCCGAGCCCGCGCCTGCTCCGGAGCCGCCGTCGTCCGGATTGAGCTTTCCGCGGCCGTCGCCCATGCGCGAGTGGCTTTCACTCTTGTGCGTGGAGACGTTCATTTGCACCTCCACAGCAGACCAGCTAGGGTCAAAACTGACAACGTCCAAAAGCACATTGCCGAAGTGAGCGCGTTCATGACTGATGAGTCAATCACGCCTAGCGTATAGCTAATGTTATGCCGCTGACACTGCCACTGGTGCAAAAAACTTCGATTCTCGCCCTGCTGCCGGCGGAGTTTGATGCGCTGGTGAAGACGTGGGACTGGCCGGCGTTTCGCGCGCAACAGGTGCGCGATTGGGTTTATAGCAAGGGCGTGGCTGATCCGGCGGTGATGTCGAACCTGAGCAAAGCCGATCGGGTGTTACTCGCCGAGCGGATCGACTTCGTGCCCGGAAGCATCGCGGCGCAGCAGTGCAGCGACGACCGAACGCAGAAGCTGCTGCTGACGTGGCCCGACGGCGGAAACGCGGAAACGGTGATGATCCCCGACGGCGACCGCCGGACGGCGTGCGTCAGCTCGCAGGTGGGATGCCCGGTGCAGTGCCGCTTCTGCGCCAGCGGGATCAACGGCGTCAAAGGCAGCCTGTCGGCGGGGCAGATCGTCGAGCAAATCTACCGGCTGAACCAGATCCTCGCGCCCGAGCGGATCACGAACGTCGTCTTCATGGGCATGGGCGAGCCGCTGGCGAACTACGCGAGCGTCATGCAGGCGATCCGCGTGCTGCACGATCCGAAATGCCTGAACATGAGCGCTCGGCGGATCACGATCTCAACGGTCGGGGTGCCGGCGAAGATGCGCGAGCTCGCGCACGAGGACCTGCCGATCAACCTCGCCATCTCGCTGCACGCGCCCAACGAGCCGCTGCGGAAGCAGCTCATCCCGTGGGCGGAACACTTCGCGCTGGACGACATTCTCGACGCGGCACGCTACTACTTCGAGCAGAGCGGGCGGGAGATCACGCTGGAATACATCCTGCTCAGCGGGGTGAACGATCGTCCGGAGCACGCGCGCGAGCTGAGTCAGCTTTGCAAGACGCTGCGCGCGAACGTGAACCTGATCCGTTACAACGAAGTGGAGGGCCTGCCGTACAAGCGGCCGCTGGCAAAAGACGTGGTGGCGTTTCAGGAAGTGCTGCGGCACAACGGGATCAACGCGCACGTCCGCAAATCGCGCGGCAGAGACATCGACGCGGCATGTGGGCAGCTCCGTCGAAAAGAGCAGGCACGCGCGGCGGCCGCGCTGTAGACGTTTCGATCCGCCGCGCTAAGATTTGAGCACCTATGGAACGAACGACCCCACCCGACGCCCTCGGGCGGCTTGTTGCTGCGCGCGAACTGCGAGAACTGGCCCGCACGCTCGGTCAGAGCGGCGCCGCCACCGCTTCCGGATTGTGGGGCAGCAGCGTCGCCGCCGTCATCGCGGCGGTCGAAGATGAGCTGAAGCGGCCGATCGTCCTGGTCTGCGGGCACATCGACGAGGCGGACGACCTGGCGGACGACATCGAGCTGTTTGTCGGCCGCCGGCCGGAGGTCGTGCCGACGCTGGAGCTGACCGGGTCGATGGGGCAGCTCAGCGAGGAGCAGGTTTCCAATCGCATGCGGCTGATCATGCGGTTGTCGGAGGTAGGGGCGACGGCTGCGTCGCACGCTTCGCCCGTTTCCCCCGGGGAGCGCAGGGCGACGCAGGCATCGCCCCTACAGAACACCGATCGGCCATTGTTGGTCGCCCCGATCCAATCGCTGATGCAGGCGGTCCCGTCGCGGGATCAGTTGCAGCACCTCATCCGCACGCTCAAGCCGGGACAGCAACTCGAGGCGGAGAAGCTGATCGTCTGGCTCGCCGAGCATGGGTACAACCGGCTGGAGCAAGTCGAAGTGCCCGGCGATTTCGCCGTGCGCGGCGGGATCGTCGACATCTATCTGCCGGGCGATTTCGACGATGCGAACGATTCGGCGGCGGAAGAAGCGCAGGTCGGCCTGACCGTCCGCGTCGATTTCTTCGGCGATGAGATTGAGTCGATCCGCACGTTCGACCTCGACACGCTCGGCTCCGGAAAAAAGCTCGAGAGCGTCCGGCTCATCGATCTCAAGGGGCAGATCGACTCATCGTCCTCGACGCATCTCTTCAGCTATCTCCCGCAGGACACGATCGTGGTGCTCTGGGCGCCGCTGGAAATCGCGGAGCAGGCCAAGAGCTACTTCGATCGCCTGCCGGAGGTCAAAGGGACCTATCCGCTGAGCGCGGTGCTGAAGAACATCGCGCACCTGTCGCGCCTGGAGCTGAGCCAGTTCGATCAAGGCTCGGCGGCAATGCCGAGCTTCATCAGCAGCGGCGGCGTTCCGCACGTGACGCTGCCGGTCCGGTCGCTGCAGAAGTTCGAGACGGAAGCGAAGAAGGCGATCGGGGAGCTGGCGGAATTCGCGAAGGATCATGACGTCACGGTCTTCTGCGAAAACAGCGGGGAGATCACGCGCTTCGCGCAGTTGCTGGATCAGGATGCGCCGGGGCTGCGCGAAGGACTATCGCTCGCGATCGGCTATTTGCATCGGGGTTTTGTCTACGCGCCCAATGACACCAAAGCCCCGGGATTACAATCCCCAGGCTTTTGCCCCATCGCGCTCCTTGGGCATCACGAGCTCTTCCACCGCTTCGAAGTTCGGCGACGAATCAAGAAGGTCATCGCGTCGCGGCCGGTCGATTCATTTCTCGATCTCAAAGTCGGCGATTACGTCGTCCATGTCGCGCACGGCATCGCGAAGTTCACCGGGATGCAGACGATCGCGAAGGAGGGCAAGTCCGAAGAGTACCTGACGCTGCGCTTCGCCGAGAACGCGACGCTGCACGTCCCCGCCGCGCGCATCAACCTGATCCAGAAATACATCGGCGGGTTTCACGGACATCCGCAGCTCTCGCGGCTCGGGTCAGGGGCGTGGGAGAAGCAGAAGGCGAAGGTGTCCGAAGCCGTGATGGACATGGCGTCGGAGCTGATCGAGATCCAGGCGGCCAGGCAGGCGGAGCTGGGCGTCGCGTATCCGCCGGACACCGATTGGCAGCGGGAGTTCGAAGCGGAGTTCCCCTACGAGCCGACGGAAGACCAGATCACCAGTGCCGATGAGATCAAGCAGGACATGCAAAAGCGCCGGCCGATGGACCGGCTGCTGTGCGGGGACGTCGGGTACGGCAAGACCGAGCTGGCGATGCGCGCGGCGTTCAAAGCGTGCGAGTTCGGCAAGCAGGTCGCCATCCTTGTTCCGACCACCGTGCTGGCCGAGCAGCACTATCGATCGTTCCGCGAGCGGATGGCGGAGTATCCGTTCCAGGTCGAGTCGATCAGCCGATTCAAATCCGCGCGCGAGCAGAAGGACATCATCAAGCGCACCAGCGACGGGCAGGTGGACATCCTCATCGGAACACATCGGCTGATCAGCAAGGACGTGAAGTTCACCGATCTGGGGCTGGTGGTGATCGACGAAGAGCAGCGCTTCGGCGTGACGCACAAGGAGCGGCTCAAGCAGATGCGCAAGACGGTGGACGTGCTGACGATGTCCGCCACGCCGATCCCGCGCACGCTGCACATGTCGATGCTGGGGCTGCGGGACATCTCGTCGCTGACGACCGCGCCGCAGGATCGGCGGAGCGTCGTCACGGAAGTGATGAGCTATGACAAAAATCGCGTGAAGATGGCGTTGCTCCGCGAGCTTCAGCGCGAGGGACAGATCTACTTCGTTCACAACCGCGTGCACAACATCCTGGAGGTCGCCGAGGAGATTCAGGCGATGGTGCCGGATGCGCGGATCCTCGTCGGCCACGGACAGATGGGCGAGGGGGAGCTCGAAGACGTGATGCTCAAGTTCATCCGTCACGAGGCGGACATTCTGGTCTGCACCACGATCATCGAATCCGGCCTCGATATTCCGAACGCCAACACGATCATCATCAACAACGCGGATCGATTTGGTCTGAGCGAGCTGCACCAGCTCCGCGGGCGCGTCGGACGGTGGAAGCATCGCGCGTATTGCTACCTGCTCCTGCCGGCGGATCGACCGGTCACACCGGTCGCGGCCAAGCGTTTGAAGGCGATCGAGGAATACTCGCACCTCGGCGCCGGATTCAAGATTGCCATGCGCGATCTCGAAATCCGCGGCGCCGGAAACATCCTCGGACCGGAGCAATCCGGGCACATCGCCACCGTCGGCTACGAGATGTATTGCCAGTTGCTCGAAGAAGCGGTGCGGCAGCTCAAAAATGAGAAGAAGCCGGTCACGCCGGAGGCGCATGTCGAGATCGGCGTCAGCGCGTTCATACCGAAGACGTGGATCCCGGGTGACCGCCAGCGCATGGACGTCTATCGCCGGCTGACGCGCTGCACCAGCATCGAGATGCTGCAGATCCTCGAGCACGATCTGAAGGACGCGTTCGGCGAACCCGCGCGGCAGGCGGTGCTGCTGTTCGCGCTGACGGAATTGCGATTGCTGTCGGGCCACTGGGGCATCGAGAGCATCATCAAGAAGGATCCCGACGTCGTGCTGACCGTCACCGATGCGGCGCGGGCGCAGGCGGCGTTGACCGGGGCTCCGGGGACGCTGCGGGTGATCGATCCGCAGACAGTCTACCTCCGCATGCCGGCGTCGTTCCTGGAGCCGGACACGCTCCTGATGGTTTTGAAGAACCTGATGCGGCAGGCGTACGACCGCGAGCTCAAGGGCGAGACGGTCGCGGAGCCGGGCAAAGCGCCGACGCCACCGCCGGCGGCGAAGGTGAAGACGACGACGACGAGCGGCGGCGACGGCCAGCGCGTGACGCGGGTGGCCGCGCCCGCGGCGCCGGCCAAGCCGAGGAAGCCGATCCGATCGACGCCGGACCTGGAGAAGCTTCAGGCGCTGCGGGAAGCAGGGATTCTCAGCGAAGAGGAGTTTCGCGCGGCGCGGGATCGCCTGCTCGCCAAGATGTGACGGTTTGCGTCAGCTCTTTCCCATCCAGCCCATCGCCAGGTGGTTGAGGTGATCGTTCGCCCGCATCGCGTCGATGACGTCCCCGGCAAGCATCGGGGAGCTGAGAAGCTTCGACATCGCGCGACAGGCGATGCTGCGGACGCGCCAGAGGCGGTCGAAGTCATCGTGTGAAATTCGTCGCGAAGACGCAAGCGACGCGGCGGCCAGCTCGGCGGATCGCATCGCGAGCCCGATTCCTTCGCCGCCGATCGGTTCCAGCGCGGCGGCGGCGTTGCCGATGGGAATGATGCGCGGTGGCCAGTGCTTGCGGACCGCATGGCGCGGAAGCGGGGAGCTTAGCCACGGTCCGATGCGCCGCGCGCGACGCATTCGCGACGCGAGACCGCGATTTTCTCGGACGCACTGCTCAAACAGCGCGTCCAGGTCCGCTCGGAGCGCCCGGACGCGTGCGGCGGGGACGCTCATGCAGAGGTTCCAGCGGTTGCCCTCGATCGGCGCGAGGCCGACGTAGTGACCGTCGAGGCCGAAGAGGGCAATCGAGTCGGGGCGGCCGTCGACGTCCGCGAAATGCGCTTTGACACCGAGGTCGGTCGTTCGCGGCGGCGGCGCTAAACTGCAACCGGCCTTGCCGTCGGCGATGATGACGTAGTCGGAACGGATCTCGCGGGTGCAGTTCGTTAGAAGGTCGCGGATGACGACGTGCGGGCGCTCGACATCGACGTCTTCGCATCGCGCCGGTTGCTCGATCGTCGCGCCGGCCGCCCGGGCTTCGCGGAGCAGCGCGTCATCCAGCGCGGAGCGACTGAGTCCCCACATCGGCCGCGGAAGATCGACCGATGCGCTGCTGCCGTCGGACGCGACGAGGACGGATCGCGTCAGCTTCGTCGGGCCGAGCGATCGCAGCGCGCCGATGAGCCTCAATCGCGTCAGCACGTCGATCCCCAGCGCGCTGACGCACTCGCCGCACACCTTGTCGCGCGGGAAGCGGTGTTGCTCGACGAGCGTCACCTGCCAGCCCGCGCGGGCCAGCACGATCGCGGCGATGCTGCCGGCCGGGCCGGCGCCGATGATCGTCGTGGCGGAAGGCATCGCCCGATTCTAGACTTGCCGCCCATGCACAAGCGAACGTGCGTCTGGCCGCTCATCGCGATCTTTGCAGTTCTTGGCGGTTGTCAGCAGCAGGGCCGCAACGTCGTCGTCTGGATCAGCATGGACGGTTTTCGAGGAGATTACGTCGATCGTGCCGACACGCCGACGTTGCACCGACTGATGCGCGAAGGCTGGTACACGCGGCAGCTTACTCCTATCACGCCGTCGATCACTTTTCCCTCGCACGTCGCCGAGGCCACGGGCGTGACGGTCGCACAGCACGGCATCTCGAATAACGCGTTCTACGACACCCTCACCCGGCAGAAGTACAACTTTCCCGACGACGCGGCGCTGCTCCAGGCCGAGCCGATCTGGTTGACCGCCCGGCGGCAGGGCGTGCGGACGCTCGTGTTCGAATGGCCGCTGGCGCAGCATCAGCAAGGAGCCGTGCGGGCCGATTACTTCCGCGAGAAGTACGACCCGGAAGCGAGCAACGAGAAGCGGCTGGAGCGCGTCATCGACACCTGGAGCGCCGATCAACCGCGCAACGGGAAGCAACCGCTGCGGCTGGTGATGGGCTACATTACCGCGACCGACGGCGCCGGGCACAGCTTCGGCCCGGATTCGACGCAGGTTACCAAGCGGATCGAGCAGACCGACGAGATGATCGGTCGGTTCGTCGAGCAGGCGGTCGCCGTCTTTCGACTGCACGCCTCGCCGCGCGACCGGCTCTACGTGCTGATTACCACCGATCACGGAATGACGCCGGTCAAGACTCTGGTGAACTTCAAGAAGCTGCTGAGCTTTGAGCTGCCGAGCGACGTGCCGGCGATCACGGACGGGCCGCTGGGGATGATCTATCTCGATCGGCATCCGGAGTTGAAGGATCGCGTCCTGGCCGACCTGCGAAAGCACGAAGATTTGCTCAACGCATACGCGCGGGATGCGCTGCCGCCGCAGTGGGGGTTCAATCATCCGACGCGCGTGGGCGATGTGGTCGTGATGCTCAAGCCGTCCTATAGCTTCAAGAGCAACGCCGACGCGCCGATGACGATGCCGGCGGATGAGAAGCACGGTCCGCTCGGGATGCACGGTTACCCGCCGTCCGATTGTGCCGACATGCGCGGCTTCTGCGTGTTGTGGCGATATCCGTCAGCGGCAATCGGGAAAGACCTGGGCGAAGTTGATGCGCTGCGATTGCACCCGACAGTCGCGAAAATGCTCGGTGTTAGACCCGCCGCAGGAGCAAAGGCGAAAGCGCTCGTCGATTGAGGCCGCGGCGGTTTTCGTAGCATGGGCGTCTCGCCCATGCCGTTGCGGGGTCGAGAAGGCATGGCCGAGACGGCCATGCTACGTAGACCGGCAAATGCTCTTGATCATGCCGGCGCGGTTGCGGTTTCCGGCGCGCCTTCGGAGCGCTGCCGCAGCGCCGGCATCATCTCGCGGACTTCCTGGGCGGCACGCGTGTTGGGGAAATCGCGGATGATCTCATCGCCCAGCCGGATCGCATCGGGCCAGTTGTGGTCCTGCACCGCGAGCGTGAACTGCGTGCGCAGGCTGTTGAGCTTTTCCTTGAACAGATTGCGCGCCGGCTCCTGCATCGCCTCGGCTTCCTGCGGCGTCAGATAGGGATCGAGCTTGCGGAGGATCTCGATCGAGCCGTCGATGTCGCGGCGGTTGATCGCGTCCTGCCAGCTTTCGATGAGCTGCTTCTTGTACTGCACGCGGCGGTCTTCCACCTGCTGTGGGAGATTGTGGGCCTGCTCGTCGGCGGGGAACTGCTGGCTGAGCTTGTGCGCGGCGGCGAGGGCTTCCTGCCACTGCTCGGCGCGCACGTTGCGATCGATGACGGCGATGCCCTCGTTGACGTGCTGGCGGACGTCCGCCTGGCGGTGGGCCTCGATGTCCTTGCGGAAGCGGTCGGCCTCCTGCTTGTAGCCGAAGACCGTCTCCATGTCGTTGGCCAGCGCCAGCGCGGCTTCCCAGTCCTTGTTGCCCATTTCTTCGTGGATGGCGCGGCGGAGGGCCTCGCGGTCGCGCGTGCGGCTGACGGTCTGCTTGGTGCGGTCGCTGATGAGCTGCTGCTCGCTGATCAGGTTCAGCGCGACGTTGATCTGCTGCATGCGCTCATCCAGCGGGCGGACGAAGGCGTCGAAGGCGTCAAGACCATGCTCGCGAGAGCTCTCAAGTGTGAGCACGATCGGCCAGGAAACGGCGACGGCGAAGACGCCGACGATCGCCGCGGCGAGGATCTCATATCCGCGGCCGGTGGCGGCCTGCCAGATGCCGACGCCCAGCGCGATCAACGCCGCGATGAGCAGAACCGGGAACAGCCACGCGAACGATGGAACGCTTCGCTTCTCCACGGGGCACCTCGTGTGTGGGAGTCGCTCTAAGTCTACGAAATGTCTACTTTTGAAGTGTAGAGCGCGCTGGTGAACGAATCAACGCTGAGACCGGTTCACGACGGTTCGCTCGCCCGTTACGCGATTGATTCAATCCGCATTCCCGCTTCGAAGCGATGCCCGTTGCGGAATGCATCGAGCGACATGGGGCGCCTTCCTTCCGGTTGCAGCTCGAGGATTTCGAGAGGACCGATGTGACGATCGGACGTGATCGCGTCTCCCGCGGGATCGGATGATGTCGCGCGGGCGCGGACAAGCGTAATGCGCGCGGTTTCTTTCCCGTCGCGATCGCTCAATCGCACACGGCAACCGGGCCATGGGTACATGCCGCGGATTTGATTCGCGATCTCGCGCGCCGGTCGGGTCCAGTCGATCTTCGATGACTCGCGCGACATTTTGGGCGCGAGCGTCGCCTGCGATTCATCCTGCCGCGTCTCGATCGCTCTTCCCGCGGCGAGATCATTCAGCACGCGAAGGACGAGCGGCGCGCCGTCGGCGGAGAGGCGGTCGTGCACCTCGCCGGCCGTCTCCAGCTGGCCGATCTCGATCGACGATTGGCCCAGGATCGCGCCGGCGTCCATCTTTGCGGCGAGGCGGATGACGGAATTCCCGGTAACGCTCTCGCCGCGGATGATCGCCCGGTTGATCGGGGCGGCGCCGCGGTACTTGGGCAGGATCGAGGCGTGCAGGTTGACGCTGCCGAGCCGCGGGTGATCGACCACGTGCGGGGCGATCTTTTGGCCGAAGGCGATGACGACCATCACGTCGGCCGGCGGGAGCGGTTCGGTGTTGATGTTCGCGGTCTTAACCAGCGGCAGATTGAACGAATTGGCGAGTGCGGAGATCGGCGTAGGCGTCACAGTCCGCCCGCGGCCGGCGGGGCGGTCGGGCTGGCTGAAGACCTGCACGATGTCGTGCCCGGCATCGACCAGCGCCCGCAGCGTCGGCAGCCCGAACTCTCCGCTGCCGGCGAAGATGATCTTGAGTGGGGGGGTATCCATTGCGTGGCTTGGGCGTCTTGCCCGAGCATTTGCGGCATGAGCCGCTCCGCGGAAACGCTCGGGCGAGACGCCCAAGCCACGGAATTATTTTCGCCGCAGCAACTTGGGCTTCGGCGGCCTGGGATGCGCGGCTTCGTAGGCCTCTTCCAACTCGCGGAGCTTCTTGCGCGCGGCCATCTTTGCGACCGCGCCCATGCGGTCGATGATCAGCGTGCCGTTGAGATGATCGAACTCGTGCTGCCAGACGCGCGCGATGTAGCCGGTCTCCTTCTGATCAATCGACCTGCCGTCGAGATCGACCGCGCGCATGCGGAGCGTTTTGTCTCGGACGACGTTGGCGTTGATTCCGGGCAGGCTAAGACATCCTTCCTCAGCGTCTTCGGCGCCTTCGGCTTCGGTGAGTTCGGGGTTGATGTAGACGCGGTCGTCTTTCGGGTCGCCGCTGTGGTTCATGACGAACAGGCGGATGTTCTGCCCGACCTGCGGAGCCGCCAGCCCCACGCCATGGTGCTCGCGCATGAGCTGAAGCATCCGCGCAACGAGCTCTTTGAGCGAATCGTCAACGGCATTGACTGGGGCGCTCGGTTTTTTGAGTCGGGGGTCTGGGTAACTGATGATCTGAAGGTCTTCGTACATCGCCGGCATTGTGGAGAAAGCGACAGGTCGCAACGGTAGGCGAATTTGTTGACACGTTCAACAATTTGGCATTAGATTCGCATGACTGTCCCGAAGGTGCGCGGTCTTGCGCGCGTTATGCGGGACTGCTTGAACGCGGTCCATCAGCAGAACGGAACACGAGCGTGTCAGATCTCCCTCCCGGCTATCGCGACATCCCCGAAGAAGATCGGAACAAGGCGCAGCGATTCTTCGAGCAGGGGAGGAAGGTCGCGGACACCGGAAACTTCGAATACTCCATCGAGATGTACCTCCAGGGCCTGGCCATCGACCCGGAGAACACCGAGGCGCACCAGCAACTGCGCGACATGTCGATCAAGCGCAAGGGGTCGGGCGGCAAGAAGCTGGGCATGTTCGAGGGGATGAAGCTCAAGAAGACGAGCAAGGACGACAAGGAGAACCTGCTCAACGCCGAGAAGCTGCTCGCTTACGAACCGGGTGACAAGTACCTGATGCTCGCGGTCACGCAGGCGGCGCACAAGGGCGGTTATTACGACACCGCCATGCTCTTCGGCGCGATGACGCTGCAGGCGAACATCGCCGATCCCAAGGGCCCGGACTTCAAGATCTTTCGCACGCTCACCGACATCTACAAAGAGCTTCACATGTGGCCGCAGGCGGTGGAGGCGTGCAACTGGGCCGCCAAAATGAAGCCGGACGACATGGACCTTCAGAAGGAGCTGAAGGACCTGGGCGCGCAGATGACCATGTGGCAAGGGAAGTACGCGAGCGGCAAGAGCTTCCGCGATTCGATGCGCGATCGCGACAAGCAGGATTCGCTGCTCGAGCAGGACAAGGACATTCGCTCGGCCGACGCGATGGCCCGGCAGATCGCCGAGGCGAAGAAGGAGTACGACGCCGAGCCGAACGAGCCGGGCAAGTTGATCAAGTACACCGAGACGCTTCGCAAGACCGAGGACCCTGATCAGGAAAACCACGCGATCGAGCTGCTCGATCAGGCGTTCAAGAAGACGGGACAGTTCCGCTGGCGCAAGAGCGCGGGCGAGGTGAAGCTCACGCAGCTCACGCGCATGGAGCGCAGTCTCCGCCAGGCGCTGCAGGCCAACCCGGCGGATGAGGACCTGAAGAAACAGTACGCCCAGTTTGTTCAGGAACGTGCCGAGGAAGAGCTCAAGGAGTACACCCTCTGGGCGGAGAATTATCCGACCGAGACGAGCCACAAGTTCAACATGGCGGTGCGGCTCTTTCAGCTCAAGCGCTACGATGAGGCGATTCCGCTGTTCCAGCAGACCAGGCAGGATCCCAAATATCGCACCGACGCCGCCATCGCGCTGGGCAAATCGTTCCTGGAGGCCGGCTTCGCGGACGAGGCGGTCGATACGCTGCGCGAGGCGAACGAGGCGTACCAGATCAAGGGCGATCACAAATCGATCGACATGATGTACTCCTACGGTCGGGCCCTGGAAGCCAAGGGCGACACCGCCGCGGCGATCAAGGCATATAGCCAGGTCGCGCAGTGGAATTTCAACTACCGCGACGTCCAGGTTCGCATCAAGAATCTCCGCGGGAAGGGCGGCGGAGCGCCGCAGTAGGGGCCTTCGGGCGACATCGCTGGACATTCCCGCTTCAATCACTAGACTGTCCCGCCTTTACATCCGAAAGCAGATTCGCAGGAGATAAACGACAGTGGCCCATTCGATTTCAGCCAAGAAGCGCGTCCGCCAGAACCTCAAGCGCCGCGCCGCCAATCGCTACCGCAAAGAAGTGATGAAGGAGCAGACCAAGGCGTTCAACAGCGCCCTGACTGCGGGTGATTTCAAGAAGGCGGAAGAAGAGCTCAACAACACGGTCAAGCAGCTCGATCGCGTCTCGACCAAGGGGACGATTCACCGCAACACCGCGTCGCGCCGCCGCAGCCGGATGGCCAAGCGATTGAACGCCGCGCGCTCCGCTAAGGGCGGAGCAGGTACCAAGGCCGCTTAATTGCCTCCAGCGCCTCGGTGAGCAGAATCAATTAGCCGCGGCCCCCGGGCCGCGGTTTTTTTGTTGAACGATCCGATCGGAGTCCAAAGCCAATGTCCGAGCAAGCGCAGATCAACGTCATGGAGCAACTGGTCTCGCTGTGTAAGCGGCGGGGGTTCGTCTACCCGGCGAGCGAGATCTACGGCGGGTTGAACGGCTTCTGGGACTACGGCCCGCTCGGCGTGCTGCTGAAGAACAACATCCGCGACTCGTGGTGGCGCAGCATGGTCGAAGTCCCGCCGATCGGACCGGACGGGCATCCGGTGGACATGGTCGGGCTCGATTCGGCGATCATCCAGAATCCCAAGACGTGGGTCGCGAGCGGCCACGTGGGCGGGTTCAGCGATCCGATGGTCGATGATCGCGAGACCAAGCAACGCTATCGCGCCGATCATCTCGTCTGCGCCATCGCGAAGGTCAAACGGAAGAACGGCGACGTGCAGGAACTCGGCTTTCTCGCCGTGCTCGATGGCGACCGTGCCGTCAATGACTTCGTCAAACGCGCTGACAAGCTTGCCCGCAAGACCGGCGGCGGAGAAATTCAGCCACCGGAGCGATCGGAGCTCACGCTCTTTACCAAGCTCGATCCCGAGCGGCAGAAGCAAGTCTGGGGACCCGAGGCGACACAGGCGGGCACCCTGACGGAGCCTCGGGCGTTCAACCTCATGTTCCAGACGTACGTTGGCGCGATTCAGGACGAGACGTCGAAGGCGTATCTCCGTCCCGAGACGGCTCAAGGCCAGTTCCTCAACTTCAAGAACATCGTCGATACCACGCGTGTGAAGATCCCCTTCGGCGTCGCGCAGATCGGCAAGAGCTTCCGCAACGAAGTCACGCCCCGCAACTTCATCTTCCGCTCGCGCGAGTTCGAGCAGATGGAGATGGAGTGGTTCTGCCATCCGGATGAGGCGCGAAAGTGGTACGACTTCTGGAAAGAAGAGCGGATGAAGTGGTGGAAGTCGCTCGGCGTGCGCGATGAAAACCTGCGCTTCCGCGACCACGACGCCGACGAGCTCTCGCACTATTCAAAGATGACCGTCGACATCGAATACAAGTACCCCTTCACCGCGCCCGACTTCGGCGAGCTGGAAGGCATCGCGCATCGCGGCTGCTACGACCTCACGCAGCACCAGACGCACTCCGGCCAGAAGCTCGATTACTTCGATCAGGAGCTTCAGCTCAAGCTCAAGGAGCAGGGGGCTTCGGCCGATGAGATCAAGCAGAAGAGCCGCTACATCCCCAACGTCATCGAGCCCGCGTCGGGGCTGACGCGCGCGGTGCTGGTCGTGCTGTGCGAGGCGTACCGACGCGATCCGAACCGGCAGGGGAGCGTCGAGTATCTCTCGATCAAGCCGCAGTTCGCGCCGATCAAGTGCGGCATCTTCCCGCTGGTGAACAAGGAAGGCATGCCGGAGGTGAGCGAGAAGCTGTATCTCGACCTCCGCAAGCACTTCACGTGCGAGCATGATGTGAAGCAGTCGATCGGCAAACGTTATGCGCGGATGGACGAGATCGGCACGCCGTTCTGCGTCACGATCGACGGCGAGACGATGAAGGACCAGACTCTCACCGTGCGCGAGCGGGATGCGATGACGCAGGAGCGCGTCTCTCTGGATAAGATCAAGGGATACCTTCTGGAGAGGCTGTCGGCCGAGTGACGGCGAACGACGCGCCAGCGCGAGACGAGCGAAACGGCGACCGCCGCCGACTTCACGCGGCATTGGCGATCGCGCTCTTCGCCGCGACGCTGGCGGTGTTCTGGCAGGTCCGCCGCTTCGAGTTCGTCAACGTCGATGATCCGCAATACATCACGGAGAACCCGCACGTCCGCGGCGGTTTGACCGCGCGCGACATCGCGTGGGCCTTCGGCGCCACCAAGGCATCCAACTGGCATCCGCTGACGTGGCTCTCCCACATGGCGGACGAGCAGCTCTACGGCCTGCACGCGGGTGGACACCACCTGACCAGCGCGATCATCCACGCGCTCAACGCGGCATTGCTGTACCTCGCCCTGCTCGGCTTGACGCGGGCGAACTGGAAAAGCTTCTTCGTCGCCGCGCTGTTCGCGCTGCACCCGCTGCGGATGGAATCGGTGGCGTGGGTGTCGGAGCGGAAGGACGTGCTGTGCGGACTGTTCTTCGTGCTCGCGTTGTGGACGTACACGAAGTTCGCGCGAAGCGAAAATCGCGCGCGGGCGCGCCGCGGATGGTATCTCGCGACGCTGGCGACGTACGCGCTGGGGCTGATGGCCAAGCCGATGGTCGTCACGCTGCCGTGCGTGCTGCTGCTGCTCGATTTCTGGCCGCTGCGACGCGATGCCAACCGATCCGTTCGACAACTCCTGATCGAGAAGCTGCCGATGTTCGCGATGGCGTTCGTCTCCTGCGTCATCACGATGATCGCGCAGCGCAAGGGCGGTGCCGTCGCCAGCAGCGAACACCTGCCGATTCCGATCCGCGTCGGCAATGCGATCTGGTCGTACGGGCGATACATCCGCAAGACGATCTGGCCGAGCGATCTGGCGGCGTATTACCCGTACCTCGGCAACTTGCCCGGCACGTCGCTGCCGTGGGTAAAGGTCGCCATTTGTGCCGTCGTTCTCGTCGCCATCACGTGGATCGTCATCGTCGCGTGGCGGCGTCGCATCGGCGACAGCGGCGCGATGCTGATCGGTTGGCTCTGGTTCCTCGGCATGATGGTGCCGACGATCGGGCTGTTGCAGGTCGGCGGGCAGGCGATGGCGGATCGCTACACCTATCTGCCGCAGATCGGACTGCTCATCGCCATCGTCTGGGGCGTCGCCGCGCTGGCAAAAAAAGACGCCCGGGCCCTCGCCGCCGTCGGCGCCGTCGTCACCCTCGCCTTCGCGATCACGACGAGCTACCAGCTCCGCTTCTGGCACGACAGCGGTGCGCTCTGGCGTCGGGCGCTCGATGTCACGCGGCACAATTCCGTCGCCAACATGTGCATGGGGATGTGGCTCACCGAGCAGCATCGGCCCGATGAGGCGCTGCCGTACTACCTCGAAGCGATCCGGATCGATCCGACGAGCTACGAAGCGCAGAGCAACGTCGGCGGGCTGCTGTGCGAGCGCGGCGATCTGGATCAGGCGATCGCTCACCTCCGCGAGGCGGTGCGACTGAATCCCCGCTTCGCGCAGGCGCACAACAACCTCGCCAACGCGCTGGCCCGCCGCGGCGACATGGCGGAGGCGATCGAGCATCACCACCGCGCCATCGAGCTCGATCCGGATTCGGCCCAGGCGTTTTACAACTACGGCGTGACGCTGGCGCAGATCGGACACGTGGCCGATGCGCTCCGCCTTTTCGAGCGCGCCATCGTTCTGCGCCCTGACTATGTGGATGCACGATACGCGTACGCGCTCGCGCTCTCGACGCTCGGCGACTCGCCCGCCGCGCTCGAGCAGTTTCACGGGGTCAACACGATGCGACCGGATTGGCCGGACGCGTTGGTTGCCGAAGCATGGATACTCGCCACCGATTCGAATCCCGCTAATCGCGATGGGAAATCAGCGGTCCGGCTGGCAGGGCGGGCGTGTCAGCTCACGCGATTCTCG
>JAICTV010000282.1 GCA_025936175.1 Phycisphaerae bacterium
TCGGCGGCGCGGCAAGCGTGATCGAGTAGCTGCTCGTGCCCTTGGCCAGCGTCATGTCATACGCGCCGCTGGTCTGCCCGCGGAGGTAATAGTCGCCGTAGAAACCGGTGAAGGTGATCGTGCCGTCGGAGTTGACGGTGGTCGTTGCGTGGGTGGTCCAGCCGTTGGTCGGATCGCTATCCCAATCGGCGACGCCGAGCAGGTCCTGCCACTTCTTTCCCGTGGTCGTCAGGTTCCAACTCGAATCGTAGAACGGCGAGCCGCCGGCGAAGAGGCCTTCACCGCTCCAGAAGCCCCACATCAAAAAGCCGGTCGTGTTGGGGGTGCCGAAGGTGAGGCGCATCGAGTCTTCGAGGATCTGCGGCGCGCTGGCGACCTCGGTGCTGTTCTGGATGCCGAACTCGGTCAGCGCCATCGGCAGACCGTGCGTCGAGAGGTTTTGCCAGACGGCGTACATGCGGGCGGCGCTGTGCTGATTGTTGCCCGTGCCGATCGTGGTCAGCGGATAATACTGAGCGCCGATCCCGCCGACCGCGCCGCCGGCGTCGCGGATGTTGGCGATCTCGTTCACGTACCAGTTGTTGAACGCTTCGTACGCGTTGGTGCTCGGGTTGTAGCTGTTCTCGAAGATGTTGTAGTCGTTGGTGAACATCTTCACGCCGGGCGCGGCGTTGGCGGCTTCGGTGTAGATCGAGCCGACGCCCTGCACGCCGTCGATGCTGGTGTAGCCGAGCCCCTGCGTGTACTGCGGGACGTGCGCGCTCTCGTTGTAGACGTCCGTCTCGACCATCTTCGAAGCGCGGGATGCGTTGAGGTAATACTGGATGCGGCTGCTGATGGCGCTGCGCAGATCCGCGCGGGCGGCGTCGCGCTGCGCGGTGGTCAGGCTGGTGTTGTTCGCCTGATCGAGCAGGCCGGTGTTGGAGCTGTTGAGGACCCAGCTCGGCTGCTGGCCGTTGAAACTGTTCTTGCCCCAGATCAGGTTGTGCATGCGGGCGCGCATGTTGTGCGACTGCGCGTAATTGAGGATCTGATCGACGCCGCTCATGGTGATGACGTTGCGCGTGAACTCATTGTTCTGCCACTTTCCGCCATTGCCGGGGACGATCGTGTTGAAGTTCTGGTTCAGCTTCGCCTGGTAATTCGTCTGCAGGGTCGTCCCGTTGCTGCCGAGATAGGTGTTGATGTCGCTGGGCGTGTTGCCGGGAACTTCGGTGCCCCAGTTGAAGGCGCTGCGCGCCAGGTCGGCGTGGATCGGGGTGCCGGCGAGCAGCGGGATTGAACTCGGTCCGGAGAGCGCGACGGTGGCGGGGCCTTTGCGGAAGTTCTGGATGTAGGTGTCGGCGGCGTTGCGCGCGTTGGCGTCGGTGCTGGAGTTGGAAAACGTGGCGGATGAGCCGCTGACCGTGTTGACGCTCAAGTTGTTGACGGTGAACGATCGGCTCACCCCGACGTTGCCGCTGTAGTCGCGCTCATCGCGCACGAAATACGTGCCGGCGGGGAGCGCGATGTTGGGCGTGGTGTAGTTAGTGGCGGACGAGTTGCTGACGGCAAAGCCGCTGGTCGTGTCGGCGATGACGAGGTTCATGTGCGGCGCGGCGCCGCTGCCGGAGGCGGTGGCGTTGACGGTAAAATTGATCGTCGCGCCGCCGGCGGGGATGGTGAGATACGTTCCGAGGTAGCCGGTCGAGGCGAGCGTGGTCGAGTTGTTGGATTTGAGAGCGATGCTGCCGCCGGTCAGAGTCGTCTGCGCGCCGGCGAACGGCGCGATGGCGGAGAGGAGCAGAGCCGCGCCCGCGCGGCGACAGACCGACTGGCGATGGCGGGGTGGGCGGCGGGAGTGATTCAAGCAGCCCTTTCTGGCGTGAGTCGTGAATCGTTGAGGTAAACGTTTACTCTCACTATAGTACGGCCGCGTGGTTCGTCAAACGATTTTGCCTTTTGTTCTCATGGCCACTGTGATTACGGGACAAGTTCGCGCGGAAGATGGATCGAAGCTGTGGCTGCGTTACGCCCGGATGCGGCAAGCGCCGGTGGACGGGGCGGTGGTCGAGCGGACGTCGCCGACGGGGAAGGCTATTCGCCGCGAGCTCCAACTCGCACTGCCGAAGCTGACTGTTGCGAATGACTCTGCCGGCCGGCGCTCCCTGATCATCCGTCGATCCAGTGAATCTGACGTGCGGCGGCTTGGCGAGGAAGGCTTCGCCATCAGGACGAGGACGATCGATGCGAAGCCTTGTATCGCCATCGAATCCGCCGGCGATGTTGGCGCGCTGTATGGCACATTCCACTTCCTTCGCCTGCTGGCCACCGATCGGGACGTCTCGAAGTTGAATGTGGCGCAGCGTCCCGCGCTGCAGCTTCGCCTGCTGGATCATTGGGACAACCTCGACGGCTCGATCGAGCGCGGGTACGCGGGCAAGTCGCTGTGGAAGTGGGACGAGCTGCCGGACAAGCTCGATCCGCGCTACATCGATTACGCGCGGGCGAACGCGTCGATCGGCATCAACGGCGCGGTGCTCAATAACGTCAATGCGAACCCGCTCTCGCTCTCGAGCGATTACCTGAAGAAGGCGGCAGCGCTGGCGGAGGCGTGGCGGTCGTACGGAATTCGCGTCTATCTCTCGGCGAATTTCGCGGCGCCCAAGACGCTGGGCAAATTGCCGACCGCGGATCCACTCGATCCGCGCGTCGCGCAATGGTGGCGCGAGAAGGCGGATGAGATTTACAAGCTGATTCCCGACTTCGGAGGCTTCGTCGTCAAAGCCAACTCCGAAGGCCAGCCGGGCCCGCAGGATTACCGCCGCACGCACGCGGACGGCGCGAACGTGCTGGCCGACGCCGTCGCGCCGCACGGCGGCGTGGTGATGTGGCGGGCGTTCGTCTACGACCAGGGGGTCGATCCCGATCGCGCCAAGCGCGCGTACCTCGAATTCACTCGATTAGACGGCCAATTTCGGCCAAACGTGATCGTGCAGGTAAAGAATGGCCCGATCGATTTTCAGCCCCGCGAGCCGTTCCATCCGCTGTTTGGCGCGATGAAGCACACCAACGTGATGGCGGAGCTTCAGGTCACGCAGGAATATCTCGGACACTCCAATCATCTCGTCTTCCTCGCGCCGATGTGGAAGGAGTTTCTCGACGCAGACACCTTTGCCGCCGGCAAAGGTTCGACCGTCGCGCGCGTGATCGAAGGGAAGATTCATCCGTATCGCCCGACCGGCATCTGCGCCGTCGCGAACACCGGATCGGACGTCAACTGGTGCGGCCATCACTTCGCGCAGGCGAACTGGTACGCGTTCGGCCGCCTCGCCTGGGACCCGAATTTGTCATCGGAGCAGGTCGCGGACGAGTGGCTGCGCATGACCTTCGGCAACGATCGCGAATTGCTCGGCGTCCTCAAGCCGATGATGCTGGATTCGTGGGAGACGTTCGTCGGCTACTCGATGCCGCTCGGCTTGCATCACCTGATCTCCGGCGATCATTACGCGCCTGATCCCGCCAACGCGAAGGAGCCGCGCGAGGATTGGACGGCGGTTTACTACCATCGCGCCGACGCGAAGGCGATCGGCTTTGATCGGACGACCCGCGGCGATCGCGCGGTCGAGCAGTATTTCCCGAAAGTGCGGGATCAGTTCGATGATTCGGAGACTTGTCCGCAGTCGCTGCTGCTCTGGTTCCACCGTCTGCCGTGGACGCGCCGGATGAAGAGTGGTCGCACACTGTGGGAGGAGTTGTGCTTGAAGTACAGCGACGGCGCCGCGCGGGCGGCGGGGATGGTCGAGTCGTGGCGGAATCTTTCGGGCAAGATCGACGAGCAGCGTTATCGCGAGGTGGCGGCGAAGCTGGAGACCCAGGCGCTCGATGCCGCCGCGTGGCGAAGCCGGTGCCTGACCTCTTTCGCCTCGATCAACGGCCTGGCGCTGCCCGCCGACCTTCAAAAATCGCCGAGCATCGCTCCCGGGGATTAAAAATACTTTTACTTTGACAGAAGGGATAGACGAGCTAAATTATCTTTGCGTAAACGTTTACCTAGACGAAGACGTTTCTCGGAGGAATCGCGATGCAGAAGCGGCGTCAACAGCGGGCGCGGCGGGGGCTCGAAATGGCGGAGAGGGCGACGAGCGATCGGAACGTCGCTTCGAAGCGCGCGGCCTTGGCCGCCGCGGCAGGGTTGACGATCGCGGCCGCGCTCGCGCCTGCGGCGGCGCGCGGCGATGTCGTCTGGGGTAATTTCGAAACCGGCACGGCGCCCGGTTTTGGCGCGCTGACCAACGCCGGCGTGCAGCCGTGGGCTGATCCCGTCGCCGGCAACTCCATCACGGCGCCGGCGGGATCAGGCACGCTGTCCGGCAGCAAGGTGCTGGAGCTGACGGGCTCGGCGAACTTCAACTTCGGGCAGGCCTCCGGCGCGGCGCTCGGCTTCGATTTCCTCTCGCAGAACCTCCGCCAGGCATTCTTCGACAACGATCAGATCGAGTTCGATTGGTATCCCACGCCCGATCCCAATGCCAGTGCCGGTTTCTCGCAGTTGTACAACGTGATCGTGAACTCGCAGGGCGGCGGGTTCACCAACGTCGACGGATACAGCGCGGGCAATGCGAACCTCAATCAGTACTACTACACGGGTTATAACGGCATCCTTCACCACGTCGTCGTGAATTACAGCGCGTACAAGGCTGCCGTTCTGGCCAGCGCCAATCCCGACGGCGGGGGGTGGCTGCAGTTCGGCATCCAGCCCAACGCGGGCGGCGGCGCGCCGGCGGATTATTACTTCGACAACTTCAAGTTCTCCGTCGCCTCGATCAACTGGAACGTCGACGCCGACGGCGATTGGTCGGTGGGTTCGAACTGGTCGTCGAACAACGCGCCCGCCAGCGGTCAAGTCGCCGGCTTCGGCTCGGTCATTCAGGCGCCGCGCACGGTCACCGTCAATTCGGCGCAGACCGTCGGGCAGATCAATTTCGACAACGCCAACAAGTACACCATCGCCGGCACGAGCACGCTGACGCTCGATTCGACCTCCGCCGTCGGCATCACCGTCGTCAGCGGCAGTCATGACATCACCGCGCCGCTGGGGCTGGCGAAAGACGCGACCTTCGCCGTCAACACCGCCGGCACCACGCTGACCCTCACCAACCTGCAGTCGTCGAGCGTGAACATCACCAAGACGGGCCCGGGATCGCTCGCGGTCAACAACATCCGCGCGGGCAACCTGACGATCAGCGCGGGGAACGTCACCGTCGCGCCCAATTCCCTCGCGGCCGGCGTCAGCAAGGTCGCGAGCCTCAACATCGCCGCCGGCGCGAAGCTCGACCTCACCAACAACAAGCTGATCACAACCAGTGCCGTCGGAAGCTGGAACGGCAGCGCGTACACCGACACGACGGGCCTGATCGCGAGCGGGTACGGCGCGAATCAGGATTTCAGCGGCGCCACCGGCATCGTGACGACGCAGTCGAACGCCACCGGCGGCAACACGCTGACCAACATCGGCATCGCTTCCAATACCGACCTGGGCCTGGCCACCTTCGGCGGGCAATCGGTTGGCGCGAACGACACGCTGGTGATGTACACCTACGGCGGTGACGCGAACCTCGACGGCGTCGTCAATGGCGACGACTATTTCCAGATCGACTCCGCGTTTCCGACCAACGGCCACGGCTGGTTCAATGGTGACTTCAACTACGACGGCGTCGTCAACGGCGACGATTACTTTGTCATCGATTCCAACTTCCCGGCGCAGGGCGCGGCGTTCTTCGTCAGCGGTGGGGCAGACGGCGTGCAGGCGGTGCCGGAGCCGGCATCGATCGCCGCCACCATCGCCATCGCGGGCGCGACGTTCGTCGCGCGCCGGCGGCGGCACGGCATCGGCGCCTGAAACGGTTTGTGCTCTCTCTCCCGAAGCGGCGGTCCGAGACCCACTCCGACCGCCGCTTCTTTGTTGCGCGAGCTGCCCATGCGGTGGGGAGGGCGAGGCTCCTGTCGAGCCGCTCTGTGATCGCGCGCGCAA
>JAICTV010000260.1 GCA_025936175.1 Phycisphaerae bacterium
AAGCGGCGCCGTCGATGTTGGCCATTGCCGGGGGCGCCGCGTCGAAGGACACGACCCGCCCCGTTCCCGCCGAGGAACTGACCGATCCGCCGTGAATGACATTCAGCAACCCGATGACGATCATGCCGGACGTGCAACTGCACGACGACCCATCGATGGTGCCCGTCCCAAATTCACCGACCTCCACGCCGCCTGCGCAATTGATCTGCGCGCCGTCGGAGAGTGTCAGCGTGGCAGGAGCTTGAGCGCCAACAAGAATCCCGCCGCCCGTAAAACTCGATCCCGCGCCGGTAATCACGGCGGTGGATGTGAAGGTGGCCGAAGACTCGCCCACGAACATGGCGTTGCTCATACTGACCTGCCCGCCATTGCGAATGGTCACCGTGCCGGGTCCGTTCGCGCCGACGGTCAGCGATACCCCCGTGAACAGCGCTCCGGCGCCATCGACGACGACATCGCCTCTCGAGCCGGTGCGAGCGCCGGCGGTCGTACCGCTGGATACGCTGACGTGGCCGCCCGCCGTCACGTTCAGTGCTCCTGCGCCGAACTGCCCCACGTACAGGCCTTCGCCGAAGCTGCTTGCACTGAGGGTGAACGTCGATCCGGCGCCGCTGACGTTCAGGGCGCCGCTGGAACCGGCTTTGTTCGCCAGGGAGCATTGCGCGAAGTTGGCGGGCACCGACACATCACCGCCGCCGCTGACGTTCATCGTCCCGCTGCCGCTGTTCCCGATGATCAAGTGCGTGTCCCCGAACGTGGTACCGGTGACGTTGAGGGCGGAATTGACATTGATCGTCCCATTGGACCCTGCGGCGTCGCCGAGCGTCGCAGCTGCGGTGCTAACGGGAATCTGTATGCCGAGCACGGCGGCGGTGTCGGTGCCGAGTTCGCCAACGATCACGCCGCGCCCCGCTTCGGCCGTTACGGTCGTGCTCAACGTGTACGTCGGAGACGACAGCGCCTGCTCTTTCTGCAGCGTCACGTTGTTGTTTCCGACGCGCAGCACACTGCTGAAATAGTCGCTGCCACGCGTGCCGGCGGGGAACGTGATGTTGTAAGTGACGGTCGATCCGCGGCGCAGGATCGCCGTGTCGTTGGTGCCCGGCACGCCATTGCTCCATCTCGTCGCGTCCGTGTAGGTGCCGGTGGCATTGACGTTCCACGACGTGGTAACGGCGGCGCGGCAAAAGCCCGCACACACGCCGAAGCAGCAGCTTGCGGTTGCACCCGCGATCAATCGCAATGAATGTTGATACGTTCGGGCGGTCTGCCTGCGGCGCGAGCTCATCGGCCAGCGCCGAATCGCGCGCGACTGCTTTCGGTTGAAGCTCCCCTGCATGTGCGCGACCATTACACCGATCGCGCGTACGGCATTCAATCAAATTACGTCGAAAATGGCGATGCCACTGCCGGGCCGTCCTCAAACGAAGAGCCCCGGATTGTTCTCAATCCGGGGCTGCTCCTTGATCACTATAGCGCCATCCGGACTTACGCGCGCGTCTTCAGCCGCAGCTTGTTCTCCACCGCCGGGCGGCCCATCGGGTAATACTGGAAGCCGCTCTCGCGCATCACGTCGCGGTGGAGACAGTTGCGGCCGTCGAAGATGATCGGCGTGTTCATCGTCGCGCTGATCTTGCGGAAGGGCAGCGTGGTGTACTGCGGCCAGTCGGTGACCAGCGCGACCGCATCGGCGCCGGCGGCGGCGGTCACGGGATCGCCGCACCACTCCACCGAGTCCTTGAAGACCTGCTTCATGTTCTCCATCCCCTTGTAGTCGTGCGCCTTCACGTGCGCGCCGCGCTCGAGCAGGTACTTGATCACGTCGAGCGCGCTCGACTCGCGGATGTCGTCCGTGTCCGCCTTGAACGCCAGTCCCCACACGGCGATGGTCGCGCCGGCGAGCGGGCGGCCGAGCTTGCACTCGATCTTGTCCACGAAGCGCTTCTTCTGGTTCTTGTTGACCGTCTGCACCGCGTGAACGAACAGCGACTCGTGCCCCGCCGCCTTGGAGATGTGCTCCATCGCCGCGACGTCCTTCGGGAAGCACGATCCGCCGTAGCCGCACCCGGCCTTGAGGAACGCCGGACCGATTCGGTTGTCAGAGCCGATGCCCTTGCGGATGTCCTCGATGTCCGCGCCGTAGTGCTCGCACAGGATCGTCATCTCGTTCATGAAGCTGATGCGTGCGGCGAGCATCGAGTTGGCGGCGTACTTGGTCAGCTCCGCCGACTCCCAGTTCATGGTCATGAAGTTCTCTTCCCGCTTCACAAGCGGATCGTACAGCCGCCGCATCATGCGAAACGCCTCCGGCGATTCGCCGCCGATGACGATGCGATCGGGACGCAGGCAGTCATCCACCGCGGTGCCTTCCTTGAGGAACTCGGGGTTGGAGACGACCTGCACGTGCGCCTTGGTCTGCTCGCGAAGGAAGTTGTAAAGCCTGCGGTTGGTGCCCGGCGGGACGGTGGACTTGACGATGATCGTCACCATGTACTCGTTGTTGTTGGCGGCGAGCGCATCGCAGACTTCCTTGCCGGCGCCTTCGAGGAAGCTCATATCGACAGTGCCGTCGGCCTTGGGCGGCGTGCCGACACAGAGGAAGACGACTTCGGCGTCCTTCACGGCGGACTTCACGTCGCCGGTGAACTGGAGCTGCCCGGAGGCATAGTTCTCCTGCATCAGCTCCTGCAGCCCCGGCTCGAAGATCGGACAGTGGCCGTCCTGGAGCGTCTTGAGCTTAGCCGGGTCCTTCTCCACGCCGCGAACGGTATGACCGATCGCCGCCAGGCAAGTTCCCGTGACCAGACCGACGTAGCCGCAACCGATGACTGTGACGTCCATAACCGACTTCCTTCGCTATTCTGCATTGCGGAGGGCGAGGCTCCGCCGAGCCGATTGTGCTGGCGCTACACCAGACGGCTCGGCTGGAGCCTCACCCTCCCGCTCTCCCAAAGCCCTCTCCCGACGACAACAGGGCGGATCAAGCCCGATAAGTATATCGGAATAATCCGCAACCCCATACAGGTGATCGGCCGCACGGGCGGCAAGCTTTCTCAGACGCGGTTGAAATTCTGCGGGAGGGTGACGTGCGTCGCGTTATCGGATGCGAGGCCCCGCGCGCCGGCGAAGGATCAGGCTCGCGGCGGCGGCGGCTGCACAGACGGCGAGGTTGGCCGGCTCGGGAACTGCGCGAACGCCTGGCAGGCCCGCGCCCGTGGGATAGGGCGCACCCTGCGCGGGGAAGTTCGAATCGATGACGAAATAGTCGTCGCCCGTGATGGCGCCGTCGTAGTTGAAGTCGCCGCTGAACCAGCCGTGCGACCCTTCTGGGAAACCGGAGTCGATCTGAAAGTAGTCGTCGCCGTTAATCGCGCCGTCGAGGTTCGCGTCACCGCCGTAGGTGTACATGACCAGCGTGTCGTTCGCGCCGACGCTCACGCCCCCGAACGTCGCGTAGCCGATGTCGGCGTTGGAGGCGACGCCGACGCACGTCAGCGTGTTGCCCCCCGTGGCATTCGACTGCGACGTGACGATCCCGCTGCCGCTGAAATCCTGATTCGGACCGTACCCGTTGGCGACCAGCGCGGTCACGCCGCTGTACGCCGAGCCGTTCCACGTTCCGACCGCGCTGCCGGTTACAATCAGCTTGTTGTCCTGAAGATCGATTCTTCCCGCGCCGCTGGTCGCGACCGCGGCGGTTTTGATGACGCGATTGCTCCCGCCTCCGCGCGCCAGCTCCAGCGTTCCGCCGCTCACCGCAATCGACGCCGTGCCGGTGAGATTCCCCGCCACGGACATCTTCCCGTCGGCAACCGTCGTCGCGCCGGCGTAGCTGCTGGCGGCCGCCGTCAGCGTCAATTGGCCGGCGCCCAGCTTGGTCAAACCCAAGGCCCCCGAGACGGCCGAGGAGTAGCTGAAGGTGTTTGCGGTATCGACGTTGATGCCGAGGCTCGAGCCGGGACCGAAGATCGAGTTGGCGCGGAGGGTGTCAATGTTGGCGGCCGACCATTGTCCCGCGCCGCCGGCGGAAACGGCGAGCGTCGCGCCCGCGGCGGCGGAAACTTTCGCGGCGACGTTGAATCCGGGCAGCGCCGCGGTGGTATCGGCTAGCAGCGTGCCGGCGTTCACGCTCGTCGTGCCGGTGTAGGAGTTGGAGCCATTGAGGCGGAGCGTCCCGGTGCCGATCTGACTCACCGCGCCGCTGCCGCTGATGTTGCCCGAGTACGTGATGTTGCTCGCGCGGTCGAAGAGGATGGTCCCGCTGCTGGCGAGGTTCCCGCTGATCGACCCGGTCGTGGCGCCGTTGCCAATCTGTAGCGTACCGCCAGCGGCGATGTTGAGCGTGCCGGCGTTGGTCGTCGTTCCCTGCAGGACGAACTTCCCGCCGCTGTTGACGTTGATGGTCGCCGTCGGGTTGATCGAGGTCGTGCCCGTCCCGGTGGTAAACGTACCGCCCGTGGCGAGGGTGAGGACGATGCTGCTGGTGGAGCTGGCGCCGATGGTGGCGGTGAAGGAGCCGGTGATCGTGAAGCTGCTGCCGGTGCCGTTGACATCAACCGTGGCGGTCTGACCGCTGACCGATTGGTTGCCGAGGCGCACGATTCCGCCCGTGGTGAGCTGCGCGCCGGTGAGGATGTTGACGTCTGACTGGCTGTTGGCGCTGGTGACGGTGGTGGCGCTGAAGCCGTTGAGCGATGCGGTCGCGCCGCTGGAGAGAGTGAAGGTGCCCAGCAGGCCCCCGCCGCCGACCTGAAGGCCGTTGGTCACGTTCATCGACGACCCGCCGCCGGTGACGGTGAGCGATCCGCCCGACGTGACGAACAGCCCGTCCGCGTTAAGCGCCGCGCCGCCGCTGAACGTGCTGGTTGATCCGCTGAACAGCAACCGCTTGCCCGTCACTCCCGCATCCACGTGCACGACCTGCGAGCCGGTCCCCGAGACGTTGATCGTCGCGCCGCTGGGAGTGGTGTAATCCGCGGTGTCGGTCGTGACGCTGAACCTCCCGCCACCGCTGACCGTCATCGTCTTGCCAGTGCTCCAGCCGAACGTCGCGGCGGAGTTGTCGATCTGCAGTGTTCCGCCGGCGATCGTCACGTTGCCGGTCGGGCTGAAGCTGCCGCCGGCGAGATCGAGCACGCCGCCGCTGTTGACGGCCAGCGTTGTGCCGGAGGCGCTGCCGCCGCTCACGAGTTGCATCGTCCCGACGTCCACGGTGGTCGAGCCGGTGTAGTTGTTGACTGCCGGCAGGACGACGGTCCCGCCGTTGGCGATGGTGACGTTGCGCGCGCCGGTGAGGGCGTTGGTGTTGGCGAGCCGCAGCGTCCCGCCGCCGCCGAGGCGATAGCCCAGCGTCGCGTCGGGCGTGATGGTGCCAGTGAAGGTGACGGTGCCGATGGCGCCGACGCTCATGCCGACGGTCTTGGCATTGTTGAGCGGCGCGGCAGTGAAGTTGACCCCCGCCGCGGCGTCTGATGCCGACAGCGCCAACCCGCCGCTCGAATTCGACGGCGCGGCCTGCATCTTCCCGAGGAACGCGGCGTTGAGCGAGCTGCTGGAAAGCCCGACCGCGCCGCCTGCGTTGACGAGGATCGAAGGCGTGCTGCCGTACGATCCTGCGGCGGCGAAGGAGAGCAGCCCGCCGCTGACGAGGGTGGCGGCAGTATAGGTGTTGGACACGCCGGTGACCGCGAGCACTCCCGCATCCGTCTTGCTGAACGTTTTCCCGGTGCCTCCGTCGATGACCCCGGACAGCGTGAGCGTCGTCCCGCTGGCGACCTCGAAGGTACCGCCGGTGGAGAAGCTGCTGCTGCCGAAGGTCACGCTGCGGCCCGTGGAAAAGCCCGCCGTGGTGCTGAGCGTCCCACCGTCGAAGGTAACGCCGCCGGATGCCGCACCGAGATTGTTGTCCGCCGCCACCTTCAGCACGCCGCCATCTAACCCGGTCCCGCCCGTATACGTGTTGACGCCGCTCAGGGTGACGGTTCCACCGACGCCGACGAAAAGTCCCACGGCTCCCCCGAGGCGGGCGCTGATCGTGCCGTTGGTAACACTGTATAACGAGGAGGCGTTAATCACGCCTGTCGTTCCGGTGATCAACCCGTCCTTAAGGTCCACATTCGATACCGTGTTGGAAGTGGCGCCGATGTCCAAAGTTCCACCGTCTACGATTACGTCGGCGCCGGACGGAAGTACATTGTTGGCGCCCAGTGCAAGCGTTCCGGCAGTGACCGTCGTCCATCCGGAATAATTGTTGGACGCACTATTGAGCATCATCATCCCGCCGCCCGATTTGTAGAGCGCTCCGCTGCCGGTGATCTGGCCATTGACGCTCAGCGTCGTTGCCGAAGCAACGTTGAACGTGCCTCCGATGCCGATGCCGCCGGTGAGCGTGATGCCGCGCGACGTGGCGAACGTTGCGGTGGAGAGGAGTGTGCTGCCGGTCATCGCCAGAGCGTTGCCGGCGGCGCCGAGGTTGGTGTCGGCGGAGACACTGAGGATGCCGGCCTTGATCGTGGTCGCACCGGCGTAGCTGTTGGCTGTCGAGCTCAGGACGAGCGTTCCCGGGCCGATCTTGCTCAGGCCGGCGCCGCCGGTCAGCGCGCTGGCGATCGTGGCGGTGGCGCCGGCACCGACGGTGACGGTGCCGCCGGCGACGTTCAGGCTCCCGCCGGTGAGCATGTAGCCGGCATCGAAGTGAACGGCGGACGCGTTCTCGCCCGCAGACAGCGTGACCGTCCCCCCGCCGGACGGAATCGGCGACTGGAAATACGCCAGATGCGTCGCCGAGGGTTTTCCGCTGCTCGACCAGTTGGCGGCGGTGTCCCAGCTCGCGCCGCTCGCCGCCAACCAGAACTTGGGGTTGCTGTAAAGATGGACAGAAGTGCCCGCGACGTACTGCGACGAGGTCGGAGCCCGTGAGAAGCCGTCTTCGGACCAGACGGCGGCGTCGAAGATCGCCGAGCCGTTTGAGTTCACGCGCGGGACGAAGTGCACCACCGCATCGTCGAAACCCCCGGTATACGTGAAGGTAAGCTGCCCGATCTGGATTTCGCCGGCGTTGGAGCTCACCGGGGGCAACAGGACCGCGGAGTTCGCGCGGGCGATGAATTTCC
>JAICTV010000012.1 GCA_025936175.1 Phycisphaerae bacterium
CCGCGCCGCTTGTGTGTGCGTGTGCGCGGAACTGCCTTGGCGGAAAACATCTATTACGGAGAGCGTTCATGAAGACGACGACGATGCAGACGAAGACGACAACAACAACCACCCGCCGCATGATCGCGCTGACGATCGCGCTGCTCATGTCGGGCCTCGCCGCGGGCGCGGGCTGCTCCTTCAACAGCAACTCCGGCCCCAAGGCGGCCGAGGGCCTGGCGGCGGCCAAGTCGCATTTGTCCGATTCGCAGACGCAGGTCGATCGCACGCTTGTCGCGATGGACAACCTCGGCCGCACCGGCAACCTCAAGCTCGAGTCCAACACCTTCAACCTCGAGCTCTCCAAGCTGCAGGATGCCGCCAAGAAGGCCGGCGAGCGCGCCCGCGCGATGAAGGACAACGCCGCCAACTACCAGACCGCCTGGAAGGAGGAGGTCGCCGACATCAAGGACCCCGCGCTGCGGGCCGGCTCCGCGCAGCGCAAGGCGGCGGTGCAGTCGCACTACGATGCGGTGATCGACAAGGCGGCCGCCGTGCGCGAGGCGTACGCGCCGTTCGTGTCGGATCTGAAGGACATCCAGAAGTCGCTGTCGCTGGACCAATCCTCCGCCGCGGTATCGGCGATCGACCCCGTCCGCGCCCGCGCCCACCAGAGCGCCGATGCGCTGAAGAAGGCGATCAGCAACCTGTCGGCCGAACTGGACCAGATTTAGGGGCCCGGGCTCCATTTCCGCATTCGGGGTCTGGCTCAATTTCCGCGTCTTTTTGCGGAAATTGTGCCTGACCCCTTCTCTTGCGCTCTGCCAGTACCCTTCTCTTGTGTTGTGCCCCTTCGTCCTCGCATTCACGAAATGCATGACGCAGAGACCCAAAGGCGCGGAGGAGCAAAAGTCGCAGAGGAGAAGACGAGCTTTGTCGACGAAGGGACACGAATCGTCTCTTCGCGCCTGAGCCTCAGAGTCGAAGGCACGATTGAGGATGCATCGACGCTGCTTCGTGCCCTTCGTGGACAGCGACTCTCGCTGTGCCGACGAGCGCCGCTATCGACCGTCGAGGGTCTCGTACAGCGTCTTGTGATCGGGATCGTGGTAGCGGCTGGGATCGTGGGGATCCGTTTCGGTCCACAGGTACAGCAGCAGCGCGAGCACGAGCGCGGCCGCGAGGAGGATGAGCGACTTCCACGCCAGCGCCCTGGCCTCGCGGGCTCGCAACTCCCGCAGGCACCAGGCCTCGACCGACAGCGCCACCGGCGGCGCATCATCCGGCGGCCCCGGCCTTCCGTAATCCAGCGGCCGCGGCTCGGCCGCGGTTGGCCCTAAATAGTCCGGCGCGTGTGGAGTGCTGTTCGATTGAAGGTTGTTTTGGAATTTGGAGCTTGTGATTTGAAATCTCTCCTCACCCGGCTGACCGCCCGCGCCGTCGTCGCCGGCCGAGCGCTGCGGCCGCGGTGATCACACCTGCGATCGACGCCGGCTCCGGGATCGCGACGACGCCGGACCCCGCCCCCGCGCCCGCGCCGGTCGAGAAGGCCGGGCCCTGGGCGGGGAAATTGCTGTCGATGACGAAATAGTCATCGCCGTTGATCACGCCGTCGTAGTTGAAATCCCCGTTGAACCAGCCGGATAAACCCTGCGGAAACCCGCTGTCGATCTGGAAGTAATCGTCGCCGTTGATCACGCCGTCCAGGTTCGCGTCGCCGGCCCAGGTGTACATGACCAGCACGTCGCCGGCGACGACGGACTGGCCCGAAAAAGTGCCGCCCGCGTAGCCGGCGTCCTCGGCGCGGGCGACGGCGAGGGAGGTGAGGCTGTTGGGGGAGACGGCGGAGGACTGGCTCGTCACGATGCCGGTGCCGTCCTGCGTGCCGCCGTTGTAGCCGAAAGCGATTAAACCGGTGATCCCGGTGTAGGCGGCGCCGTTGAAGGTGCCGAGCGTTCCTGATTTGACGATCAGCTTGTTGTCCTTGAGATCGATGCGCCCGCCGCTGGTGGCGGCGACCGCGTCGGTGACGATCACGCGCGTGGTGTCGGCGGCGAGCGTGGCGGTCGAGGCGGCGCTGACGGACAGGCCCGCCAGATGCTCGGTGGTGTTGAAAGTCGCGTTGCCGCCGGACGCGTTGACCGAAAGGATTCGGGAGGAGGCGCTGCCGGCGTCGGAGTTCATCACGAGCGCGCCGGCGGAGACGGTGAGCGTCGCGCCGCTGCCGTGGGTTTGCGCGCCGGCGATCGTCAGCGTGCCGCCGCCCGTTTTGGTCGCGACCTTGTTGGTGTTGCTGCCGTCGCCGATCGACAGCGGGCCGCCCAGCACGAGATCCGTATCGGTCTGCAACGTCGTGTTGCGCAGCATCGAGAGCGTGCCGGCGAAGGTTTGGCTGTCCGTAACGGTCTGCCAGGCGCCGCCGTCGGCCAGGTCATAGACGATCGAGTGGGTCGGCAGGTTGGAGGTGGTGTTGGTCTTGAGCTTTACGTTGCCGATGTGCAGGTCGCCGAGCTGGGATGATGTGTTGTGGAAGGCCAGGAAACCGTTGACGAGCTCGAACGTGCCGGTGCCGTCGCCGACGACGTTGATCGGCGTGAAAGTGGAAACGTTGATCGCGGTGTCGACGTTGGCGACCGAGCCGAAACGGAAGGTGCCGCCATTGGCCGCGACGATGAAGCTGGCGTTGCCCGCGCCGACGTCATTGACCCAGTCCGCGCTCCAGTTGACGACGGTGCCGGCGTTCTCCGCCCCGACGACCGGCGTGCCGATGTTCGTGTTCACCTGCTGTAGCGCGCCTTGGATCGAGAAGCTCACGCCGTTCTTGAAGTGGACGCCGGTCTCCATCAACTGCGAGAGCGTGCTCGTCGTGGTGATGCCCGTGTCGCCGGTGCGGATGTGGCCCGCCCCCGTGACGTTGCCGGTGACGTAGACGCCGGTGCCGGCGGACTGGATCAGCGCGGCGGTGCCGGTCAGGTTCAAGGGGCCGGTCGCGAGGTTGTAGTCGTCGGCGGAATTCACCATCAGTGTCTGACTGCTGTTCACGAGCAGCGAGTTGAGTGTCAGCGTGTGCGCGGTGCCTCCCGCCGCGTCGACGCGATCGACGAAGATCGTGCCGCTGGCGGTGCTCACCGTGACGTTGCGGCCGTAACTCGTGTCGGCGTTGGAGAGCAGGTTCAAAGTGCCGCCGCTGAGCGTCAGCGAGCCGCTGCCGAGCGTGCTGCCGGTCTTGTTGGTCGGATTCGACGTGAGCCGCGCGTTGGCGGCGACGACGATCGGGCCGGTGAGGAGGTTGTTCCCCGGGTTGGTGAAGATCGCGGCGGCGCCCGCGCCGGCGGCGGTGTTGGTGATGTTGAGCGTGTTGGTCATCGTGATCGCGCCGGAGATGACGACGCTCTGCGAGGAGGAGGTGTTGGGCACCGTGAGCGCGATGGTGGATGTGCCGGTGGAACCGACGATGCTGCCGGCGAAGGTGGCGGGCGTGGAGGTGCTGGCGTCGGCCAGGGTGGCACCGTTGAGCGCGATGATGTTGCTGATGGAGATCCCGTTGGGCGCGATGGTGCCGCCGGTGGCGTCGATGGCGTCGTTGCTGGTGCCGAAGGAGGCAGCATTGTTGACCTTCACCACCCCACCCTCGATCGACCAGTCGCCTTGATAGTCGCTGGATTGAGCAAGGACGATGGTGCCGGCGCCGAGCGCGCGGATGGTCATCGGGGACAACGCCCCGCCGGTGAGGTCGTTGGGTCCGTTGCCGATTGTAAACACGTCGCTGGCGCTGGTGCCGGTGTTGAGCGTGACGCTGCCGATGCCGACCACGTTGATGGTGCCGTTGGCGGCGCTGATTCCGGTGCCGCGCAGGTTGGAGTTGGGGTTGAGCGTGATGTTGCTGGCTAGGTTGAAGCCGCCGATTTCGAGCGTGGCGGCGTTGACGGTGTAGGGGCCGGAGGTGATGGAGCTACCGGCCAGTCGCAGCACGCCGCCGTCGATCGTGGCCGTGCTGTTGAGCGAGCCGCCGCCGGCTGCGGTCAGTTGGCCTGATCCCGCTTTATGCAGCGCTTGCGTGGCGCCGCCGCTGATGGATGAAGTGATGGTGAGGGTCTGGCCGGAACTGACGTTGATCGTGCCGTTGTTGGTGATGACGGTTCGCGTCATCGCGAAGGTGCCGTCGGCGATGAACGTGGCGGCGACGCCGTTGAGGAAGAGGTTGTTGGCGGTGTTGCCGAGCTGGTTGTCGGCGCTGGCTTGCAGCGTGGAGGCGAGGAACCACTGTCCGGTGTAATCGCTGGCCTGGGTGAGGACGACCTTCCCGCTGCCGTTGACGTTGATCTGCGACGACCCGCCGCCGCCGGTGAGGTCGTTGGCGGCATCGCCGAGGGTGAGCACGTCGGTGGAGCTGACGCCGGTGGCGATGACGGGCTGGACATTGGTCGGAATGGAGATCGTGCCGATGTAGGAGGCGCTGGTCCCGGTGCCGCGCAACGTGGCGCCGCTGGCGGAGAGGGTAAGGGGCTTATCGACGGTGACGTTCTGGATCTCGAGCGCGCCCGTGGCGGCGACGGTGGTCGTGCCGGTGCCGGCGGTGCCGAGGGCGATGGCGTTGTCGAGATGCAGCGTGCCGCTGGAGATCGTGGTATTGCCGGTGCGCAAGCTCGCGGCCTCGAGGAAGATGATTCCGCTGCCGGTGGTGTTGAGTGATCCGCTGCCTGCACCCAGCGCCGAAGAGACCGTGATGCCGATGGCGCCGTTGGCCGAGAGGGTCCCGCCGTTGGGCGTGATCGTGTGCACGAGCCCGAGGGTCGAGGTGGCTTCCAGCGTTCCTCCGTTGAGCGTCACGACGTTGGCGGCGTTGCCGAGCCGGCTGTCGGCAGTGAGGCGCAGCGTGCCGGAGTTGAGCGACCAGTTGCCGATGACATTGCTGCTTTGCGTAAGGACGATCGTGCCGGCGCCGGTCACGTTGATCTGCGAAGACGCGTTTCCCCCGGTGAGATCGTTGGCGGCGTTTCCGAGAGTGAAGACGTCCGTGGCGGTGGTGCCTGTGGCGAGGGCGATGACGGCGCCGGCGGCGATCGTCGCGGTGCCGTTGGCGGCCGCGGCTGCCCCCGTGCCGCGGAGCGTCGATCCGTTGTTCATCGTGATCGCGCGATCCAGCGTGATGTTCGTCAGCTCCAGCGTCGCGTTGTTGTTCAGAACGACTGCGCTGGTGCCGCTGCCCAAGGCCGATGCGTTGCCGACACGGAGCGTGTTGTCGGTGACGTTCCACCCGCCCGCGTAGGTGTTAGCAGTCTGGAAGATTGTCACGCCACCGCCGGTGCCGAGATTGCCGGTGACGTTGATCGTCGATCCGGTTCCGCCCGCGATACCGTTGGTGACCGTGCCGACGGTGAAGACGTCGCCCGGCGCGGGTGCCTGAATGTTGACGGTGGCGGCGTTGGCGATCGTCATGGAGCTGCCCCAGGTCGCGCCCGCGCCGGTGCCGCGGAAGACGCCTCCGCCGTTCAAGACGATCCCGCTGCCGATCGAGCTGTTGGCGACTTCCAGCGTGCCGGTGGAGTTGATGGTGATCGTGCCGCTCCCGAGCGCGTTGAACGTCCCGCCCGCGCTGACGACGCCGGCGTTGATCGTCGTCGCGCCGCTGCGCGTGCTGTTGGCGGCGAGAACCAGGGTCCCGAAGTCGCTCTTGGTGAGCGCGCCGCTGCCCGCTGCCAGCGCGGAGGTCAACGTCAGCGTCTTGCCGACCGCCACGGCGATCTTCCCGCCGTTGCTCGTGAAAGTGCGGGCGGAAGTGAAAGTATCGTTGGCGATGAAGGTCGCGCCGTTGGAGAGCGTGACGGCGTTGGCCGCGGCGCCCAGGCGATCGTCGGCGTCCACCTGGAGCGAGCTGTTGACGTCCACCGTCCAGGCGGCGGTGACGTCGCTCGGCTGGTTGAGCACGACCTTGCCGTTGGGATCGGAAATGACCGTGACCGCGGCGGTTCCTCCGCCGCCGGTCAAGTCGTTCGCGCCGTCGCCGACGCCGAGCAGGATCGTCGCAGACGATCCGAGCGTGGCCGCTGCGTTGGAGCCGACGGTGATGACGCCGCTGGTTCCGGCGGTTCCGCTCGCCGCGACCGCGCCGCCGTTGTTCAGCGCGATCGGGCGGGCCAGCGATCCGCCCGCCAGCGACAGTTCCAGCGTACCCGCATTGACCACGACCGCCGACGTTCCTCCTCCCAGCGCCGCGACGTTGCCGATGCGCAGCGTCCCGCTGTTGATCTGCCACGATCCGGCGTAGTCGTTTGAGAATGAGAGAATGACCTTCCCGCTGCCGTTGATGAACGTCGTGCTCCCGCTGCCGCCGGTGTAGTCGTTGGCGGCGTTGCCGATGCTGAGGGTGTCGGTGGCGAGCGTGCCGGTGCTCAAGATCAGCGGACTGGTTGAGGCGGCGGCGGTAATAGTGCCTTGGTAAGCGGACGCGCCCAGGCCGCGAAGGGTGCCGTTGATGCTGAGAGTCAAGGGATTGGCGACGGTGACGCCATTCAGTTCCACGACGCCCGCGAGGTTGGCGCTGATGGCGCCGGTTCCGGCCCCGGAGCCGTTGTTCAGCCGCAGTGTGCTGAGCTGGACGAGCGTCGTCCCCGTGCGCGTGCTCGCCGCGGAGAGGGCGACCGTTCCGCTGCCAACGGTGAGCGCGTTGGCGTTGGCGGTCAAAGCGGTGGTGAGGGTGAGCGTATTGCCGGCGTTGGCGACGATGCGGCCGCCCGATGCGCCGAGCGTCACCGCGCGCGCCGAGGAAAAGGTGCTGGTGGCCTCGAGCGTCCCGCCGTTGATGGTGATCCCGTTCGCGGTGTTGCCGAGGCGCGCGTTGGTATCAACCATGAGCGAGCCGGCACTGATCGTCACCGTTCCGGTGAACGTGTTGGCGCCCCCGAGCGCGAGATCGCCGGTTCCGAGTTTCGTGAGTCCGGCGGTGCCGATCAGGGCAGAGTTGATCGTCGCGGGAATCGCGCCGCTGTTGCACGTGATGTTTCCGCCATTGCCGGCGGTGAGCGCCAAATTCCCGCCGGTGAGGGTGTACTGGTTATTGAAGATCAGCGAGTTGGCGAGTTCGCCGCTGGCGAGCGTGATGGTGCCGATTCCGTTGGGGATGGTGGTGGGAAAGGTGATGTCGGCGGCGGCGTTGGGGACGCCGTCGGGGTTCCAGTTGTTGGCGGTGGACCAGAGCAGATCGCCGCCGCCGTCGTCCCAGCTGATCGCCGCCGCCCGCGCTGCGTGATCGGGCGCGGCGCCGAGCGCCGCCGCGGTCAACAGTGCCGCCGTCCGCCACGAACGCCGATGGCTCGCTCTCGACATGACCACCCTCCAGGGACCTTCGCGCGGTCCCGTGCCGACCCGATCGATGCGCAAGATGTGACGGGCGCAAAGGCTAAGCCGCGGCGGTATGCGAAGCAACAAAAACTTGCGTCGGACCTTATGCGAGAATGTCGCGAACGACGTTGCCGCTGACGTCGGTCAGGCGGAAATCGCGGCCGGCATAGCGGTAAGTGAACCGCTCGTGGTCGAAGCCGAGCAGGTGGAGGATCGTCGCGTGAAGGTCGTGGACGTGGACGGGATCTTCTGCGGCGCGGAAGCCGAAGTCGTCGGTCGCGCCGTGAACGTGACCGCCTTTGACCCCGCCGCCCGCGAGCCACATGGAAAATCCGTAGTGGTTGTGGTCGCGGCCATTGACGTGGCCGGCATTCGAGCCGGGTTGCGCCAGCTCGACCGTCGGCGTGCGACCGAACTCGCCGCCCCAGATCACCAGCGTGTCGTCCAGCATCCCGCGCTGCTTCAAATCCTTCAGCAGCGCGCCGATCGGTTGATCGCACTCGGTGGCGAGGCGGCGGTGGTTGACCTCGAGATCGTCGTGACTGTCCCACGGCTGGCCGGCGCCGTGCCAGACCTGCACGAACCGCACGCCGCGCTCGAGCAGCCGGCGGGCGATCAGCATTTGTCTTCCTTGCACGTTGTCGCCGTACATCTGGCGGATGTTCAGAGGCTCGCGCGAGACGTCGAACGCATCCGCCGCGTCCATCTGCATTCGATAGGCGAGCTCGAAGGACTGGATGCGCGCGTCCATCGTCGGATCACTTCCGCCGCGCCGCGCTTCCAATCCGCGATTGAGCTGCTGCAGCAGATCGAGCTGACGACGCTGCTCCTGCGGCGTCGCGCTCGATGACTTGATGTGCTCGATCAGCTCACTGAGCTGCGTGTGCTGCGTGTCGATGTACGTGCCCTGGTACGCGCCGGGCAGAAAACCCGCCTGCCAGTTCTGCGATTCCTGGATCGGGTATCCGCCCGGGCACATCACGACGAAGCCGGGCAGGTTCTGGTTCTCGCTTCCTAAACCGTACGTCACCCACGATCCCATGCTCGGGCGGATCATGCGTGCTTCGCCGCAGTTCATCAGCAGCAGGGAGGGCTCATGATTCGGCACGTCGGCGTGCATCGAGCGGATGACGCACAGCTCGTCGGCGCTCTCGGCGACGTGCGGAAACAAATCGCTGATCTCGATCCCGCTCTTCCCGCGCTTCTTGAACTTGAACGGCGACGCCATTGCCGCGCCGGTCTTTCGCTCGGTCGGCAGGTAATCGCCGGGCAGCGTCTTGCCGGCGTATTTGTCGAGCATCGGCTTGGGATCGAACGTGTCCACCTGCGACGGCCCGCCGTTCATGAACAGGTGGATGACGCGCTTGGCTTTGCCGGGAAACTGCGGCGGTTTCGGCAGAAGCGGGTTGATCGGCGCGTTCGCCGACGCGAGCGGCGCGGCGAGTCCCGTCTGCGTCATCAACTGCGCCAGCGCCAGCGCGCCCATCCCCATCCCGCACTTGCAGAGCAGTTGCCGCCGCGAGAGCTGCGCGTCGTGAGGACGAGGGCGGTGATCGTAAAGGGACATGGCTTCTCCTCATTCCACAAACGCGAACTCGTTGGACATCAGCAGCACCTGCGCGTACTTCTCCCACGCATTCAGCGGGGTGGGCGGCTTCGGATCCGGGCCGGTGAATTCACCGGCGGAGCTCCAGGATCCGCCGGCGTCGTCGCCGGCCGCGGCATCCGGGCTCGGCTCCTTCGTTAACGTGACTTTCCACTCGAACGAGTCGTAGGTGAAATCGCCGCGCGGGCCGCAGTCGATCACGAAGTCGATCGTCTCGCCTTGCTTCATCGCGATCGACGTCACGCGCGTCTGCGCGGATTTATGGTGCACCAGCCAGCTCGCCAGCAGGCCATCGTGCGTGCTGATGAGACGCGCGCGCACCCCGTCGCCTTCCTTGGCGGGATGAACCAGCGTGCCGTCCACGGTGACGGTGCAATCGCGCGGGGCGGTCCAGCGGCGGACCGTCGCGTGCGCCTGATCGCTGCCCGCGTGCCCGCCGGCGGCGGTGAGCATCGCCCAGCCCGTCTGCGGCGCGGGAAGCTTTTCCGCGCCCTGCCATACCGAGCCGGTGTAAACGGGGAGCGGATAGAAATTCGCCAGATGCTGCGCCCTTTCGTCAAAGAGCCCAAAGCCATAGCTCCACGACGTGGGCTTGGCCGCGATCGTCGTTGTCGTTTGCGCTTCTTCGTTGACGACGAACCTGGTGCCGAGATCGATCTCCTCTTTCGTCGGCTCGCGGCCGAGCGCGCAGCGATAGAGCTGCTCGACGCGCTTCGGTGGATTCCCGGCGCCCGAGATCTCCCCGCGCGCCGCGAGCTTCTTCGCCTGCTCGATCACGAACGGGCTGTTCATCATGTACAGCGCCTGCTGCGGGACTGACGTGGTGAATCGCTGCGCGCTCGTCGAATCGGGACTCGCAAAATCAAACGTGCGGAACGTGCCGGGGAGATTCTGTCGATCGACAAACGCGTAAACCGAGCGCCGCGGGATGAACGGCTCGGCGAAGATGTCCACCGAGCGCCCGCCCATCGTCAGATCCAGCGTTCCCGCCGTCGCGAGGAGTGAATCGCGCAGCGATTCGAAGTCCAGCCGCTGCGGGTTGAAGTGCCACAGCAGCCGGTTCTCGGGATCGATCTGCCGCGCGGCCGCATTGTCGTCCACGCTCGACTGCTGATACGCCGCCGAGAGCATGATCCGCTTGTGCAGCTTCTTCAGCGACCACCCGTCGTCATCGACCAGCGTACGCGCGAGCCAGTCGAGCAGCTCGGGATGCGTCGGCGGCGCCCCGCGCGTTCCGAAGTCGCTGGGCGTGCGCACCAGGCCGAAGCCGAAATGATGCTGCCAGACGCGATTCACGATCACGCGCGCGGTGAGCGGGTTTTCCTTGCTGGCGATGAGCTTCGCGAGTTCCAGTCGGCCGCTGCCTTGCGTGAACGCTTTGCGCTCGACGCCCGGCGGCGTGAGGATCGCCGGAAACTGTCGCGGCACTTCCTTGCCGACGTTGGCGGCGTTGCCGCGCATGAAGATGTGCGGTTCGACCGGCTGCGGCAGGTCTTCCATCGCCATCGCGCGCTGCGGGCTCCCCGGATGCGTCGCCACGAGCGTATCGATCGCCGCCTGCAGCGATCGTCGCTTCATCCGATCGACGTTGCCGAAGAGGTGCTGCGCGTCGGCGAGCTGAATGCTGTAGGCCGAATCGCCGGAACGCAGGACCGATCGCACCTGCTCGATCGCGGGATCGGGATGCGGATCGGCCGCGTCGAACGCGAGCAAAGCGGCGGCGTATCGCGTGGCGATCTCCGTCATCGACTTCGGCGGAGGCAATGCTGTCCCGACGACGAAGCGCGCGACGATCGGGTTCTCCGTCTGCGCCGCGCGGCACTCCTCCGTCACGCTTGCCGTCTTCGCGGCGAAATCCTTCGGCGCGATCGCCGCGAACCGCCGCCAGATCGCAAAGACATCGTCCTTGCGATCGGCGGCGGATTTGAGATACGCCTCCCACCGGCGCGTCATCCACGGGCTCAAGCCCTTGGTGTCATCGACGACTTCAAACTCCTCGGAAATCGGGTGCGGCGCGACCGCCTTCTGCGCGGCCACCAGATACTTCGCGAGAACCTCTGGCGTGTGGATGAACGCGACGCTCTCGTCGAACCGCTTCTTCTCCCACGTCGCCAGATCGTCTTTTCGCTTCGCGAGCTCTTTTTCGAACTCCGCCGCCTGCGCGGGCGGCACCCCGCCGATGAGCGGCAGCTCCGCCGGCTCGCGCGAGCTCGCGAACACGCCGTACAGTGAATAGTAGTCTGCCGTCGGAATGGGATCGTACTTGTGATCGTGACAGCGCGCGCAGCTCACGGTCAGGGCCATCGTCCCCCGGCAGACGACGTCGATGCGATCGTCGATGATGTCCGGCTGGCTGTTGAGAAACCGCCGGCCCAGCGTGAGGAAACCCAGCGCCGCCAGCGGGCGTTTGTCGGCGCCGAGATCGAGACGGTCCGCCGCGATCTGTTGGATCAGAAACTGATCGTACGGCAGGTCTTCGTTGAGCGCGCGGACGACCCAGTCACGGTACGTGTACGAGAACGCGTAGCGCCGCTCTTCCTCAAAAACGTATCCCTTGGTGTCGGCGTAGCGCGCGACGTCGAGCCAGTATCGCCCCCAGCGCTCGCCGTAACGCGGCGAAGCGAGCAGACGGTCGATCACTTTATCAAATGCATCGGGCGACGAGTCCTTCTCGAACGCTTCGATCTCAGAAATCGTCGGCGGCAGACCTGTCACGTCGAACGTCGCGCGACGGATGAGCGTTCGTTTGTCGGCCGGCGGCGCGGGCAACAATTGCTTCTCTTCAAGCTTCGCCAGAATGAAACGATCGATCGCGCTTTGCGGCGGCGTCGCCGCTTCACGTGGCTTGGGCGTCTCGCCCGAGCGGCCGGGCGGAGCGGCGTCTTTTCCATCCGGCGCGGCTGGCCGCCGCGATTGCTCGGGCGGGACGCCCAAGCCACGGATGTCGGGCACCGCCGATTTTTTCGGCGGAACAAAGCTCCAGAACTTCCTTCCCTCCTCCAACGTCATCGCAACAGGTCGCGACGCCGGTTGCTGAGCAGGTGCGGCGGCGGCGACTGTCGCGGTCGCGGGATACGGCGCCCCCATCTTCACCCAGGTCTCGAACGCCGCGACCTGCTCGCCGGTGAGCTTCTGCTTCGGCGGCATGCGCAGGCCTTCGTCCTCGTAGCGGATCGCGCGGATCAGCGTGCTGTCGTCGAGATTCCCCGGCACGACCGCCGGCAGATCCGATTCGCCTCCCTTGAGAATGCCTTCGCGCGTGTCGAGATGCAGTTTGCCCTTGAGCTTCTCGGCGCCCGCGCTGTGACACTTGTAGCATTGCTCGACGAGGACCGGGCGGATCTTCGACTCAAAGAATTCGACGCCGGCGGGAGAGGGCGCAGGGAGCGGGGGCAGCGCGGACGGCGGCGCGTCGGCAGCGCGCGCGGCGCCGACAAGCGCAAGAGAAACGATGACTACGCCGATCCTCTTCATCCCTGAAGGGCGTGCCGATCCGCTCGCCTGTCATCTCATACCGCGTCTTATTTGACGCCGTTGTGACGCGGTTCAAACCGTTTTCGCGGGCGAGCCCAGCGATTCGCAAGTGCTTCCACGCTTCCCCGCCCGCAAGCGGACGCCGCAAGAATTGCCGCACCAAGGCTCGTCGGCTCCTCGCATTCCATCGCGACGAAGGGCACACCGAGCACGTCCGCCTTCATCTGCAGCCAGAAATCATTCTTCGCCGCGCCGCCCGCCGAGCGGATTTCGCTGGGGCGATCATTACCGCACAGTTGCTCGACCTGCCGATTCAACGCCTGCGCGACCGAGAACATGATCGCGCGCACGACCTGTCCCGACGTGTGCTCCGGCCGAACATTTCGAAACGACTTCTCGATCGATCCGCGATCGTCGTATGGCTCGATAACCAGATCCGATGCCGACGCCGCTTCAGCGAGTTGGGTCAGCTTCTCGAAGCTCGGCCGATCCGGCAGCGAGTTGCGATACCACTCGAGCAGGTTCGCCGATGTGCTGGAGAAGCTCATCTGGAAGAACCGATGGGCGCGGAACGCGGGACCCTGAAAAATCTCGGGTCGGTCTTCGAATCGATCCGAGCACCGCACCGCCGCCAGCACGGTCCCGGTCGTCTCGCACACACGTGCCGATTCGGTCGTCCCGGTCCCGATCGCGCCGGCGTACTGGTCGAGGGTCCCGACGACGAAGCGACATGACGAAGGCAGACCCATTTCCGCCGCTACTTCGTTTCGCAACGCCCCAAGCTCGGTGCCCGCGCGCGAGACGGGCGGCATCTGATCCATCCGCATCCCGATCCGCGCGAGCATCTCGTCCCACCAGCCAAACGCCTTGACGTCCATCGCGCCGCTGATCCCCGCGACGCCGCCTTCGGTTGCATGCCGGCCGGTCATCCACAGCGTGAACAGGTCGCTGAGGTAGCAAAGGCGTTTGGTTTGTTCCAGCATCCGCGCATTCGTCTGCTTCCATCGCAGCACCTTCGCCAGTGCCAGCCCGGGACTCAAGCGCGGCATCCCGGTGCGCTGCTGAAACTCCGGAAGTTGCGAGATCGATTCCATCTCGTCGCGAAGCTCCGCCGCCCGTTGGTCCGGCCAGAGGACGATCGGCATCAGCGCCTCGTCGTGTTCGTCCAGCAGAACAAAGCTGTTCGCCTGCGTCGCGAACGAGACCGCCGCGACGTCATCGAACGCGCCAACTTTCTCGCGCAGCGCCCGCGCCGCTTCCAGCAGCGCCTGACGAAATGTCCGCGGATCCATCTCCCACCAGTCGGGCTTCGGATGCAGCACCTGCGGCGTGACGCGCTGCAGCGCCAGCATCTTCCCCGTCTCGTCAAACAGCGCCACCTTGTAGAGCGTTGTGCCGAGATCGAAGGTGAGGAATTTCATTCGTGGCACGGGCGCCTCGCCCGTGATTGACAGGGAAACACGGACGAGCCGCCCGTGCCACGTGATCATTGTGACGTCAGCAGTTCCAGCGTCGTTTTTACCAGCATTTCGCCGCTTTCGGGGCTTTTGAAGATCGCGTTCTGCGATTCGTAACCGCCTTCTTCCGCCGCCGCGCGGGTGACGAGATAGCCCTGAAGCTCGCCGTTGGCGTAGGAGATGATGAAGGTGTTCGGCCGCCGTCTTTTAACCTCCAGCGCGAACTCGATGAACATCTCGCCGGGCCAGGCGACGAAGGTCCACGGGCCGATCGTGATCGCCTGCACCTCGGCGGGCATGACCGCGTTTGCCGCCTGCGCGACGCGACCTTCCGCCGCCGCGCGGGCGAGCGTCAGCGTCTCCTGCGCGCCGAACCAGTCGACTTCCGCCGTTCGGATCGCCGTGCGCGGCGCGTTCTCGCGCTTGAGCTGCTCTAACCGCGCCACGGCGCGCCTTAGTCGCTCGCGCGCGTCGATCTCGTTCGGGAACGATCGCAGCGGCAGCGTCAGGTTCGCGTGCCGGCATTCGATTGATGCGACGTGGCGATATTCGATCGACGCGATTGCCTTCGTCGCCGCGCCGGCCAGGATCTTGCCGAGCCGCTCGGCTTCGTCGAACGTGTTCGCCTTGGTCACGTGCCGCGGGCTCTGATTTCCCGCCGGGCCGGTGTGATAGAGCACCACGCACTCTTCGCCGAGCACGTTCTTCTGAAGTTGAATCCGCGCCAGCCCGGGAAAATCGCCGCTGACCAACGTCGAGTCCTCGTGCAGCACCGTCGGGTGCATCGAGCAGGCCATCATCGCCGCGATCGGCTTGTGGCGTTCGAGATCGCGCACGACCATCACCGGCACGTCGAGATCGCGCGGCCCGTTCGGATCGCGCCGGTTCGTGCCGACGCCGGTCGCGTCCGCGACGGCGAGCCCAACCTCCGCCGGCGTCATCCGCCCCGTCGCGCGCGTCGCCGCCTCGACAATTGCATCTTCTACGAACGCGATATAAGCGACATCCGCCTTCGGCACCGCCTGGTCATCTTGAGTCGCGATCGGGTCGAGCATCTTCGGCCCCGAGTGCGTGTGCGTCGCCGAGACCAGGATGTTCTCCGCCGGCACACCGGTCTGATGCGCGATGCGCTTGCGCACGCGCATCACCGACTGCCTCGACAGGTAAATGATGTCGTTCCCGATGATCAGAACTCGCGTCCCGCCGGATTCCAGGCAGAGTGCCGAGCTCAAGAGTGGGTCATGAATCCCGGTGCTGTCGCGCCCGACGTGGGGGTATCCGGCCAGGAAAATGGACTGTTGAGGCGTGATTTCGACCGCCGCGGTTCCGGCAGAGATTTGCATTTGTTTCCCAGCCATCGCACACTACGATATCATTTCGCACAGAAGGCGACATCAAATGAACAAAATTCAAACGTCCCGCCGCCGGTTGATCCTGCAGATGCTGCGGGAGCGGGGGGAATGCTCGGTCGACGACCTCGCCCGCGCCTGCAACGTCAGCGACATGACCATCCGCCGGATGCTCACGCGCCTGGCGGATGAAGGTCAAGTCGTCCGCACGCACGGCGGCGCGGCGCCGGCGAGCCGGGTGTCGTTCGAGTTCCAATTCCTCCGCAAATCCCAGATCGAGCCGGAGGCGAAGGACCAGATCGGCGCCGAGGCGGCGAAGCTCGTCGGCGACGGGCAGTCGATCATGCTCGACTCCGGCAGCACCACGCTCGCCCTCGCACGCCAGCTCACCAACCGCACCGCCCTGACGATCATCACCACCTCGCTCCCGATCGCCTCGACCATGCAGCAGGCGCCCGGCGTGGAGACGCTGCTGCTCGGCGGGTTCGTCCGCCGCGAGGCGCCGGACCTGGAAGGGCCGCTCACCGAGTCGAACCTCGACACGCTCCGCGCGGACATCGCCTTCGTCGGCGCCGACGGCATCGACGCCGACGGCAACGTCTACAACGCCTCGCTCTCGGTGGCGAAGATGCTTCAGAAGATGGTGAAGGCGGCGGGCAAGACCTACGTCGTCGCGGATCACACGAAGCTCGGCCGAAAGGCGCTGATCTCATTCGGCAACGCATCCCACTGGGCCGGGCTGATCACCGACGCCGGTGATGACAATGAGATCGTCAGCCAGCTCCGCTCGGCGGGCGTCAACATCATCTATGCCGGATCGGCCGAAGCCAGAGACGCGCGAGAGGCCGTGCATCATGGGTGAATTCCGCTACGAGCCGTCACAATACGTGCCGTTCCGCGACGTCGAGGCGATCAAGCGCTGCCGCGCCATCAAGCGCGAGGACATCGACAAGCACCCCAATCCGCAGTTCAAGATCCGCGTCGTCAAAGACGCGGACGTCCCCTTCATTTTCCTCGCTGACATGGTTGGGCGGATCACGCGGGCGGCTGATGAGGGCCGGCCGCTCGTGATGATCCTGCCCAACCCTGTTCCCCTCTATCGCCAGGTCGCGCGCGTGCTCAACAACCTGCGGCAGGATTGCAGGCACCTGCACCTCTTCGCGATGGACGAATACGCGAATGAAAAAGGCGAGATCGCGCCCGACACCTGGGAGTTCGGCTTCGGCCATGCAATGAAGAAGAACTTCGTGGCGTCTCTCGATCCGGAGCTGCGCATGCCGGAGAAACAAGTCCATGTCTTCACCAACCAGAACATCAAAGATTACGGAAAGATGATCACGGACCTCGGCGGGGCGGACATCTGCTACAGCGGGCCGGGATGGACGGGGCACATCGCCTTCGTCGAGCCCGATGCGCCGGAGTTCGATGCGCCGCTGGACGAGTGGATGAAGATGGGCCCGCGCGTCTGCACGCTCTCGCCGTTCACGTTGGCGCAGAACTCGCTGCACGGCAGCTTCGGGATGAGCGGCGACCTCAGCGCGGTGCCGCCCAAATCCGCGACGATCGGCCCTGCACAGGTCGTCGAGGCGAAAAACCGGCACGATACGCACGCGCTGGGCGTTCACCAAACGGCGACAAGCTGGCAGCGGCTGACGACGCGTCTTTGCCTGCACGGCCCGGTCACGCCGAAGATTCCCGGATCTTTGCTGCAAAAACTTCCGACCAATGTCTACGTCTCTGAAACAGCGGCAATGAACATTGAGCCGAACTGGGATAAAGGGTACTAATTCGCTTCCCCCACAATCATGACGACGCTCAACGCGCCAACTCCGCCGCCGACGACCAAGTACTGGGCCCACGTGGACCTCGCGAAGGTCCCGCACATGCGCGTCCCCGCCCCGGGCCCCAGGTCGCGCGAGCTGCACGCGCGCTGCACGAAGCACTTCAGGGGTTTGTCGGGCCAGGTGAAGCTTTTCCCGGTCGCGTTCGATTCCGGCCACGGCTGCGTGCTCGTTGACGCCGACGGCAACAAGTACATCGATTTTTCCTCCGGCATCTACGTCACGACGCTGGGCCACTGCCATCCGAAAGTCAGCGAAGCGGTCGCGAAGTACGCGCATCGCCTGATGAACGCGCACGATTTCACGACCGAGATCAAGACGCGCCTGTGCGAGAAGCTCGCCGAAGTCTTGCCCGGCGATCTGACGTCGTTTCAGTTCTACGACGCGGGGACGGCGGCGGTGGAAGCGGGCATGCGCGTGCTGCGTGCCGCCTCCGGAAAGAACGAGCTGATCTCCTGCTTCTACGACTTCCACGGCAAGACGTACGGCGCCGTGTCGCTGGCGGAGATCCGCTCGGCCGTCTACGGCCGCGTGCGCGCGCCGGGGATGCACATGGTCCCGCGGCCCAATCCGTATCGGCCGCACTGGACGAAGTCCGACGGCGTGACCATCGACACCGACAAGTACCTCGAGTTCTACGCCGAGTACATCGACCGCGCGACGGTGAACGACGTCGCCGGCTTCGTGCTCGAGCCGATCCAGGGCTGGGGCGGCAGCGTCATGCCGCCGGACGATTTCTTCCCCAAGCTCCGCGCGTTCTGCGACGAGCGGAAGATCCTGTTCATGGCCGACGAGGTGCTCACGAGCTGGGCGCGCACCGGCAAGTGGCTCGCCTGCGAGCACTGGAACGTCGTGCCCGACGTGGTCTCGATCGGCAAAGGTTTCGGCAACGGCTTTCCCGTCACCTGCGTCGCCGTGCGCGAACGCTGGAAGGAGAGCTTCGAAAAAATCTCCGCCAGCAGCAGCTACGGCGGCAACCCGATGGCGTGTGCCGCGGCGCTGGCGTCGACCGAAGTCATCGAGGAAGAAAACCTGCTCGAGCGCTCGACGCACCTGGGCGAGCTCGCGCTCAAGCGCATGAAGCGGATGATGAACGAGCACAAGATCATCGGCGACGTCCGCGCCAAGGGCTGCCTGATGGGCATCGAGCTGGTCGCCGATCGCGCGACCAAAGAGCCGCTCAACCGCGCCGGCGAGCTGGTTTACCAGAAGGCCTTCCAGAAAGGCCTGGCGTGGATCCCCGCCGGCCACATCCTGCGAATGAGCCCGCCGGTCGTGATGGAGGACGAGTGCCTGATGAAAGGCCTCGACATCATCGACGAGGCGATCGGGGAGACGGAAAAGGAGCTCGGCTTCTAAACCGTAGCATGGGCGTCTCGCCCATGCGGTTTCGCCGCGGGAAAGGGCATGGCCGAGACGGCCATGCTACGAATGAAAACGGTGCGCTTCGCGATCATCGGCGGGGGGTTGATGGGTCGCGAGTTCGCGTCCGCCGTCGCGCGTTGGCCGACGCTGCTCGACGCGCCGGCAAAGATCCAAATCGTCGCCCTCGCCAGCCGCACGCCTGAATCCTTCGACTGGTTCACGTCGAATTTTCCGTCGATCAAGCAGACGACCACTGATTGGCGCGAGGTGCTGAAGAACGACGCCGTTGATGCCGTCTACATCGCCGTCCCGCACGACCTGCACGCCGAGACGTACGTCGCCGCGATCGAGGCGGGCAGGCACCTGATGGGCGAGAAGCCTTTCGGGATTGACCAGCGCGCCAATAGCGCGATCCTCGCCGCGTGTCGCGAGCATCCCGACGTCTTCGTCCGCTGCTCGTCGGAGTTTCCGTTCTATCCCGGCGCGCAGAAGGTGTGTGACCTGATCGACGCCGGCGCGTTTGGAAAAATCATCGAAGTGAAGACCGGCTTCCTCCACTCCAGCGATCTCGACCCCAACAAGCCGATCAACTGGAAGCGGCAGATCGCGACCAACGGTGAGTACGGGTGCATGGGCGATCTGGGCATGCACGTCTGCCACGTGCCGTTCCGCGCGGGATGGATTCCGGGCAACGTCCGAGCGATCCTGTCGAACATCATGCCGCGCCGACCGGACGGCAAGGGCAACGTCGTGCCATGCGAGACGTGGGACAACGCGACGCTGCTCTCCGAGACGCGCGACGCGAGCGGCAACGTCTTCCCGTGGACGTTGAAAACGTTCCGCATCGCGCCCGGCGAGCGCAACACCTGGTACCTCGAAATCTACGGGACGCAGGCATCCGCCCGCTGGTCCACGCGCGAGCCGAAGGTGCTCGAGATTTTGAAGTACACGCCCGGCGGCGATCAGATCTGGCAGCGCATCCAGGTGGGCTACGAGCCGCCGTTCAAGACGATCACCGGCGCGAACTTCGAGTTCGGCTTCCCCGACTGTTTCCTGCAGATGTGGGCGGCGTTCCTGCACGAGCTGGTGGACGGCAAGCCGCTCAAACATTTCGCCGGCTGCGTCACGCCGGAGGAGACGGCGATGAGTCATCGGCTGTTCACCGCGGCGCTTCAGTCGCAACGCGACGGGGCCGTCGTGAGCATCCGGTAACCCGTCCGACGCCGCCGCCAAATGTCATCCCGAGGTACTCCGAGGGATCTCGGACGCCGCTCGTCACCGAGATCCCCCGCGGAGTACCGCTCGGGATGACATGATTGTCGCGCGTCACTTTCCACATGCCGCCGATCATCGACGCCCATCTCGATCTCGCCTGGAACGCGCTCTCCTGGAACCGCGACCTTCGGCTGCCGCTCGATCAGCTCAACGCCGCCGAGAAGCACATGACCGACACGCCCGCGCGCGGACGCGCCGCCGTGTCGCTCCCGGAGCTGCGGCGGGGGAAGATCGTCGCTTGCCTTGGCACGCTGCTCGCGCGCTGCAAGCCCAACGTTCGCCCGCCGGAAGGACATCGCCGGCGCGATCTCGACGTCGCCTCGCCGGAGATCGCGCACGCCATCGCGATCGGCCAACTCGCCTATTACCGCGAGCTGGCGCGGCAGGGCGAGATCGAGCTTCTCAAGGATGCACAAGCGTTCCGTCGCCACGTCGAAGCCGCGCGCGGCGCCGGGGTGATCGTCGCGATGGAAGGCGCCGATCCGATCGTCTCGCCCGACGCGGTTCCGCAGTGGTGGGAGGCCGGCCTGCGCTGCGTCGGCATGGCCCACTACGGGCAGGGCCGCTACGCGATGGGCACCGGCGAGGCGGGCGATCTCACGCCCGCCGGCGTCGAACTGCTCCGCGCGTTCGAGCGCGTCGGCATGATCGTCGATCTCACGCATTGCGCGGAGCCGGGCTTTTATTCGGTGCTCGATCGTTTCGGCGGACGCGTGCTGGCCAGTCACAACAACTGCCGCGCGCTCGTGCCCGGCGATCGGCAGTTTTCCGACGAGCAGATCAACCTCCTGCTTCAGCGCGACGCGGTGATCGGCATCGCCTTCGACGCGTGGATGCTGCACCCGAACTACCAGCGCGGCGTCACGCCGCGCGATTCAGTCACGCTCGCAGCCGTCGCCGATCACGTCGATCACATCTGCCAGCTCGCCGGCAACTGCAAGCACGTCGGGATCGGCAGCGATATCGACGGCGGGTTCGGGACCGAGCAATGTCCCGCCGGCATCGATTCGGTCGCGGACCTGCAGAAGATGCAAGGTGTTCTGAAGTCGCGCGGGTACGGCGATGCCGACGTCGCCGCAATCTTCTACGGCAACTGGTTGAGGTTCTTTTCCGAAGCGCTGCCGAGTTGATTCAGCGCGTCGCAAAGGTTGCGCAGCGCGAGCTTCGAGCGCGATCGAAGTCGCGTCAGCCCGGCGACGAGCGTCGGCCTGCGAAGCAGTTCCAGCGCCAGCGCCGTCGGTCGGACGTTCCCGGACGAATCGGTCAACCGAAACACCGCCGGATCGATCGCGTGATCGGCGGCGTCGCTGATGGCGCGGACGTGCAGGCAGGGGAGCTTGCGCTCGGCCGCCAGCGCGAAAACGGCGTCCGCTTCCATGTCCACGGCCGCCGCGCCGGTCGATCGGAACAACGCCGCCTTGTCCGCGGCCGTGCAGATCATCTCCTTTGCCGTATGAATCCGCCGGCGCGGCAGATTGCTCAGCACATCGAACGTCGATCGCTCATCGACGATGACATCGCCGACCGCGAGCGACGGATCCAGCGCTCCAGCGAGCCCGGCAAGCACGATCGCACTAACACCGGCCAGGTCGATTCGCGGCAACAGCGATCCTCGTATTCCGATCACCTCGACGCGCTCACGGGTCCAACGCGATATCGCGCTCGCTTCATAGCGCAGTGCCGTCAGGATCAGTGGTATAGCTTCCACTTCGGCCCGATTGTACGAAATCGCCATCATCGGCTATCATTCCGCCGCACTCGATCCGCGAAGGAGTATCCCCGCAATGCCCGTCCCCGTAGCGCAGATGTGGACCGTCGCGAGCTACGTCGTCAAACAAAAGCTCGCTCGACGCAAGCGCTATCCGCTCGTGCTCATGCTCGAGCCGCTCTTCCGCTGCAATCTCGCCTGCGCGGGCTGCGGGAAAATCCAGTACCCCGCGCACATCCTCAAGAAGCAGCTCACGCCGGAGCAATGCTTCAAAGCGGTCGACGAATGCGGCGCCCCGATGGTGAGCATCCCCGGCGGCGAGCCGCTGATGCACCCGCAGATCAAGGAGATCGTCGAAGGCCTGGTCGCGCGGAAGAAATACGTCTACCTCTGCACCAACGCGCTGCTGCTGAAGGAGAAGATCGACCTCTTCACGCCCAGCCGATATCTCACGTTCAGCGTGCACATGGACGGGCAGAAGGAGCACCACGATTTCGCCGTCTGCCGCGAGGGCGGATACGACATCGCGGTCGAGGGAGTGAAGGAAGCGGTGAGGCGCGGCTTCCGCGTGACCACGAACACGACACTCTTCGACGGCGCCGACGCCAAGAGCGTTCGCGCGTTCTTCGACGAGATGATGGCGCTGGGCGTCGAAGGGATGATGCTCTCGCCCGGCTACTCGTACAACAAGGCGCCGGATCAGCAGCATTTCCTCGGCAAATCAAAGACGCGCAAGCTGTTCAACAAGATCCTGGCCAACCGCAAAAAGAGCTGGCAGTTCAATCAGTCGCCGCTGTTCCTCGAATACCTGATGGGCAAGCGGCACTACGCCTGCACGCCGTGGGGTATGCCGACGTTCAACATCTTCGGCTGGCAGAAGCCGTGCTACCTGCTCGCCGACGGCTACGCCGACACGTTCGACGAGCTGATGCAATCGACGGCGTGGGAGAAGTACGGCACCGAGAGCGGCAATCCCAAGTGCGCCAACTGCATGGTGCACAGCGGCTACGAAGCCAGCGCGGTGGACGACACGTTCAGCTCGATCAAAGGTTTGTTCGCGACGATCCGCGCGACCATGTTCGCGGGCAATTATGCGGACCGCGCGGCGCTGGAGGCGCTGGAAGAGAAGAGCGTGCCGGCGAGTCATCTCGGGCTGGTGCAGGTGACGGTTTCACCGACCGCGGTGCAATCGCGGCAGGACGCGACGCGCGTTTGATCCATCATGCCACAGGAAAGCAAAGCTCACCCGTTTGACGCCGACGAAGTCGCGCTCGGCGTGGTGCACGAGAACCTCGAGGGATGGATTCCGCCGCTGGCGAGCGACGAAGAGGTCCGCGTCGCGCTGGAGAAGGCGTTCGATTATCGCGGCGACGTGACGATCACGCTGAAGGACGGCGCGAAGGTTGAGGGATACGTCTTCGATCGCCGCGACGGCAAGACGCTCGATGACTCAATCGTCCGCCTGATCCCCAAAGATCGCGACGAGAAGCGCGCGATTCGCTACGCGCAGATCGCGCGGCTTGAATTCACCGGCCGGGACACCGCCGCCGGCAAAAGTTTTGAGACCTGGGTGAAGAAGTATCAAGCCAAGAAGGCGGCGGGGGAGACCAACATCCGCCTGGATCCCGAGAAGCTGGATTAGCGTTGTCTTTACGTGGCACGGGCGCCTCGCCCGTGAATCGCGGCTATAGCCGCCAGCGCACGGGCGAGGCGCCCGTGCCACGATCTACACCTGCGCCATCAGCCGCCGATAACGCGCCAGCGCCGTGATCGGGAAGTACAGCCGGTAGAGGTGATACTTAAGATAGAACACCTTCGGGAATCCGGTGCCGGTATAGAAGTTCTCCGTCCAGTTGCCGTCGGCGTCCTGATTGGCGATGAGCCAATCGAGCGCGCGGACGACGGCGTCGTGCCGCGGGCCCTGCGATGCCATCAGCGCCATCGCGCCCCAGGCGGTTTGCGACGCGGTCGATTCGCCGGTGCCCTTGAGTAATGGGTCTTCGTAGCTGTCGGCGGTTTCCCCAAAGGAGCCATCGGGCTTCTGCACGGAGAGCAGCCAGTCGGTCGCGCGGCGGACGTAGTCGCGCGTCATGTCTTCGCCGACCGATCGCAAGCCAGTGAGCACCTGCCACGTGCCGTAGATGAAGTTGACGCCCCAGCGTCCCCACCACGCGCCGCTCGAATCCTGCTGCGATTGGATGTAGCCGATCGCGCGCCGCACGATCGGATCGGATGCGGCGAACCCGCAGTGGCCCAGACACTCGAGCACGCGGCCGGTGATGTCGGGACAGGAAGGGTCCTGCATCGCGTTGTGATCGGCGAACGGGATTTTTTCCAGGATCGGACGGTCCCTGGTCTTGTCGAACGCCGCCCAGCCGCCGTCGTCGTTTTGCATCGCGAGGAGCCAGTCGACGCCGCGCTGCGTTGCCGCTGAAGCGGCAAGCCCGCCCAGTCTTTTCAGCGCCATCGTCACCATCGCGGTGTCGTCGACATCCGGGTAGTGCGGGTTCTCGAATTCGAAGAACCATCCGCCGACCGGAGCGTCCGGACAATTCTTCCTCCAGTCCGAGGCGAACTTGCACTCCTTCGACAAGAGCCATTGCGTCGCGCGCAGCGCCGAATCTTGATCGACGTCCATCCCCGATTCCGCCAGCGCGTGCAGCGCGATGCCGGTGTCCCACACAGGCGAAAGACACGGCTGAATCCGAATCTTGTCACCCTCGCGGATGAAGAAATCGTGTAGGTGCTTGTGAGCCGCGACGACGCGCGGGTGGTCGTCCGGATAACCGAGGATGCGGAAGACGACCAGGATGTAAACCATCGGCGGGAAGATCGCGCCGAGTCCTTCCGAGCCGTCGAGATGCTCCAGCAGCCACTTCTCCGCCTCCTGCATCGCGCGCTGGCGGATCGAGTCGATCGGCGACTGCTCGTACCACTTGAGCAACTGATCGACGCGCAGGAAGAAGTGGTTCCAGTTCGTCGGGATTCCGCTCGGCGGCGTCGCGCTCAATCGATTCGCCGCGGCGCGATCGATGTAAAGCTCCGCGATTCCCTTCTCGGACGGAATCTTTCTCGTGTAGCGGAACGTCGTGACAATGCCGAGCGGCAGGATCATCGTCCGCGTCCACGCCGACACGTGATACAGGTTGAAGTAGAACCACTTCGGCAGGAAGACGATCTCCGGCGGGATGCTCGGACACGCCTCAAAACTGATCTGCCCGAGACAAGCGAAGAAGAACTTGCTGAACGTGTTGCACTTTTCCGCGCCGCCCATCGACAGGATCAGCTCGCGCGCCCTGATCATGTGCGGCGCGTGCGGCGGATGGCCCATCAGCTTCAGCGCGAAGTACGCCTTAACGGTGCCGGACAGATCCGCCTTCCCGCCCGGGTACATGTTCCATCCGCCGTTGGGCATCTGGAGCGAGCGAAGGTAGCTGGCGATCAGCGGCAGCTCGGGATCGGCATCGTGCTCGAGGATGAACTTGATCAGGATGTATTCGGATTCGAGGATGCTGTCGCCTTGCAGCTCGCCGACCCAGAAGCCCGATGCATCCTGCTTGCCTAAGAGGCAGTTGATCGCCTTATCGAGCGCGACATCCACTGGCGAAACGGCGACCTTCGCCGGCAGCTCTCGCATGACCGGACGGCGCAGCGTTGTGTTGCTAACAGTGGGCTCGGCCCCGCGTTCCGTCGACTCAACCATTCGCGCGGCAAACTACCATGATGAGCAGAACCCGGCAAACGTGCCCGATTCTGCATCGCCCGCTATCATGTCCCGGCCCAGAGAACGTCGAGAGCCGCTGGTTGTCCCGGCGTGTCCAAAGAAGCGCGACGTGCGACGGCTGTCATCCTGAGGTCCTCCGAAGGATCTGGGTGCGGCAGGAAGATGCTTCGGAGTACCTCAGCATGACGGGCTGGTCACAGCGGCGCTAAAAAGCGGCTCGACCCGCTCGCGGAGAAGTTGGGCAGGATTTACGGATGCACAAAGACTTCAAAGGCTGGCTCAAACAACACGAAGGACGCGCGTACGAGCTTCACGAGAAGCACGTCAATCCGGTCTTCGTCAAAATGCTCCGGACGATCGGCTTCGACAAGGGCTACACCCGCGGCGAAGGGTGCTACCTCTGGGATTCGGCGGGCAACAAATATCTCGACCTGCTCACCGGCTGGGGCGTGTTCGCGCTCGGTCGCAATCACCCCAAGGTGAAAGCGATCATGAGCCAGCTCATCGACCAGGACATGCCCAACCTGGTCCGTATGGAGTGCAGCCTGCTCAGCGGCCTCGTCGCCGAACGACTAGTCACGCACGCGGGCGCGGGCCTTGAGCGCGTCTTCTTCTGCAACAGCGGCGCCGAGTGCGTCGAAGGCGCGATCAAGTTCGCGCGCTGCTCGACCGGCCGGCAGGAGATCGTCTATTGCGACCACGGCTTCCACGGTTTGACGACCGGATCATTGGCACTGAACGGCGCCGACTTCTTCCGCGAGCGCTTCGGCGATCTGATGCCCGGCACGCGGAAAGTCCCGTTCAACGATCTCGAAGCCCTCGAGCGCGAGCTGGCGAGCAAGAAAGCCGCCGCCTTCATCGTCGAGCCGGTGCAGGGCAAATCGTGCGAGGTCGTGAAAGACGGCTACCTTGCCGAGGCGCAGCGCATCTGCAAAAAGCACGGCACGCTGCTCGTGCTCGACGAGATCCAGACGGGTCTCGGGCGCACCGGGCGATGGTTCTGCTTCCAGCATTGGCCCGACGTTCAGCCCGACATCGTCTGCTGCTCGAAAATCCTGTCCGGCGGATACGTTCCGGTCGGCGCGATCATCACCACCGCCAAAGTCATGGACTGCGTCTTCAACTCGATGGAGCGCTGCGTCGTCCACTCCAACACCTTCGGCCAGAATGATCTGGCGATGGCCGCGGCATTGGCGACGCTCTACGTGATCGAGGAAGACAAGCTCGTCGAGAACGCCGCGATCATGGGCGAGTACGCGATGACCCGCCTGCGCGAGATCGGCAAGGGCTGTCCCTTCGTCACCGACGTGCGCGGCAAAGGCCTGATGTTCGGCATCGACTTCGCGCGGCCCAGGGAATCGCTGAAGCTCAAGATGGCCTGGGACATGCTGCACAAGCTGAACTTCGGCGTGTTCGGGCAGATGATCATCATCCCGCTGCTGCAGAAGCACCGCATCCTCACGCAGGTGGCGGGCTATCACACGGAGGTCATCAAGTTCCTCCCGCCGATGACGGTGACGAAGCAGGACATGGACTGGTTCCTCGCCGCGATGCAGGATGTGCTCGATGAAACACAACGTTTCCCCGGCACGGCGTGGGATACCGTCCTGGGCTTGGCGAAGCGCGCGATGAAGGCATGACGTTCCGCGCACCGGTCCCTCCCAACTTGCGTCTGCCATCCACGGCGTGGAAATCGGTAACCTCATGCGCCTCGTCCATCGCTCTCTCCTGATCTCGGTGCTGCACGTCGTGACGCACCCCAAGCGGGTGCTGACGATCGCGTTCCTGCTCGCCGCCGCCTGCGTCGCCCTGGCGATGTGGAAGCTCAACATCTCGACCGATCAGAACAAGCTGTTCGATCCGAACGTGTCGTTCTTCCAGGATTACCTGCGCTACGTCGAGAAGTTCCCCGAGAACGAGGCGATCTACGTCCTGATCGAGGCGAAAGACCGCGCGCATCCGCCGGCGGTCGAGCGCTGGACGGCGCTGGCCGATGCCATCACCGCGCGCGTCGCCGCGCTGACCAAGTACGTCAAGTCCGTCGATAGCAAAGTGCCGGTGGACAAGCTCGGCGCACAGGGGCTGCTCTTCGACGATCCCACGCTGGTGAAGCAGAACTTCGAGGAGATCAAGCGCTTCATCCCGCTCGCCAAGCTCTGGGCGGAGAGACCGACGATCCTGACGCGCATCCTTGGGGAAACGCCGCTCGAGCGTTTCATCGCCGCGCTCAACACGCAGCCGGCGGATGAGGAGACGGCCGGCTTTGTCGGTCCCGTCGCCGGGAGCTGGGTGACCACGCTGCGCAGCGGCGACGAGCCTCTCAAAGTCGGCAAACAGGTGCCGGATCTGGCGGCGCTGGGCGCGACCGATCCGTCGCGCCTGGGCTACTACTACGTCCCCAACGAGAGCGACCCGTCGCAGTTCGTCATGCTCGTTCGCGTCTACAACCGACAGGATTACACGTCGCTGACGGCGATCTCCGAGACGGTCGAGGCGATTCGCGCCGCCGTCCGCGAGGCGATGCCGCCGTTCGCCAATGAGTTCACCGCCGGCGTGACGGGCCGGCCGGCGCTGGATGCCGACGAGATGCGCACCAGCGATCGCGACAGCCACAACGCCGAGGTGATCGCGATGATCGCCGTGCTCGCGGGGCTGATCGTGATGCTCCGCTCCGTCTGGCTCGCCATCGCCGGCGAGATCGCGCTGGTCTTCGGCATCGGCTGGACGTTCGGCTGGGCGACGCTGTCCGTCGGCGAGTTGAACCTCCTCTCGATCGTCTTCCTGCTCGCGCTGATCGGCATCGGGATGGATTATCTCGTGCAGATCCTGACGCGCTATCGGCAGGAGGTGCGCCGCCGGCGCACGCCACAGACGATCTGGGTCTCCGTCTTCCGCCACGTCGCCGCGCCGATCAACACGGCCTGCATGGGGGCGGCGGGGGCGTTCCTCGTCTCGGCGCTGACGCGCTTCCGCGGCGCCGCGCAGCTCGGCGTGATCGCGGGCGGCGGGCTGCTCCTCTGCCTCGCGGCGGGATACACCGTGCTTCCCGCGCTGCTCACGCTCTTCCCGCCGCGCTTCCGCGCCGATCACGATGACGACGTTCAGCGCGCGCTCGCGCGCCTGGGCCCGCCCGCGCGGGGGACGCGAAAAATCCTCTGGCTCCCGATCCTCTGGCTGTTCCTGCTGATCCTCGCCGCGCCGTTCGCACGCCGCACCGGTTTCAATCCCGGATTGATCGACCTGCAGGCGCCAAACCTCGAGTCGGTGAAGCTGGTGAACAAGCTCGAGACCTGGTCGTACACGATCCTCTCGAAGAACCTCGACGTCCTCCGCACCGCGCGCGACAAAGCACGCCAGTCGCCCCTGGTCGATCGCACCGAAAGCATCCTCATCGCCTGCGACAACCTCGACTGGCTCCGCGCGCACCAGAGTGAGCTTCCGGCGATCGCGTGGAGCGAGCCGAACGCCGTCGACGCCAACGATCTCTCGAAAATCGCCAAAAAGGCGGATGCGCTGGCGAAGCGCTACGCCAATTTCAAGAGCGCAAGCACGCCCCTTGCCGTCTTCGCGAAATTGTTAGCCGATGCGAATGGCAACGACGCCACCCGCATCGCCGCGCGACTGTCCGACTGGCAAAAGCAGTTTATCGTCCAGCTCCAGAACGCCATCGCGCCGTTCCATCCCGGCGATCTCGATCTCGCGGCGCTGCCGATGGAGCTGAAGCAGCACTACGTCGCGAGTGACGGCACTTTCGCGCTCTACGTCTACCCGCGCGAGGACCTGTGGAACCGCGCGCACCTCGCCGCCTTCGTCGGCGACATCGAAGCGCGCATGAACGACCTGCCGACGAACGAAGCCACCGTCACCGGCATCGTGCCGAATATTTACTACTCCACCAACGCGATCGAAAAATCCTTCTACCGCGCCACCGCCTACGCGCTGGTACTGATCTTCATCCTCGTCGCGATCGACCTGCAGAGCATTCGCCAGACGCTGATGGCCGTCAGCGTCCTGGCGCTCGGCCTGCCGATGCTCGTCGCCATCCTCGGCATCACCAACGTCGATTGGAACTTCGCCAACTTCTTCGGCCTGCCGATCCTCATCGGCGCCGGCCACGAGTACGGCGTGTTCATGGTCCACCGTTATCGCGAAGCGTGCAAAGACCCGCGCCGCGTCTGGCGGAGATGGGACGTCGCCGACAAGGCGCTGCTGCTGTGCGCCTACGTCACCTGCACGAGCTTCGGCTTCTTCTGGCTGATCGCCGAACACCGCGGCCTCAAGAGCCTGGGCATGGTGATGGCGGTCGGCACCGCCTGCATTTATCTTGCCACCATCACGGTCCTGCGGCCGCTGCTCATCTGGCGACTCAACCGCAGACCCAGGGCGAAAGACTGCATAGAAGAAAATGGAACTGTGGCAACTCCTCGGTGATCTGCATCCCAAGCTCGTCCACTTCCCGCTCGTGCTTTTGCTCGTGGGACTGCTCTTCGATCTGGGCGGCTTGATCGGCCGATCCGAGCGCAGCCACTGGGCCGCCAAGACGCTCACCATCGCCGGCACGGTGATGCTGCTGATCACCTTCATCTGCGGCATCTACGCCGAGATCTGGGCCGGCCGCGCGCTCGTCCCGCACCACCAGATCGAGCTGCACGAGCTGGCGGCGAACGTCGCGTCGTGGGGCTTCGTCATCCTCGCCGCCTGGCGATTGCTGATCACGACCGACGCCTCTTCCGTGGCGCGGGCCTCTGGCCCGAGCGCTCCAGCGGAGCGATGCTCCCACGAAGATGCGGCTCAAGCCGCGAGTGCTCGGGCCAGACGCGCAGGCCACAGGAGTCGCGCGCTCATCGCCTACGTCTGCATCGGTCTGTCCTGGTACGTCCTGCTCACCGTCACCGCGCATCTCGGCGGGCAGCTCATCACGGACTACGGCGCTTCGGTCACCGGTGCACGAGGCGCCAGCTCGCCTTCGCTGCACGACCTCAACACGCTTGCCACGCGGCAGACCGATCTGAACCTCCGCTACTCGGAGATGATGCATCACGTCTTCGGTTACCTGACGCTGGCGCTTTCCGGAGTCCTCCTCGCCGCCGCCGTCCTTCCGAAACGCGCGGAAAAACTCAAGTGGGTCGGCCCGACGCTGCTCCTGCTCGGCGGGAGCTTTCTCTTCTTCTTCGCCGACCTCGATCTCTACCGCCTGACGGACCTGCGCCAGCTCCGCGATCGAGAGGTGCAGCTCCACAAGACGATCGCGATCGTGCTGATTGCCGTCGGCGCGGCGGGCTTACGTGCGGCACGGCGACGAAGTGTCATGCTGCGGGACTCCGAAGCATCCGGCTCCGGTCGCGCAGATCCTTCGCGGATTACCGCTCAGGATGACACCGCTGACAGGGGGGCGACGATCTCGAAGTGGTCGCATCAACAGGCGAAGCTCGTCGCGATCATGGCCCTCATCGGCGGCGGGATGCTCTTTACGCACGTGCACACCGTCGCCCCGTATGCCAACGTCGCCGCGGGAGTCTACATCGCGCACGTGGTGATGGGACTGGTCGCGCTGTCGATCGGCGCCTCGAGCCTGCTCGGCGAAGCGCTGCCGCGCTGGCGAAGCGCCTTCGCCGTCGTCTTCGCGCTCTGCATGCTCGCCGAGTCGGTCCTGCTCGTCACCTACAACGAAGGCCTGCCCTGGTACATCGGGTACGGCCGCTACAACCGCTGGGGCGCGACCGCCGGCGGCACCGTCGCGCCGTTCGGCGATTTCCGCGCCGAGCTCACCTTCGACAACGCCACGCAGCGCCTCGACGTCTACCTCCGCGATCGCTTCAAAGACGATGCGACCGATGTGAAAACTCCGCCGCGCGAAGTCCTGATCTCGCGCGGCTACGAACAGATCGCCGTCCCGTTGACCTTGGCGCCGGGGTTGGGTCATTACCGTGGCGTCGCGCCGTTCCTGAAGGACACCCCGGCGTTTTCCGCGCGCATGCGCATGCCCGGCCACGGCACCGGCTACTTCGATCCGTGGGTTACGCCGATCATCGCGGCAGTCCCGCCCAACGAACTCGCGCGCTTCGTCTGTCCGATGCACGAGGGCGTTCGTGCCGCGGAGCAGGGCCTGTGTCCGCTCTGCAAAATGCCGCTGGCGCCGATCGACGCTTCGCCGCGCACCACGCTGCACGATTCGGCGTACACGATGGATTTCTCAGCGCCGCCGGCGGGCGCGACGCGATCGGTGACCCTGAGGCTCACGCCGACGAAGGACGGGCAAATCGTCCGTGACCTGGCGCGCGTACACGAGTACCTGATGCACCTGATCGTCGTGTCCGACGACCTGAGCTTCTTCGATCACGTTCACCCGCAGCCGCAGGCGGACGGCTCCTTCGCGTTGCCGTACACGCTGCCGCGGGACGGAAAGTACCTGCTCTTCGCCGACGTGACCCCCGCCGGCGCCCGCAGCCAGGTGTTTCGGATTCCGATCGAGATCGGAAGCGTCGACCGGCGGGCGACGTCGATCGCGCTGACGAAGACGGCTGCATCCGCGACGCCGCTGGCGGCGGATCCCGCGTCGACCGTCGAGCTCCTGCCGACCCCCCGCGCCCTCGTCGCCGGCACGCACGCGCAGCTTCTCTTCCGCCTGTCGCGCAGCGCCCGGCCCGTCACCGACCTCTCCCTCTACATCGGCGCGATGGGCCACTGCGTGATCATCAGCCAGGACACGCAGACCTATCTCCACTGCCATCCGGAGCAGCTCCTCCCACCCGCGCCCGACGACCGCGGCGGCCCGGACGTCGCCTTCCACACCACGTTCCCGAGGGCGGGCCGCTACAAGGTCTGGGGCCAGTTCAAGCGCAGCGACCAGATCCTCGTCGCCGACTTCGTCATCGACGTCGCCGAGCCGCTCCTCCCGGCGAAGCTGATGAACTTCTTCATCGACGACTGACCCGCGCCGGCCCGCCCGTACGTTGCTCGCCCACCCGCGCGTTGCTCGCCCGCCCGCGCCAATTTGTCGCCAATTGCACGTTCGTGATCACATTCGTGCAATCGCGCGGGATCTACGGACGCACACGCTCTTTGACAACCGAATATCGCCACGCTTTCGCCGCGCGCCCGCCCGCGCACGAAGTCCGTGCAACGCCATGCAACGCCATGCAACGTGGTGCAACGAAACATGCGATTGCGCAATACGAACCCACCGGCGCAGGGCGGCGCACGCATTTGCCTTTGCTGCCTCTCCCGTGCAGCAAGGTTTCTCATTTGCGCGGCGATTGTCATCCCGAGGTACTCCGAGGGATCTCGGACACCAGTGACGATCGAGATCCCTCGGAGTACCTCGGGATGACAGGTCCTGATGCTTCGCGCAGGGCGTTAACCGATCGCACCCTGATGGCACCGGCGCGCAATGTTGCCGGAGTACCGGGGAGAGGGAAGCGGAAAAACGAACCCAATCGAAGCCAACGCAAAACCGCGTTGGCGGGGTCAAAAATGCTGAAAGGAGGTGATTTGGACCCCACGCGGATTACAAAACGAAGCCAACGGCGCACGGCGGCGCGCGCATCCTGAGGAGAGCCGCCCTCGCGGTTCAGAACTGTCCGCGGATGACCAGCCCGACGTACGGCACATCCTGCAGCTCCGCCCGCGTGCTCAGGTCGCGCACGTCGAAGCCGTCGTAAAAATGCTGCTCGAACGCGTAGCCGACCGCCAGCGCCATGTCGAAGTACGCCCCCTTGAGCACGAAGTCCGGCTCGACGAAGCGGATGCCCGCCTCGGCGCGCGACATCTGATAGAACAGCCGCTGCGTCTGCGGCCGCTCATCCTGGCGGAAGGCGTTGAAGAAATTCGAGAAGCCGCTGTAGACGTGCCAGTGCTTGCTGATCGCGTAGTCGAGCGTGACGTCCGCCGTGTACGGCACCTCGTAGCCCGCCTCGAGCTGCAGGTGTTCGAGGATCGTCCAATTGGCTTCGCTGCGCGGATAGCCGAAGGCGACGCGGCAGGTGTCGGTGTGATGGATGTACTGGAAGCCGGGCAGCGGCACGTCGGGGAGGAACGCGCCGGCGCCGTTCCAGTCGATGCTCACCACCAGGTCGTCGCTGTCGTTCAGTTTCTTCTCCGCGATCAGGTGGGCGATGCCGAAGACGCCCTCGGAGTCGGCGAAGGGATTGTTGCCGCTGAAGCCGGCGCCCAGGACGGCGGAAAGCTTGAAGTCGTCGCCGATCATCCCCAGCGGAATGCCCGCCGCCATGCTGATCTCGTCGAGGTGGTCCGGCAGCAGCGGCGAATCGGTGTCGAAGTTCATCGTCACCCAGCGGTAGCCCAGGTGCAGGGAGTCTTGTGAATTCGGATCGAGTCGGAATCGCCCGGTCGAGTCCCAGAAGAAGACCTGGGCCGTGTTGTTCGAGCCCTGCACGTCCGACTGCGCCTGATAGAACGGCCTGTCGAGCGTCAGGCCCCACGCCTTGTCGGCGAAGCCGCCGAGCATCAGGCGGCTGTCGGTCTGGGCGAAGCAGAGAGGTGCACAGAACGAGATGAGCAGGGCGAAGGCGAATGGTCGCAAGCGAGGCTCCTTTGCGTCAGCGTCAGGGCAAGTGGCGCGGTTTACGTAGCAACCTGTCATCCCGAGATGTTCGGAGGGATCGCGGACGCCAGTGGTCACCGAGATCCCTGGGAATACCTCGGGATGACAGCACTCGCGCCCGCTACGCAACCGAGGGCTCGACTAATCGTCAAGGCCGAGCATTCGGCCGGGCCATTGAACCGGCAAATCGTCGATGAGGAAAGTTTTGTCCGCGCCCGTGCCCGCGCCGGCGATCGCGCCGGCGGCGAGGTAGCCGCTGCGAACCGCGCCTTCCATCGTTGCCGGCCAGCCGGTCTGCGTGTAGTCGCCGGCGAGGTACAGGTTTGAAACGCCTGACGGCGGGGGGGATTGATGAGGACGAGCACGATCGACACCGGGGCGCGGCGAGAACGTCGCGCGCTTCTCGATCACGATCAGACCGCGCTCGAGCTTCGCATCGCGCGCCGCCGGAAGTGTCTGGCGGACCTGCCGCTCGAACAGCGCGAGCATCTGGTCCTTTGGTCGATCGACCCAATCGCGCGCGGCGCTGATCACGCCGTGAAGCGACGTGCCGCTCTCGTCCTTGCGGAAGACCCACTGCAGCGGCCCGTCGATCAGCGCGGCGTGCGGTTCGATCATCACCGGGCGGTCGAACCAGAGATGTACGCCGAGGATCGGGACGCTCTCGATCTTGTCGAGATTCGCGAAGCGATCGTCGCGCGCGAGCAAATCATCGGGGATGAATTTGCGGACGGCGTGGTGATTGGTCGCCAGAACGACCGCGTCGGCGGCAAGCGTTTCGCCGGTGGCGAGCCGCACGCCGGTGACGCGATCGCGATCGAACTTCAGCGACGCGACGCGCGTCGAGAGTCGGACGTCGCGACACGGAATGCGGCGATACAGCTCCGCGAGCGTGCAGTTCGGCGTGCCGATCACGTAGCCGGCGGAATTGGAGAGGAGGGAATCTTGAAAGACTTGGATCGCATACTCGGCGGACGCCGCGCGCGTCTCTTCGTTGAGTGCGCCGATCAGGATCGTGTCGTAGAGTTTTCGCACCAGCGGTGGCGACTGCTGCTGCTCGTCGAGCCACTGGCCGAACGGAACGCCGGTCAGGCGCTTTCGCCCCCGCCGGCCGAGCGAAATCATTTCCAGCATCGCGCGCGACAACTCGACGCGCTCGCTCCAGGTCAGCGCATCGAACTTGAGCAGCGCCGGTCCGAGATGCAGTGGGGCGGGCAAGCCCAAGACGCCGAAGAGATCGAATCGGCGGCCGGTCGAATCGCGGAAGTGAATCGCGCGATCGAAGCGGATGCGGTCGAGCGAGCCGACGCGCCGGTAGAAGTCGATCAGGTTCGTGCAGCAGCCCAGCAGCACGTGCTGGCAGTTGTCCAGCTCTTCGCCGGTTTGCGGATCTTCAAAGGAACCGGCGCGACCGCCGAGGGTTCTTCGCGCTTCGAGAAGGGTGACGTCAAGGCCGGCGGATTCGAGCGCGACGGCCGCCGCCATCCCGGCCAGCCCGCCGCCGATCACGATCGTCTTCATGACACCGCGGCCGCCGCGGTTTCGCTGCCTTCGACGGCGGCGGCGCGGCTCGCGCGACACGCGTGCCAGCCGATCCGCAGCTTCGCCCACACCGACAGCGAAACCCGCCGGTGCAGCACCAGCTCCGGCGCGGACGCCACCTTGTGGAGGAGCCGATGATAAATCTCCGTCATCGCCGTCAACGTCGGCCTGCTGTCGGCGGCGACGCGCGCTTCGAGCCCGCTCGACTTGGCATAGAACGCCTCGGCGCGCTCGATCTGGAATCGCATCAGGCGGTTAAACGCGTCTCCGCCGCGACCGTAGCGGAGGTCGTCCGGATCGACGCCCATCGCCTTGAGATCCTCCTGCGGCAGATAGACGCGTCCGCGCTGCGCGTCCTCGCGCAGGTCGCGAAGGATGTTCGTGAGCTGCAATGCCACGCCGCGCGCGACGGCGAGTTTTTCCGTCTCTTCCCCGCCCTCGAAGCCCCAGATGTGAATGCTCGCCAGCCCGACCACGCCGGCGACTTGATAGCAGTATTCGTGGAGCTGCCCGAAGGTCTCAAAAGCCGCCGGCGTGAGGTCGCGCTGCTGACCGGCGATGACCGCGTCGAAAAGGTGCGCCGGCAGCTTGTGCCCCCGGGCCATCTCGGAGAACGCCGGCCAGATGTCGCCCGTGACATCATCGGCGGCGTGATCTTCGCCGCCGACCGCTTCGTGGGTGAGCTTGCGCCAGTCTTCCAGTTCGAGCGTGCGCTGCGCGACCGATCGTCCGTCCTCGCGGTCGGCGATGTCGTCCACCAGCCGCATGTACGCGTAAAGCGCGAACATCGCCGAGCGCTTGGGCTCGGGAAGGAGGCGCAGCCCGTAATAAAAATTCTTCGCCGCCGATCGCGTGATCTGCCGGCAGAAGCGCTGCGAGTCGATGAGACGCTGCTGATCGACGGAGGACGAGGCGGCGATGAGGGTCACAGTGCCGTCCTCCGCGCGCCCGCGAGTTTTCCGAGCAATCCGTTCGCCGCCGCCCGCGCCGCCAGCTTGCCCTTCTGGATCGAAGACAACGTCGGCCGGCGGGAAAGGGTGTCAAAGTCCTGGCGGCGAATCGCCTCCAGCACCGCGCGCCCGCCCATCCCGAAGAGCGCGATGTGCCGCCGCACGGTCGGGTCGAGCATCGGCAGAAGCTTGTCGCCCTCGTCGAACATCTTTTCGGTGCGATCGACTTCGAACTTGATCAGCGCGCGGTAGTTGTCGTCGAGCCGCGAATCTCGCAGTTGTTGTTCGGTGACGCCGAAGCGAGCCATCGAATCCTTCGGCAGGTAGATGCGATCGAGATCAGCCAGGTCCCGGCGGACGTCCTGCCAGAAGTTCGCCAGTTGCAATGCGGTGCAGGTTTGATCGGAGCAGTGCTGCCGCTGTGTGTCGCGATAGCCGCAGACATAGAGCACGAGCCGGCCGACGGGGTTGGCGCTGCGGGTGCAGTAGTCGCAGAGCTGCTCGAAGGTGTCGTAGCGCTTGATGCGCTGGTCCTGCTCGAAGGCGGCGATGAGGTCGAGGAACGGATCGATGGGGATCTGGTGCTTGTCGATCGTCTGCTTCAGCGCGACGAAGACGGCGGCGGAGGCGGAGCCGGCGTAGCAGTCGCGCAGCTCCGCGCGGAAACGATCGAGCGCCTGGAGCGCTTCGTCGCCGCCGGGGATCTCATCGCCCAGGTCATCGGCGATCCGGCAGAAGGCGTAGATGTTGCAGAAATCCTGCCGCAGCTCGGCGGGGAGAAGGAGGGAGACGACGGAGAAATTCTCGTAGTGCGACTCGGCGAGCTCCCGGGTGAATTGCAGGGCGTCGGCGGCCGAGGGCGCGGGCGTGAAGGCGAAACGCGCCGCCGCGGACGCACCCGAAGCGCCCGACGCGCCGCCGGCCGATTCTGCCGATTCGAGGTTGTGCGGGAGCTCGCTCGAAGCCACGTCAAAGTTCACGCTGGCGAGCTCGGAGATCGGAGAGGACTCCTTCCCCGGGTGGCGCGCACGCGCGTCGGGCACAGTTATAGTAAAGTCCGCTGCGGCCGCAACTTTTGCGGCATCAGGCGCAATTGCCGCTGGCGCGATCGGCCTCGTCAGATTCTCATCAGAATCCCGCCGCCGGCGGAAGGGGGTAGTCGTCGGGATAGTGCGGATGTCCTGCTTCCGCCGGCAGGGGCGCAGCCGGCGCGCTTTTGCCCAGCGCGTAGCGCATCGCCCACTCGTGGGCCTCTTCGTCGCTCATGGCGCCGAAGAGGGTCAGCTCCTGCAGGCGGCGCGCGTAGAGCTCACGTCCGATCATGTCCAGCTCCGAGAGGTCGGCCTTGGGCATAGTCGGGAGATTGTGGGACGTAAAGCGGTGATTGTCACCGCGGAAAATCGGCAAATTCGTCGGACTCAGCCGCGTGTCCGATAGCGCACGCACAGGACAAAGCCTTAACCCGCGGCGTCAGACGACCGATCTGCCCTTTAGAGGAATCACACGATGGAAACGATGGACGCGGTCCGCGGCGACGTGCAACACGCCTTGATTGCCACGAACGATCCCGAGCTCGATTCGGTCATTCGCTTTCTCTGCAACGAAGATCAGGATGCTCAGGGCGTGAGCCAGCGGCGGTACACCCGCTGCGCGTATCAGGTGGACGCGACGTTGATCATCATCGATCCGATGGGCCACGAGCATCGTCATCCGATCTTCACGCGCGACGCGAACGCGTGGGGCGTCGGCTTCGTCACCCGCGCGCCGCTCACCGTCGGAACAAACGCCAGGATGCAGATCGCCGGCGCCGATCGGCAGCAGATGCTCGCCAAGGGTTCGATCGTTCGCTGCCGGCACGTGACGGGCGCGTGGTGGGAAGCCGGCATCATGTTCGAGCAGGAGCAGCCAATGCTCTCGCCCGCAGCGATCGACGGCGCGATCGAAACCGCGCGCCCGCCGGGTCTCTGCGTCGGCTGAGCCGTTCCCTGTTACGCGACAGCGAAATAGTTGCATTGATCTGAGAGCCGCCTCACGATTGCCGCACTCCTTACCGGGTGAGGTGATCAGCGTGAGGTTTTCGGGAAGGGCGCGAATCTGCGCCTTGTCGGCGGCGGGGATGGTGTCGGTATTGGCGGCGACGCCGCAGACGGCGCGCGGGCAGCAGGCCGCCAACGCCAACCTCGAACGCTTCAACCGCCAGCTCGAGCAGCTCCAGCGCAACACGCTGCTCCAGGTCGATCAATCCCTCAGCCTCGACCAGCGCACCTTCTTCGACTACGGCGCGTACTCCACCTTCGGCTATCTCAGCGTCGACGACAACGTCAACAACAACCACGGCCTGCGGCAGTACGACCTCGTCGGCTACGCCCGCGCCAACTTCGACGGCGCTCACGAGCTGTTTCTCCGCGGCTTTCTCACTTATCGCGATTTCAACCCTGGCGATGAGTTCGAGGTCAACGACAACGGCCTGCAGGACCCGGAGTTCGACCGCTGGTACTACCGCTTCGACCTCTCGCGCTCCGAGGCCGCGTACCACGGCAGAAAGCTCGACTACAACTGGATCTTCGAAGGCGGCCGCGACCTGGTTTACTGGGGCAACGGACTTGTACTGAGCACGGATCTGGAAGGCGTGCAGTCCACCTTCTCATGGGCAGGCAACGACATCACCGCGATCGCCGGCGTCACGCCCGTGCGGACGACCGACTTCGATTCATCGCGCCCCAGTTTCGATCACAACACCCGCCGGGGGTTTTACGGCGTCCAGGCGACGCGCGACATCGCCGGGCATCACCCCTTCGTTTACGGTCTGCTCCAGCGCGACTACAACGAGCACGATGAGCTGACGCGCGGCGTGCTGACGACCAAGTTCGACTACAACAGCTATTACCTCGGCGGCGGCGCGTACGGGCCGATCACCGATCGGCTGCTCTACTCGGTCGAAGCGACGTACGAAGGCGGCACGAACCTGTCGAACAGCTTCAACGGCGCCTCCGCGCCGCCGACGCCACTGCCCGGCGGGCAGACGCGCGATCAGATCCAGGCCTGGGCCGCCGACGCGCGGCTCGATTACATTTTGCCCGACGTCCGCCACACCCGCTTCAGCGGCGAAGTGATCCTCGCCTCCGGCGACGACGACCGGTTCAACAGCTCCTCCAACACCTTCGGGGGGAACAAGGCGGGCACGAACGATCGCGCGTTCAACTCGCTCGGCCTGCTGAACACCAGCCTCGCCTTCGCCCCCAGCGTCAGCAACCTGTGCGCCTTCCGCGTCGGCGCGACGCAGTTCCCCTTCCCCGACGGCGGCGCGCTTCGCCGCCTGCAGGTCGGAACGGACCTCTTCATCTTCAACAAGATGGAGAGTGACGCGCCGATCGACGAGCCCAGCACGCGCGGCGTGCGCTACCTCGGCTGGGAGCCTGACTTCTTCATCAACTGGCAAGTCACCAGCGACGTGACGCTGGTCTTCCGCTACGGCGTGTTCTTCCCGAACAATGACGCGTTCGAGGACGACGATGTCCGGCAATACATCTACGGGGGTATGACCTATGCGTTCTAGCGCGCTGCTGGCGATCTTGAGCATCCTGCTGGCGGGATGTGCCGCGCACCCGAGCACCGGAAAACTGGTGCCCAAGGAACTGGCCGGCTCGGATCCCGAGGCGCAATTGAACTTCTGGAGCTCGCTGCCCGGCGAGCACGTCGCCAGCAACGATCAGGCGTTCCGCGCGCTGCTGCTCTACGTGGACGGCAAGGACGACGCTCCCGATTACGCGGCGCGCGTGGCGACGATGAAGTCGCGGAAGCTGCTGCCCGACGACTTCAATGAGCCCGGCGACACCGCCGCGCACAAAGGCGCCCTCGCCGTCGCCATCATGAAAATTCTGCAGGAGAAGGGGGGCGTGACCATCCGCCTGTTCGGGAACTCCCCGCGTTATTCCACGCGGGAATTGATGTTTTTGAACATCTATCCGCCCAGTACGCCCAATCAGGTCATTAGCGGAAACCAACTGGTGGGTATCATTGGCCAGGTGGAAGACTTCCAGCGCGGCAGCGCGCTAACAGCTCCGGCCCGATAGACGCCGGAAGAGGCCAAATGAAAATCGTCGCGTCCATCTTCGCAGTTGGATTGCTGTTCCCGGTGATCTCATCATTCGCGCAGACGCAACCCGCGTCCGGCGTGGAGCATCTGAAGGCGAAAGTGACCGCGGTAAAGGGCCTCGCGCGCATGAAGCCGGACGACGACAAGCCCATGCGACCGGTGACCGTGGGGATGGAACTGCCGGAAAATGCGACGGTGCTGACCGGTCCCAATTCGATGGTGCAATTCGCTTATCCGCCGGACCAGGTTGTCACCATCGATCACACCAGCCAGGTCAAGATCGTTCAGGCGGTCATCGAGAATGGCAAGCTGAATACGCTGATGGGAATGTCGTACGGCGCGACGCGCTACCAGGTGGAAGCGGCGGGACGCGAGCACGAGGCGGTCATCGCGAGCCCCAGTCAGACGTTGTCCGTCCGCGGCACCGACTTCTTGAGCGTCGACCGCCCCGGCATCGCCACCTACGCCGTCAGCAATTGGGGCCGCGTACAGCGAAACAACGGACGAAAGAAGACCTTCTTCGGCAGCAAAGGTGGCGGGAGGGCGGAGATCAAGTCGAACACCGACAGCGCCGCGCAGACGGCGCTGAATCAGACGGTGGTCGATCCGAGCATCGCGCTGGCGCGCTCGCAGGCGGAGAACGCGATCGTCGAATCGCTCCTCTCGCGCGGCGCCAACGTCTCGTTCGATTTCAACAAGGGCATCCGAATCGTCCGCGGCGGAACGGTGCCGCTGAGCGACAAGGAGCTCACGCCGTTCCTCCCCGGTCAGCTCAACTTCGTGCTGCGCTGGACGAGCAACTCCAACGTGAACCTCGGCGTGACCGAGCCGGGCAACGGACCCGGCAACAAGACGCTGTATCCGCTCGGCGGGTTCAACAAGCTGCCGGACGGCGGCGAGATCTTCTTCGATCACCAGGGCGGCCCGCACGGGGGGTTCGAGATCGCCTCGTGGCCGAAGAATTCTTTCCCCGACGGCCGCTTCCTCGTGCAGGCTCAGCTCATCTCCGGCCCCGATGCGCCGGCGACGCTCGATGTCTTCCAGGACGGCGTCCGCCAGACGATCCGCACGGGCAACGGCGAAGTGACGACGGCGAATTTCACGGTCGTCAAAGTGAATCCCGAGATCGCCAACGCGTTCGCGATCGGATCGGTGCTCGTGCAGCCGACGCCGGCGAAGATCGCGACGGGGAATGCCAAGATCGCCACGACACCGACCAAGGCCGCCGTGGTGATGGGTCCGCAGCCGGCGGTGAAGACGGTTTCGAGCAAAACGACAAAGACGGTTAAGCGGCGTTAAAGTTTGCGCAGTGTGTGATCATCGCAACATGCTGAGAAATCGGCCCTAAATTCCTTGCATTACGTGAGGTCGGCTATTACGGTCGTTCGGCTTCCGCGCGGGTCATTCATCTCGTTTTCATCGCGCTCGCGCACTATGGGTGTTCTCGTCCGGAGGGATATTTCATGTCAGGTAAGAAGTCTCGGCGCGCGGTCCGCCGCGCTCAGCGCAACATTTTCGAGCTCCAGGACCTCGAAGTCCGCCGCTTCCTCACGCTGACCACCCACGCGGTGGACGGCACCAACACGCTTCAGCTCATCGGCACTTCCGCCAGCGAGAGCGTCACCGTCAACAAGCCCAGCACCTCGCTCGTCGTCACCGACGTGACCAACGGCGTGACGACCACCTTCACCTTCCCCGTCGGCTCCGGCTCCGGACAGGCGAACAAGATCAACATCCAGATGAGCGGCGGGAACGACACGGTGCTGATCACGTCGAGCGTGAAGAACGGCACCGCCGGCATCCCGGTCACCGTCGCCGGCAACGACGGCAACGACAATATCACCACCGGCCCGGGCAACGACGTGCTTTCCGGCGGCAACGGCAACGACACGATGGACGGCGGCGTCGGCAACGACCTGATCACCGGCGGCTCCAACACCGACACCGCCAACTACTCCAACCGCACCGGTGCCCTCCGCATCACGCTCGACTCCGCCGCCAACGACGGCCAGGTCGGCATCGGCGAAGCCGACAACGTGCAGACCGAAGAAGTCATCGGCGGCGCCGGCAACGACACCATCACCGGTTCGAGCCTGCAGGATTTCCTCGCCGGCGGCGGCGGGGCGGACTCGCTCTCCGGCGGATCGGGCAACGATGAGCTCATCGGCTCCTCCGGCTCGGACAAGATGTTCGGCCAGAACGGAGACGATTACCTTCACGCCCAGAACAACGACCAGGACACGGTCAACGGCGGGACCAACACCGACGGCACGAGCGACCTCGACGCTGCGGAAGTGGACGGCATCGACGTCCCCGGCCCCGTCGCTAAGACGCCCGCTCCGCCGCCCGCCAATGCCGGTGACCTCGATACGACCTACGGCCAGTTTCAGGGCAAGGCGGCCTCCGGCGACAATTGGAATTCTCTGGGCGCCTCCGCCGTCGACGCGCAGGGCCGAGTCTACTTCGTCGGCGGCGAATCCGCTGCTGACAACGACGTGGTCGGCCAGGACATGGTGGTTACCCGGTTCGACGCCGACGGAAACCTCGACACCAGCTTCGGCAACAACGGGGAAACGCTCATCGACTTCACCAGTTTCAACGGCACCGGTGGCGGGTACAACGACGACGACTCCGCCAACGGGATTGCGATCGACGGGGACGGAAACATCATCGTCGTCGGCACCACGACGCCGACCTTCGCGGGCTTCGGCCAGTTTGCGGTCGCGCGCCTCCTGCCAAGCGGTCAGCTCGATACCAGCTTCAACGACGGTGGCCTGCAGACGGTCGCCGTCGAAGGCGCCGTCGGCGTGGGTTACGGCAGCGGCAACGCGATCGATGCGGTCGTCCAGCTCGACGGGAAGATCGTCATCGCGGGTTCCGATAGCGCTTTCAGCGGCGGCGTCGATGTGGTCGTCGCGCGCCTGCTCTCCGATGGGCGGATCGACAACAGCGACAACGACCCGACCGGCTCGTTCAACGGAACAGGCCAGAACTTCAACCGCCGGCCGGGCGCCGACGTTTTCGCCAAGGCGGTCGCGCTGCAAACCTTCGCCGGCGGCGTGCAGCGGGTCGTCGTCGCCAGCGACATCTCTGAAGACGCCGCCTCGCCGTGGAACGTCGGCCTGACCTTCTTCGACGCCGACGGCTCGACCAGCGCGGTGAACGATGGCACGGGCTCGACGGACACCGACTTCGGCGGGTTCGAGTTCGTCCACGACGTGACGGTGAACAACTTGAACCAGATCGTCGTCGTCGGCGAGATCCAGGGGAACTTCACGATCGGCAGCGCGGCCCCCGTGCAGGACAACACGACCGATGGTCTGCTGGCCGTCTGGTCGGATCCGGATTCGGCGCCGTCGTTCGTCGATCAGCCGCCGCTCTCGGGCGAGTTCGGCACGCTGACGTACAACGCCGTCAGCATCGACAGCGCGAACCGCATCCTCGTCGCCGGTTATGACGACGGCGATTTTGCGGTCGCGCGGTACACGCCGTCGCTGAACCTCGACACCAGCTTCGGCGGCGGGATCGTCACGACCGACTTCTTCGAATCCAACGACAGCGCGCTGAGCATCCGCGAGCTGCCGGATCACAGCATCCTCGTGGGCGGGCAGCGATCGACCGGCGAAGCCGGTCCCGAGCTGCTCGCCGCCAAATACATCGGCCAGTTGCAGGGCGACGAAGCCCAGATCACCGGCATCGAGACGTTCGTCACGTACGGCGACAACCAGCAGGTGCCGCCCCCGCCGCCGCTCGATAAATGGTTCCCGTTCATGTCCGCCGGCGCGCAGATGTACGCGCGATCGCAGCCGGACGAGAACGGCATCGCCCGCATCACGCTCGGCGACGGGAACGACAACGTTCAGATCTACCTCGTCACCGCCGGCGACGGTCAGCAGGATGTGGCGGTCAACGTCAACGGCTTGGTGCTCTACTACGACGTCGCGACCACCAACCGCATCGTCATCCACGGCAACCACGGCAACGATCAGATGATCGCCGCCGCCAGTGTCCCCACGCAGCTCGTCCTCGACGGCGCCTGGGACAATGACCTGCTCGTGGGCGGGGCGGGCAATGACGTGATCCAGGGCGGCGGCGGGAACGACACGTGCCTCGGTCAAGGCGGCAACGACGCTATCGACGGCGGAAACTTGAACGATTCTCTCTCCGGCGGCGAGGGGAACGACGTGCTGATCGGCGGCATCGGCAGCGACAAGCTGGACGGCGGCAACGGCGAGGACATCCTCGTCGCCGGCGCCACCGCCTGGAACGAAAACGCCACCGCGCTCGGCGCGCTTGCGCTGGAGTGGGGCAACCCCGCGCACACCAACGCGCAGCGGATCAACTTCATCCGCAACGGCGGGGGGCTGAACGGGTCGTTCGTCCTCCGCACCGGAACCGGCGCGACCGTCTTCGACGACGCCGCTTCCGATTCGCTTACCGGCGGCGCGGGACGCGACTGGTTCTTCTACAAGGCGACGAATCCCAACAAGGACTCGATCCTCGACAGCTTTACCGGCGAAGAGGTGAACACGCTCTGATGCGCCGGATTTGTTCTCGGTTCAACGAAGGAGGCCGCCTCGCCGGCGCCTCCTTCTTTTTTCGCGCCGGCCGCTTCACGGTGTAGATTGGTGTCCCGATGCTCCGGCTCGAACGTCGCCTGCTCATCGACTGCCTCGGCATCGGCATCGCGCTGACGCTGCTGGTCATCGCCGCCGACGCGAGCGGCCTGCTCTCGCCGCTGGAGAACTTCCTCTACGACCTGCGCGTGCGCGCGTGCCAGTTCTTCGCCGCTACGCCGAGCGACAAGCTCGTTCACCTCGACATCGACGATCGCTCGCTGGAGACGATCGGCGGCTGGCCGTGGCCGCGCGGCAAGTGGGCGCGCATTCTCGACGAGATCCGCCTGGCTGCGCCGAAGGCGGTGGAGATGGACGTCGTCTTCTCCGAGCCGCAGCCGGTGCAGTATCGCGAGGCGTCGCCGGGAAAGTTCGAGAAGGTCGATCACGACGCGCAGCTCGCCGAGGCGGTGGGGCGGTGCGGGAACGTGATCGTCCCGCTGTCGCTCGATCCGACGGCGAAGCCGTCGGCGGCATACCGCGCCATGGTCGAGCTGTATCGGGGCGACGTGGAGATGAGCGAGGCGGAGCTGGAGCAGCGCCTCGACACGCGTGGCTTCAAATTACGCGAGGCGCAACTCGCCGAGCAGGCGTTTCAGGCGCGGCGCGACGCGATCTACCAGCGCGTGGCGGAGGAGGTGCGCGCGGGCGACGCGGATCTTCAGGAGATGCGCAAGCGCATCCTGCCGAAGACGGATCCGACCTTCGTCTCGCCGCTGGTGCGGCAGCTCCGCGAGCAGTTCGATCGATACCTGGCGGTGACGGAGTTCTCGCGGTTCTCCTATCCGGTTCCCCCCGGCGCGGGGCAGATCGCGCTCGCGCAGCTTAAGCTCGTTCCGCTGCGGCCGTTCAGCGAAAACGCTTCCGGCGGGGCGTTCGTCGATTATCCGGCGTTCGACGGGCCGGTCGTGCGGACGGTGCCGCTGTTCCTCCGCGCCGGGGAGCAGGTCTACGCGCAGATGGGGCTGCGGCTGGCGTGTGAGATGCTCGGGGCGGACCTGTCGAAGTCGCGCGTCGAGCGCGATCGGCTCATCGTCCCGCGCGCCAAGGGTACGGCGCTCATCATCCCGATCGCGCCGCCCAAGCGCAGCACCAGCGGCGAGCGCATCGGATCGCTCATCGACATCCCGTGGCTCGGCGGGCGCGACTGGGAGACGATGTACGATCCGGCCCATAAGCGGATCGCCAAGCATCTGCCGATCACGTTCGTCTGGGAGGCGTGCGAGACCGCCGACAAGATCCGCAGGAACTGCGAGCAGATCGACACTGCGCTGCGCGACATCAACGTGATGGACCCGGCGAAGTTCGAGAAGTGGAGCGCGGCGAGTCGGGCCGCGGCGGAAGATTACGAGGCGCGCGTGCCGGAAATCGAGCAAGCGCTGAAGGACTCGCGCGACATGCTCGCGCTGCTCGCCGACGCCAAGCCGAACGAGCTGGACGAGCGCAGCTCCAACTTTCTCAAGGCGGTCCGCACGCTGCCGAGCCTGCGCGAGCAGACGCTCAAGCATGTGAACGATCTGAAGAAGCAGCGCGCCGACCTGTCGGCGGCGGTGAAGGACAAGGCGGTGCTGATCGGCTGGATCGCGACGGCGGCGGTCGCCGATTTCGTCCCCACGCCGCTGCACGACAAATGCCCCGGCGTCGTCGTGCACGGGGCGATCTTCAACGGGATCATGACCGGCGAGTTGTGGAAGCGATTGCCGTGGTCCACCGCGGCGGCGGTGGCGCTGATCTTCGGCGTGTCCATCGCCTTCACGACCGCCCGTTTCCCGCCGCTGCCGGCGCTGCTGGTCGCGATGGCGCTCGCATGCGCCTTCGCGTTGATCAACGGCGTGCTGCTGTTCGATTATTTCAACCGCATCCTTCCCGCCGCCGCGCCGCTGGTGACGATCGGCGTCGTGTGGTCGGGCTGCACGATGACGCGCGTTATCGTCGAGACCTCCGAGCGCAACCGCATCACGCGGCGCTTCCGCAACTATGTTGATCCCAAGCTCGTCAACTACGTTCTGGAGCACCCGGAAGTCAGCTTCGACGGCGAGAAGCGCGAGATGACGGTGGTCTTCACGGATCTCGCCGGCTTCACGTCGCTGTCGGAAAAGCTCGGGGAGCGGATCGTGCCGCTGTTGAACGAACTGCTCGGCGAACTCGTTCCCGTCATCCGGGAACATCATCAGGGCCTGGTGAACAAATTCCTGGGCGACGGGATCATGTTCTTCTTCAACGCGCCCAAGCAGGATCCGAAGCACGCCGCCGACGCCGTCGCCACCGTGCTCGACATGCACGCCAAGGTCGCGGAGTTCAACGTCCGGCTCGCCGAGCGCGACCTGCCGCCGATCTCGATGCGCGCCGGCATCTGCACGGGCGAGATGATCGTCGGCGACGCCGGCGGCGCGGGGGCGGCGGATTACACGGTGCTCGGCGATTCGGTCAACCTCGCCTCGCGCCTCGAGGCCGCCAACAAGTACACCGGCACGCGCACGATGATGACCCGGCGCACGGTCGAGTTGCTCGACGGCCGGTTCCTCGTCCGCCCGGTCGGCAGGATCAAGGTCGTCGGCAAGGACGAGGCGGTGGAAGTCTTCGAGCCGCTCGCGACGGCCGGCGACGCGACCGATCTCGATCGCGCGATCGCTCAGCTTTCGGGGGAGATGGTCGAGAAGTACGCGCGGCGGCGGTTCGAAGAGTGCGCCGCCTTGGCGGCGCGTCTCGACGCGCTCGCCGGCGCGGGAAAGCTGGCTGCGATGTATCAGTCGCTCTGCGACCGTCAGATGCGATCGGCGCCGGCGGAAGATTTCGACGGGCGGATCGTGCTGACGGAGAAGTGATCGCGTGCCGACGCCTGCGCCGACAGTTTCGATCGTCATGCCGGCGTATAACCGCGAGCGCTTCATCCCCGCCGCGATCGGGAGCGTCCTCCGCCAGACGTATGGCGACTTCGAGCTGATCGTCTGGGACGACGGTTCGACCGACGGCACGATCGAGGCGGCCCGGAGTGCGGCCGGAGACGATCCGCGCGTTCGCATCTTCGCCGGCGAGCACGCCGGCATCTCCGGCGCGATCAACTCGGGCGCGAAGCTGGCGGCGGGAAAATACTTCGGCACGGTGGACAGCGACGACGCGCTGATGCCGACGGCGCTGGCGGAGGCCACGCGCTATCTGGACGAACACCCTGACGTCGCGATGGTCTACACCGACTACCTCGCGATGGACGAAGGGGGCAACGTCAAAGGCGCGGGCAATCGCACGAAGATCCCGTACTCCAAAGACCGCCTGCTGATCGACTTCATGACGTTTCACTTCCGCCTCATGCGGCGCGAGTGGTTCGAGCGGCTCGGCGGGTTCGACGCGGCGATGGACGCCGCCGAGGATTATGACTTCTGCCTGCGGCTGTCGGAGCAGGCGGAGATCCGCCACCTCGCGCAGCCGCTCTACCTCTATCGCGTCCACGCCAACAGCGTCTCCACCTCGAACCGCCTTCATCAGATCATGCTCGCGAAAGACGCGATCGCGCGGGCGCTGGAGCGGCGGGGGATGTCGCGCGAGTTTGAAGTGGACGTCGAGCTGGTCGGGAAATTCCGCCTGAGGAAAAGGTGAAAGGGAAATGATGTTGCTCTGACCGATTTCATCCCGAGGTACTC
>JAICTV010000129.1 GCA_025936175.1 Phycisphaerae bacterium
CAAGCGCTGAAGTTCGGCGATGCGCTGATCGCCAAACTGTCGCGATTCGTGGCCAACGGCGGAATCCTCTTCACGCACGCCGACGCGAATTCCCCCGAGTTCACACAGTCGGTGCAGGAGCTGGCGAAAAAGATGTTTCCCGCGTACCCGCTGGCTGATCTGCCGGACGATCACGCGCTATTCGGCTTGAACTACAAGATCGCGTCACCGCTGCCGCGCCTGATGGGCGTGAGCAACGGCTATCGCCTGCTGCTGGTCCACTCGCCGAGCGATCTTTCCGATGCGTGGCAGACGCGCTCGACCGTCAGCCGCAAGGCGGCGTTTGAGCTCGGGGCGAATCTTTACCTGTATGCGACGGGCAAAGAGAAGTTCCGCAATCGCCTGGATTCGCCGATCATCCCGCCGCCCGATTTCGCGCCCGCGCAGACGATCGCGCTCGCGCGGCTGAAGCACGGCGGAAACTGGGACCCGGAGCCGGCCGCCTGGTCGCGCTTCGCGCGCAAGCTTCAGTGGGAGACCGGCGTGCAGTTGGAGATAAACGCGACGCCGATCGCGGAGCTCTCCTTCGCCAAATCGCGCATCGCGCATCTCACCGGAACTGAAGCGTTGACATTGAACGACGCCGAGCTCGCGTCGTGCCGGACATTCGTCGCGTCCGGCGGCACGCTCGTCATCGACCCCGCGGGCGGGACGCGGGCATTCGCGCAAAGCGCTGCATCCTGGCTGCCGCAACTGCTCGGCACTGGCGCGCCGCTTCGCGCGATCGGACCGGACGATGGCCTGCTGCGCCGCAGCGTCGACGGCACCGTCGATCTCCCCGCCAAGTCGCTGCGACTTTATGCATTCGAGCGGCTCGGGACCGACACTCCGCGGCTTCAGATCGCGACCCTGGGCAAAGGCCGGGTCATCTTCAGCTCGTGCGATATCGCCACAGGGTTGCTCGGCACGAATACCTGGGACGTGATCGGCTACCTGCCGGAGTACAGCGAAGCTCTAGTCAGAAATGTCATCCTGACGGCGTTTCGTTAGTGCCTGGCCGAGGGCCCGTCTGTCGCTTATCAAACTCATCTATTCCGCCGATTTTTCCTCAAATCTAGCATGACTTAAACATTGCCTCTGCCTATCATTTCAAGCCTAACAAATAGCGAACTAATGCGGCGTCTGCGGGTCCGCTTTTCCGGTGTGTGACCCGCACGCCAGACAAGGATGTCACCGGAAAAAGGATGTTCCTCCCATGGCCCTTCGTGCCCGTAAACCCGAGGCGGTAACCAAGCGCCTCAAGCTGTTCATGTTCGGTCCCGCCGGCGTCGGCAAGACCACCGCCGCCATCTCGTTTCCCAACGCCTACATCATCGACTGCGAGCGCGGGACCGAGAATTACGACAAGCTGATCACTTCCGGCAACTCCGTGGTGTATCAGACCGTCGACATCAACGACGTCATCGCGGAAGTGAAGTCCCTGCTGACCGAGAAGCACGAGTTCCGCACCCTTGTCATCGACCCCATCACGCCGATCTACAACGACCTTCTGGAGAAGTGCGAAGCGCGCGTCGGCTCCGATTTCGGCCGGCACTACGGCGCGGCGAACAAGGAGATGAAGCGTCTGGCCAACTTGATCATGGCCCTGGACATGAACGTCGTCATCACCGCGCATGCCAAGACCGAGTACGGCGAGAACCTCCGCAAGCTCGGCTACACCTTCGACGGGTGGCGTCAGCTCGACTACTGGTTCGACCTCGTCATCGAGCTGGGAAAGAAGGGCAGGAAGCGCATGGGCAAGGTGGTGAAAACGCGTCTGGAAACGTTCCCCGACGAAGACGCCTTCGAATGGAGCTACGACGCGATCAAGAGCCGCTACGACGCCGCCACGCTCGAGCGCGAGGCGAATGTCGTGAAGCTCGCCGATCCGCGGCAGGTCGCGGAGATCCAGGCGCTGCTTAACGTCGTGCGATTGCCCGAAGGGCTGGTCGAGAAATGGTTCAGCAAGGCGAACGTGGATCAGTGGGAGGACATGCCCGCCGACGCGATCGCCAAGTGCATCGAGTACGTCAAGAGCAGGTTCCCGACTGCCGTTGCAGCGTGACCCGCCGAGCTTGCCACCGAAGTGGCAAGCCCACCTGCACGAGCGTTCTCAGGGGTCGGTGTTTCATCGGACGAGACCCGACCCCTTTTCCTTTTTCGGCCCGCGCAGTATCACGGTGAGCTTCACCACACCAACGAGAAGGAGAAACCATCATGCCCACGCGCAGTGCACAAGCCACCTGGAACGGGACGCTCAAAGAAGGTCGCGGCGATTTCAAGGGTTCAAGCGGAGCGATCTCCGGCAACTATTCCTTCGGCACGCGCTTCGAGAACGCCGCCGGGACGAATCCGGAAGAGCTGATCGGCGCCGCGCATGCGGCGTGCTTCTCGATGGCGCTGGCGGCGGGACTCGGCAAGGCGGGGCACAATCCCAAGCGTGTTCACACGACCGCCGACGTGACGATCGACAAGGTCGGCGAGGGATTCAAAATCACCAAGATCCTCCTGAAGACCGAAGGCCAGGTCCCCGGCATCGACGAGAAGACGTTCAAGGAATTCGCCGAGAAGACCAAGACCGGCTGCCCCGTGAGCCAGGCGCTGTCGGCGACGCCGATCGAGCTGCAGGTCACGAAGTTTTCGAGCTGATCGCTCGTCAAGAAGCATGAGATGCGCGCCGCGCTGCTGGAAGAGAGCGGGCCGATCGAATCGTCGCCGCTGAAGCTGCGCGACGTTCCGGACCCCGTGCCGGGCGAGCGCGAGGTGCGCGTGCGCGTCGCGTGCTGCGCGATCTGCCGGACCGATCTTCACATTATCGAAGCGGACCTTGCGCCCGCGAAGCGGCCGGTGATTCCGGGACATCAGGTCATCGGCGCCGTCGACCAGCTCGGCCGCGGATGCACCCGGTTCAAGACCGGCGACCGCGTCGGCATCGCGTGGCTCCGCCACACGTGCGGGCAGTGTCGATTCTGCACCAGCGGCCGCGAAAACCTCTGCCCGAGCTCGCAATACACCGGCTATCACGCGGACGGCGGCTTCGCGGAATTCGCGGTCGTCCATGAAGACTTCGCCTACGCGATTCCAAAGCAGTTCGACGACGTCCACGCGTCGCCGCTGCTGTGCGCGGGGATCATCGGATATCGCGCGATGCTTCGCAGCGGCGTGCGGGACGGCGAGACGCTGGCGATTTTCGGCTTCGGGTCATCGGCGCACGTCATCGCGCAGATCGCCAAGCGCCGGCGCCGCTGCGACCTCTACGTCGTTTCGCGGTCGCGCTCGCATCAGCGGCTCGCGCGCGAGTTGGGAGCCGCGTGGGTCGGGGACGACGCGACCAAGATGCCGCACCCGCCGCAGGCGGCGATCGTCTTCGCGCCGGCGGGCGAGGTAGTGCTGCCGGCGCTGGCGTGTCTCGATCGCGGCGGCGCCGTGGCGCTGGCGGGCATTCACATGTCGCCGATCCCGTCGATCGATTACGACCGCTACCTCTTCCAGGAGCGCGACATTCATCCGGTGACGGCGAACACGCGCGAGGACGGCCGCCGACTGCTCGACGAAGCCTCCGCCGCCGCCGTCGTCCCGCACGTCAAAACCTATGGCCTCGGACAGGCGAACGAAGCGCTGGCGGATCTCAAGCACGGCCGCATCGACGGGACCGGCGTGCTCGTCGTATGATCCGCCTGCATCATGGCCACCACCCTCGCCTTCGTCGGCTGCGCGCACATTCACACGCCGGGGTTCATCAAGGCGATCCAGAAACGCGGCGATGACGTCAAGATCAAGAGCGTCTGGGACCACGACGCCGAACGAGCGAAGAAGCGCGCCGATGAGCTCAAGGCGCAGGTTGTCACCAAACCGGAGGACATCTTCGGCGACGGCGAAGTCGCCGGGGTGATCATCTGCTCGGAGACGAATCTCCACGAGAAGCTCGTCCCGCCCGCGGCGGCGGCGAAGAAGCACGTCTATGCGGAAAAGCCCCTCGGCATCGGCGCCAAGGACGCTTACGCCATGGCGGATGCGATCGACAAGGCGGGCGTGAAGTTCCAGACCGGCTACTTCCAGCGCGGGATGCCGCCGCATCAGTTCATCAAGCAATCGATCGACGCCGGCCATTTCGGCAAGATCACCCGCGCCCGCGCGAGCAACTGTCATGGCGGCGCTCTGGGCGGATGGTTCGACACCGAATGGCGCTGGATGGCCGACCCCAGGCAGTCCGGCGTCGGCGGCTTCGGCGACCTCGGGACCCACGGTCTCGACCTGCTCATGTGGTGGCTCGGCGACGTCACCAACTGCACCGCCGCGCTCGACAACGGAACGGCGCGCTATCCCGATTGCGACGAGCTGGGCGAGGCGCTGTTCCGGTTCAAGAGCGGCGCGATCGGCACGCTCGCCGCGTCGTGGGATGACGTCGCCAATCCCGTCACCGTCGAGATCAACGGCACCGAAGGCGTCGCCGCGATTGTCAACGGCAAAGTTTACTTCCAGAGCAGGCACGTGAAGGGCTCGGACATCAAGCAACCGCTGACAGAACTCCCGCCGTCGAAGGTCGCGGGGTTCGAGGCGTTCCTCGACGCGATGACGGGCAAGGACGCCGAGCTGGTGAAACCGCGCGAGGCGGCGGCGCGCTCCGCGGTGATGGAAGCGATGTACCAATCCGCCAAGCAACAACAGGCAATGGTGAAGCCGCTGTGATGAGCGATGGAAGGCGAGGTGATGCGATGGAGCGCGACAAATCGAATCTCACGCGGCGGGCGGCGCTGAAAAGCGCCGCTGCGGTCGCCGCTTGCGTTTTCGCGACAGAAGCGACATCCAACGCCGCACCCGCACCCGCGACGGCGCAAAACGCGCCCGCCGATCGTCAACACCTCTGGTTCAAAAGCGGCGAGGCCTTCTGCTCCGCGATGGTCCACCGCGCACCGGGTGTGAGCGGGAATCTCCCCGGCGTGCTGATCATGCACGGCCTGGTCGCATCGAAAGACCAACCGCACCGCATCTTCGTCGCCTTGGCCGATGCGCTGGCGAAAGCCGGCTTCGTCGCCTTCCGCTTCGACCTCCGCGGCCGCGGCGAGAGCGACGGCCACAGCATCGACGCCACGCCTAAACGCGACCTCGAAGACGCCCGCGCCGCGCTGGCGACTTTGTCGAAGCTTCCCGGCGTCGATGCGAAGAAGACAATCGTGATGGGGATGAGCTGGGGCGGCACGCTCGCCTGCTATCTCGCCGGCGAAAACCTCGCCGTCACGCGCGTCATCCTGTGGTCATCCTGCCCGCGCGACAACGAGACGTGGTCGCCGATCATGGTGACGGAAAACAACCGACAGATCTGCGATCAGTTCGGCAACGTCCTGTCCAAAGCGTTCTACGACGAGGTCCCGGAGCTTACGCCGCAATCGCAGCTCAAGCGATTGCGTCAGCCGGTGCTGCTGGTCTACGGCACGCGCGACGAGGTGACTCGTCCGGCAGAGTTTGACAAGCTCAAGGACGAGCTGACCTTCGCGGACGTCTCGTGTACGAGCGTCGTCATTGACGGCGCCGATCACGCGCTGATGAACCATCTGTGGGAGCAGAAGGCGATCGACGAGACGGTGCGCTGGCTCCTGCACGAGTGAGCTGCGTGACGACGTTCATGTCGGCGACGCGCTCGCCAGGCCGAGTTCTTCATAAATCGCCGCATTCACTTCCCGCATCCGCGCATCGTGCTGCCGCTCGCTTGCCTGTCCGTCGAAAATGCACGCGACGACCAGCCCGTGCTCCGGATCGCAGTAGCCGACGCTCGAGCGCGCCCCCGAATGCCCGAACGTGCGCGGAGACGCGTGCCGGCCATAGTTGTACGGAACGGTGTCGACGCCGTACTGGTTTGATTGCAGGACGAAGCCGAGGCCGAAGTCGACAACGTGGTTGAACGTCTTGTCGAACACGCCGGCGCGGTGTCGCGCCGTCGTCGCCTCGACGGCCTGCGGCGTGAGGATCGTCTCGCCGCGCCGCAGCATCATCCGGTAGAAGCGCTCGAGATCGCGCGCCGGGCCGCGGGCGCTGGCGCCGGGGGCGTGGCGGGATTTCTCCGAATAGCTCGTTGCATGCATGGCCAGCGGCCGCAGGATCACTTCATCGACATAGCGATCGAACGGCCGGCCGTCGAGCACGCGAACGAGCTCGCCCAGGACATACCAGCTCGTCAGCGGGTGATAGCCGGCGGTTTGACCGGGGACCCAGCGCGGCTCGATGCGCGTAGCGTTGATGGTCGCGATGACCGCGTCCCACGGCTGATCCTCGCGCAGCCCGATCGCCGCGCGGAAGCCCGCCGTGTGCGTCAGGATATGACGGATTGTGATCTTCTCTTTCCCGCCCGCGGCGAAGGCGGGGATGTGCGTGGCGACCGCATCATCCAGATCGAGCAGGCGTCGCTCCCAGAGCTGCGCGATCGCCACCGCGACCAGCGGCTTTCCCGATGAGAGCCACGGCAGCGGGGTGTCGAGCGTCATCACTTTGCCGTCGGACGCTTTGCCGATGGCTTCGTTCACGATCGTGTCATCTTTGAGCCAGACGCAGAGCTGTGCGCCGCTGTGCAGGCCCTGCCCGATGCCGCGACGAATGGCGGTAAGCGTGCGCGGAAGTGGAGAGGGGGACGCCATCGCGGGAAAGGATATTACTTGTTTCAGCGCTCGCGCGCCCGCCGCGCGCGCTGCAGAATTGCGCGCACTTTACAGAGGAGTCATCATGCCCCGAGGCGACAAGTCCAAGTACACCGGCAAGGAAAAACGACAGGCCGAGCACATCGAGGAAGGCTACGAGAAGCGTGGCGCGTCGAAGAAGGAAGCCGAGCGCCGCGCCTGGGCGACGGTCAACAAGGTCCACAAGGGCGGGGAAAAGCCCGGCGGCGGTGGCTACGGGAAGGCGGAAGATCATTCCTCGATGCGCAAGGGCGGCAAGCTCGGCGGCGCCGCGTCCGCCTCGCGCCCGAAAGCCGAGCGATCCGCATCGGCGCGCAAGGCCGCGCGAACACGAAAAACAAGGAGTTCTCGATGATCCGCAAGTTGTCCAGCGGAAAATATCGTCTTTACTCGCGCAAGACTGACCCGCGAACGCACAAACGCCGCAACCTGGGCACGTTCAGCTCAAGGGCCGCCGCCGAAAAGCACGAGCGCGAAGTCCAGTACTTCAAGCGGCACTAGTCTTCGAGGTTGAGCCAGCGCAGTTCGTCCGGCGACAGCGTCACGCCGAGCGCCGCGAAGCTCGTGCGCGTTTCGCTGAGCTGGCGTGGCCCGATCAGGGCGAAGGTCGGGAAGGGCTGATTCAGCACGTATGCCAGTGCGATGTTTATCGGCAGCACGTCGCGCTTCTTCGCCAGCTCATTGCATCGTTCTAGACGTTGGAAGTTGTCAGGGCTGTACCAGCAGCGAACAAGCTCTTTGTCGTCGGTCTTGTCGGGCGCGGCCTTGCCGGGGAGGAAGAACGTTCGCGCCTGGCTCGACCAGGAGAGCAGCGGCGTTTGCGTGCGCGTGAACCATTCGCGTGATGCCGGATCGGACGCGCTGATGCATCCCTTCCAAGGTTCATCGACCATCCGCGCGAGGGAGAAATTGTTGCTGACCGCGGCGAAGCCGGTCTTGTTGTTCTTCTTGGCGTACTCGTTCGCTTGATCGACGCGCGCGAGCGTCCAGTTGCTCCCGCCGAAGGCGCGGATGCGGCCGGCGGTGAGGTGTTCGTTCAGCACGTCCACAAATTCACCGACCGGCACCTCGCCGTTGTCGCGATGCATCAGGTAGATGTCGGCGCAGGTTGTGCGCAGGCGCTCGAGGCTCTCGTGAAGCTGCCGCGTCAAATCACGCGGCGTGCAGAGCGGCGAGTGCGCGCCCTTGGCGATGACGACCACGTCCTTGCGCACGTTGCGCAGGTTGATCCACGCGCCCAGGAGCTTTTCGAACGACCCGCCGCCGTAGATCCACGCCGTGTCGAACGTGTTTCCGCCGCGCTCGAAGAAGTCGTCGAACATCGCGGCCGCGTGGGGGAAGTTGGGCTGGTTGTCGCAACCCATGATCAACCGCGAGACCTGCTTGTTCACGCCGGCGATCGCGCCGTATTTCATCGGGGGTTGTGCCGTTCGCGAAGATGCAAGCGGAGTCGCGGAGATCGTCAGCTTCGAGAACGTGTCCGGCTTCTCCGATTCGTACGTGAGACCGATCGCCGCGCGCCACTGATCGAGCGTCCGCATATTCCCGAGCGTGTCGTCCCACGTCATGCCCGGCGACGCCGCTTGACGATTCGCCACGTGCGCCGCCACATAATCCGCCTCGATACCGTAGATCTGCTGCGGCGAATCGATCGTGATGGTCTGCGGCTCCTTCTCGCCGTTGCGATGGACGATGATCTGACTCATCCCGCCGTTGCGGGACGGCACCCACGGCGTCGGCAGGAGGATCCATCCGTCGCTGCCGTAGATCCGGCAGACGTTTTCCTGATTGAGCTGCACGCCGGTGGAAACTTGAGCGACGATGTCGCCCTTGAAGCGCAAGACCGCGGCGGCCCATTCGTCGGCGCCGGTTGAGCCGAGGTGGCCGGCGCCTTTGACTTCGGTCGGGTTGGCGAAGTCGCGGCCGGTCGCGACGCCGGCGATCAGGCGCGACATGGAGACCGGATAGCACCCGACGTCGAGGATCCCGCCGCCGCCGAGTGCGTTGGCGAGGATGCGTCCTTCCGGCGCCGCGCCGCGCGCGTGGAAGCTGAATGACGCCTGGATCATCCGCACTTCACCGATCGCCTTGTCGCGGAGCAGCTCCACGAGCTTGCGCGTCTGCGGGTGAACGCGGTACATGAACGCTTCCATCAGGAAGACGTTATTCGCGACTGCGGCTTCGATGATCGCCATCGCCTCGGCGTGATTCACGCCGATGGGTTTCTCGACCAGGATGTGCTTCTTGGCGCGGGCGGCTTTGATCGCCCATTCGGCGTGCATCGGGTGGGGCGTGGCGATGTAGACGGCCTGCACCTGATCATCATCCAGCAGCGCCTGATATGACGCGTGTCGGCGGGGAATGTTGTGCTTGGCGCCGAAGGATTCCGCGGACTCGCGTCCGCGGCTACCAATGGCCACGAGGGATCCGGATTTCGCGGTCGCCAACCCTTCCGCGAACGCCTTGGCGATGTTGCCCGTCCCGAGGATTCCCCACATTAGTTTTTGGGTCATAAGTTAAGTCCAGAAATGATCTTGTCGCTTTCAGATGCCAAGTTATCCACATCGATCACGCACGGCCGATACACCGGTGGATGAAAAGTGTAACCGCCGCCCACGCTTGCATGAAATTCGCCCCCCGCGCTGGGGCACTTTATGACGTTGTGGCCTGTGATGGTGTCTACTAATCTGTGCGGTTCACACCCGCACTCGAACGTTCTTCGGCCGTGGGTCGTTGCAGGCGAGCGAAGACGCAAGCCGATTTGATGAATTTGTGGCCGCGGACCTGATGCGCGTGCATCGTGCGCGACGGGCCGGCGATGGAGAGTGATCGATGTCGAAGTTCCTGATCGAGACATTGGAAGACCGCCGGCTCTTGTCCGTGTCACCCATCACTGCGTTGCAGCAGCGGCAGACGACGCTTGCCGCCGCGGGCGCGGTGCCGCTTGCGGCGCAGCCCAGCGTCACCAGCTCCGATCCCGGGAGCGGCACCACCAACGTCAACCGCGGCACGCACATCACGCTGAACGTCGCGCTTGTCAACGGCGCCGGCATCGACGTCAACACAATGGACCTGACGACCGTCAAGATCAACCGCACCAGCGACGGCCAGTTCATCAACGCGACGCTCAACACCGATGCCGGCGGCGCGGTCATCGTCATCCAGCCCACTGCGCTGCTCTCGGCCAACACGCAATACACGGTGAAGGTGACCAGCGGCTTGAAAGACACAAGTGGCAACGCGTTCGTCGCGTTCCAGATGACCTTCACCACCGGCATCGAAGGTCCGGTGCGCGATGATCGCATCGTCTTCTCGCAGACGAACCAGAACAACTCCAGCGGTTTCCAATACACCTCGCTCGCGTGGGGTCCGGACAACAAGCTTTACGCCGGCACGCTCGACGGGCAGATCCTCCGCTTCACGGTCGGCTCCGGCGGGACGCTCTCGGCGCCCGAGGTGTTCACCACCGTCAACACCGGCAGCGGCGACACGGAATTCATCATCGGGCTGGAGTTCGATCCGAACAGTACCGCGTCGAATCCGATCCTGTGGGTGACACATTCCAAGGCGTCCGACCTGACGCAAAACGCCGCGCCCGATTGGACGGGACGCCTCAGCCGCGTCTCCGGCGCGAGCCTGCAGAACTACCAGGACTACGTGATCGGCCTGCCGCGCTCCGTGCGCGATCACGTCGTCGATCAGCTTCACTTCGGTCCGGACGGTGCGATTTACTTCGACGTCCCGAGTATGAACGCCATGGGGGATGTCGATCCGGAGTGGCAGCGTGCGGATCATCCGCTCAGCGGCGCGGTGCTGCGCGTCGACACCTCGAAGATCACCAGCGCGCCGGTTGATGTAAAAACGCCGGACGGCGGCGGGACGTACGATCCGAACGCCGCGAACGCGCCCGTCACCGTGTACGCCACCGGCGTCCGCAACGGCTACGACTTCGTCTTCGCCAGCAACGGCCACATGTACATGCCCGCCAACGGTTCTGCCGCCGGCGGCAACACGCCCGCGGGCCCGGGCGGTTCGCCCGCAGCGATGCAGAACCTGACCGAGACGATGCACGATTACGTCTTCGACATTAAGCCCGGCGGGTTCTACGGGCAGCCGAACACGTCGCGCGGTCAGCTCATCCTCAACGGCGGCAATCCGACCAGCGGCGTCGATCGCAACGAGGTGAACGAGTACCCCGTCGGCACGCAGCCTGATCCGAACTATCGCTTCGACGCCTTCGACTTCGGCCAGAACTACGCGCCGACCGGCGTGATCGAATATCACGGCAACGCCTTCGGCGGCGCGCTGAACAACCGGTTGCTCGTCACGCGCTACAGCGGTGGCGACGACATCTTCATCCTCACGCCCAGCCACACCGGCAACACACTCAACGGCATCAACGGCGTCGGCATGGAAGGTTTGAACGATCCGACCGACATCATCGAAGATCCGAACACCGGCAATCTCTACGTCGCGCAGCTCGGCACCGCCAAGAGCGGCCTGCCGCGCAACATCATCACGCTGCTCAAGCCCGCCAGCGTTCCGGTGCTCACCAAGCTGCAGCTCATCAACGCCGACGCCGGCTTCTCGCTGGGCGCGCTGCGCGCGAAAGAGACGTTCAACCTCCCGGATCTGCCGACGCGCAATCTCTCGATCAAAGCGCTCTACGACACGAGCCCGGGCAGCGTCGTGTTCGATATCGACGGCTCCGAGCAGGTGGAGAATTCCGCGCCGTTCGCGCTCAAGGGCAACAACGCCGACGGCTCGTACATCCCCTGGACGCCCAGCGTCGGCATGCACACGCTCACCGTCACGCCGTACACGGGAGCGAATCAGACCGGCATCGCGGGTTCAAGCTCGACGCTCGTTTTCTGGGTCACCGATCAGACGCGGCCCTTCAATGTCAACGTGAACTTCCAGCCGGTCAACACGCCGAGCGTCAAGGGATACAAGTCCGACTGGGGCCGCCTCTACGGCCTGCGCGGGAACGGCCTGACCTACGGCTGGAACAAGTCCACGCAGAACTTCGTCTACGACAACAACAATCCCGCCTCGCCCGATCAGCGCTTCGACACCGGCGTAAAACCCGGCGGGCGCAAATGGGAGATCGCTGTCCCGAACGGCACCTACAGCGTCTTCCTGCTCGGCGGCGATCTGAACGACCCGAACGGCACCTACAACGTCGCCGTCGAAAATGTGCCGACGCTGGTGGGGACGACAACGGCGAAGAATCCGTGGATCGGGAAGACGGTTCAGGTCACCGTTTCCGATAACACGCTCACCGTCGCGCCATTAAGCGGGAACGTGAACCAGAAGTTGAGTTTCATCCAGATCGTGTCGACCTAGGTTGTATGCAGGATGCAGTTCCTGCATCGCGGGTGTTGCCGCGCTGACCGCGCCTACGATTCCGTGCTAAGACGGTCTTCCAGAGAAAGTCGGACCTCCGCGGTCTTGTCATGCTGAGGCACTCCGAATCATCTGCGTCTCCGAACCCAGATGCTTCGGAGTTCCTCAGCATGACGTCGTCTCGGTAACCTGACATTTGGCGCACGTGCCGATGCAATCAGAGATGTTCAACACGATGTTCGCCCCGGCGCCGCGCCGAAAGTTCAGCGCGACGCACGTGCTGGTCGCGCTGATCGTCGCCGGCGTCGTCGGGTATTGGGGCGTGCAGACCTTCCGCCACGGCAAATTCATGGCCGACGCCAGCGGCGTTACGATCGTGACGCTCACTCGCCCCGTGGATGGCGAGACCGGCGTGCTGCCCAACGCGTTCGTCACGGCCAACCTCAATGAAGGTCACGCGATCGATCCCGGCTCGCTCGATGCGAGCACGGTCCGCCTCTACCGCGCATCGGACGGCAAGCCCGTGCCTGCGCAGGTCAGCACCTCCGCCGCGGGCGATGACATCGTCCTCACGCCCATCGCGATGCTCGATGCGGGCACGAAGTACACCTTCGAAGTGGACGGCGTAAAGGACATGGCCGGCGCCGAGCTGATGAAGTTCAAGATGAGCTTCACCACCAGCGGCGCGGGCGCGAGCGAATCCACTTATCCCGCGGCGTTCGAGAAGGTCGATCTGCCGAGCGAGACGAACTATTACACGGCGCTGGCGATCGGTCCGGATCATCGGCTCTACGCCAGCACGGTGGACGGCAAGATCATCCGCCGCGACATCAGCGCCGCCGACGGAACGCTCGGGCCGTCGAACACCATCGTGACGGTGCAGAAGAGCAATCAGGGCCCGCGGCTGATCACCGGGATTCGCTTCGATCCCAAGGCGAGCGCCGATCACCTTTCGATGTGGGTCAGCCACGGCCAATTCATCGTCAACCAGCGCGGCGAGCCGTCGCTCGTCGGCGCGACGGAGTGGACCGGGAAGATCAGCCTCCTCAGCGGCGCGCAGCTCGATGAGTATCGCGACGTCGTCGTGAACCTGCCGCGAAGCTGGCGCGATCACCTCAACAACCAGATCGACTTCGGACCCGACGGCTGCATCTACTTCTCGCAGGGTTCGCACACGGCGATGGGCGCCCCCGACAAGAAGTGGGGCGGCAACCGCGTCGAGCGATTGCTCAGCGCGGCGGTGCTGCGACTCGATCCGTCGAAGCTCAGCAGCGACGGGCAGCCGCTCGATGTGAAAACGCCCGACGGCGGCGGCACGTACGACCCGTTCGGGTCGAACGCGCCCCTGACGATTTACGCCAGCGGCGTGCGCGTCGGCTATGACATGCTCTGGCACTCCAACGGGCACCTTTACACCGCGACCAACGGCTCCGCCGCCGGCGGAAACGTCCCCGCCACGCCCGGCGATCACAAGTACCCGCGCCGCATCGATGCCGATCGCAACGGCCCCTACGCCGGCCCCGAAGTCATCGGCATGATGATCCCCGAGCCCATGCCCGACCTCCTGCTCAAGCTCGAGCCGGGCGGTTACTACGGCCATCCCAATCCGCTCCGCGGCGAGTACGTGATGCTCGGCGGCAACCCGACCTCGGGCAAAGATCCTTACGAAGTCTCCGCCTATCCCGTCGGCACCAGGCCCGATCGCAACTGGCGCAAGCCCGCGTACGACTTCGGCGTCAGCGCTTCGCCTAACGGGATGATCGAATACCAGAGCGGCGGAAAAGCCTTCGCCGGCGCACTCGATGGCAAGATGATGATCGCGCGGCTCAACGCCAACGACATCCTCGTGCTCGCGCTCGATGCCAAGGGCGATCCGACCGAAACGATCACCGGCATCGCCGGCCTGACGAGCTTCACGCAGCCGCTCGATCTGGCGGAGGACGCGGCAAGCGGCTGCATCTACGTCGCCGAGTACCGCGGCGAAAAGCTCGCTTTGCTGCGGCCGATCAATGACCCGTCCAGGCTCGCCACGCTCCACCAAACCGTCTTCCGCCAGCAAGTCCGCGCGGCGCCGGAGTGATCGCCATCCCCCGTAGGGGCGACGCCTGCGTCCCCGCTTTTGCCTTCGCCGGAGAAGAGGGCGACGCACGCGTCGCCCCTACTGAACCTCGGCGCGAATTGGACCGATAACAAAAGTAGGAGTTCCGACGCGATGATGCTGCGCGCGCCGCTGGTGATCTTGTTGCTGCTCTCCATCACGGCGGCGGGTGCGCGCGCGGCCGCGGGGGCGGCGTACGACCTGACGCCCAAGCCGCAGGTCGGCCGCCTCCTCGCTTACGACGCCTCCCTCGATCAGCAGCTCGCCGTCGAAAGCTCCAACGCCGCCAACGTGCACAGCACGCGCTCGAGCAGGTTCCACGCGCAGGTGGTCGTCAAATCGGATGAGATTACGGCGGCAAAGGACGGCAGCGTCACCGGCAAACAGATCGTCTTCGATCGTAACTCCTGGACGAGCAATCAGGAGAACAACGACCCGCCGCGCAAGGTGCGCCTGGTCTACGCCGACAAGACCGTCAACTTCCACCTGACCGACGAGGGCAGGATCGATCAGGACTACGGCGTGAAAGCGGGGCGCGATCAGATGCGTCTGCTCTTTGACATCATGGAGCGGCAGACGCTGCTCCCGCGCCGCGCGGCGAGCGTCGGCGAGCGCTGGGCGTGCGACGACTTTCTCCGCGCGGCGCTGGACCTGAAGAAGAACGACGTCTCCTCGACCATCGCCACCTTCAAGGCCGTCCGCGAATACGCCGGCCGGCAGTGCGCGGAGATCACCGTCTCCGGCGCTGCCATCCGCGCGGGCGCCGACGAAGGCAGTTTCAACGAGGAGCAGAGCCTCGAAGGCACGTATCTCTATGACCTCGAGACCGGCGTGCAGCTCAAGTGCGACGTGACGGGCAAGAGCACCGTCGCGGGCCGCCCGGAGGACGGCCCGGCCGTCAACGTCAGCGGCACGGGGTCGTTCGAAATGCACTACGCCGCGCGCTTTCCCCCGCCGCGGTCGCCCGTCGCGGCGGCGGCGGTGGCGCCGAGGGAGATCGCATCAACACAGCCGGTCGTCGAGACATCGACAAACAAGTCCGTCGTCGAGACGCCGACGACCAAACCCGTCGCCCAAGTCACCGAGACCAAAACCGTTCAGGAAACCTGGAACCGCTCGGGAACCAGTCGCCGTCGTTGACGACTACTGTGGCTTGGGCGTTTCGGTTGAGTGTTTCCGCGGAGCGGCTCATGCTGCAAATGTTCGGGCAAGATGCCTGAGCCACGAATCTGCTAGATCGGCGGCCCCTGTGCAGGAAAATTGGAGTCGATCAGGAAATAGTCGTCGCCGTTGATCACCCCGTCGAAATTGAA
>JAICTV010000075.1 GCA_025936175.1 Phycisphaerae bacterium
CCCACCAAATGATATATCAACTTTCGCAAGTTGTTGTCTCGTCAGCTAGTTGCGCAACCCGTCTCACTTAAAAAAATCTGCAACAAGTCGGCGGGCCGGCTTCCGAGCCGAGCGGAGAGGCTCACCGCGCGACCGAGACGTGGAGCGGCGCGGCGGCGTTGGGAAAGCGCGCGCGAAGCACGCCGTCGCTGAAATCCAACGCGTCGGCTTTCAGCGAATCGCCGTTGACCGTCACGCGCTGTGGCGCGCGGGGGAGGAGAATGCTCACGACGGCGTTGGTGTCGGCTTGACCGCTGGCGTCGAAGGTGATCGAACCGTCGGTGATTTTCTGGTTGGTTACGCGGCACGCGGCGGCGATCACGCCGATGTAATCGCGCGGATAGCGCTCGACGTCCACGAGAAGCGCGCGCACGTGTGGACCGACGGCGAACTGGCGCACGAGCGGCTGCGCCGCGTCGAAGAGAGGAATGAACCTGCCCTTGAGCGTCGTCGGCGGCCCATCGCCGTCAGAATTCGAAGCGGCGGCGTTCAATCCGGCGGCGATCACGTAGGGTCCGCGTCGGAGCACCAGCGCCGACGATTCCTGCCACGTCTGCCGCGTCGCTTCCATCGCCTGCTTCACCGCCGCGCGGACGATGTCGGCGCCGTCACGTGTTCGGCTTAAGTGCGCGGGCGAGCGGTTCTCGTAGACGACCGTGCCGCTGCCGACCGCGTGATTGCCCGATGCGTCGGCGGCCAGGCCGAGCTTGTCGAACAGGTGCAGGCGCGGCGTCGCGCAGTGCAGCTCCCCGCTGTTCCACCACTCGCGCACGGTGTTGTACGGGTCCTTGTCGTCGTCAACGACGACCAGTGCGCCGCCCGCCTTCACCCACGCGGCAAGGCGATCGTGAAACTCCGCCTTCGGCGGCTTCTGGCCTTCGTAGCTGAGGAGCAGCGTCTTGTAACGAGCGAGCTGCGCGGTCTCGATCTGCACCGGCTCGACGGGGACGCCGCGCATCAGCAGCGGCAGGGCGAGGCCGTAGAAGTGGCCGAGCTGCGGGTCGGATGATTTGGGGCCCCAGCGCTGGAACATCATCGTGTCGCTGACGAGCACGCCGACGTTCTGTGTCCCGACATGTTCCCACGCGATGCTTTCCGCCGGCTGGCGCATGTCGCCCATCGCCGTGATCACCTGCTGCAACTCCGTCTCGTACTCATCGGGGATCGGAACGCGCGGAACATCGCGCTTGGCGTTGCGCGTGCCCGGCTGCGTCGCGGGATACTTCTTCTCAAAAATCCGGTGCGGCCAGGGCATGATCTCATAGCGCCAGACCTCCGGCTGGAGCAGCGACGCGACGAGCGTGCTCTCCCAGTTGCTGCGGTAGTCCCACCAGGAATGATCGGGGTTATCCTCGATCGGATCGTTCAGGTACCAGACGCGCTTGCCGCTGGCGCGCACGATGTTCTGCATCGCGCCGTACTCGAGGAACGCGGTCTCGAAGGTCCGCTGCTTCTCGACGCCCTGGTAAAAGTTCGGCGTGCGCGCGGTGCCGGTCCAGACCTGCGCGATGAATCCGTCGGCGCCGACGTCGAGCAGTGATGACTCGGGCGAGACGATGCCCCAGCTCGCGTAGTTGATCATCGAGTGCGTCGGCACGTAGCACTTGACGTCGCGGCCGTGCTCCTTGTTGTAGGCTTTGACGAAGTCGAAGACGTCGGCGAGCGTTTTGCGGTAGAGGTAGTATTTGAGCTTGCTGGCGCGGTACTGCGCATCGGGTGATGAATCGGGATCGACCCACGGCTCGCCGTAGAACTTCTGCCACTGACGTTTGAAGCTGCCCGACCATCCCGCGCGCACCCAATACTCCGGCTCTTCGAGATGGATCGCCTCAGCGCCCGCGTCGAGGGCGCGCTTGACGCCTTCGCTGAGATAGCGGCCGTAATCTTCGCCCGGCGAGATGTAGTAGACGTCGCCGCCGTGCCCGATCCGCTCGCCGCTTTTCATCTGCTGGGCTTCGTCTTCGCGATGCTTTCCGTCCCAGCGGCCGAAGTAGTAGTCCTGGTATTCGCCCCACGCGACGCCCGTCATTACGTGGACGATGTACCCCTTGTCGCGCCAGGTCTTGATGCGCTGGGGCAGCGTCTTGTCGATGCCGTAGACCATCGCGACGTCGGCGTTGAGGTTGACGCGATCGCGATAGGGGCCGTCGGTCTGGAAGGAAAGTCGCTCTTCCGCCCGCGGTCGATCAGCCGGTCCGACGCGGCGAGAAGCTTCATCACCTGCGGATGCGATCTGACAGGCGAACGCCACACATACACATGGGATGACGACCGCGCGCACGCAAATCGGGGAAGGCAACCAAGACAACATCATCTGGTGCAGACTACCCGTCAGCCGCGTGAAAGTTGTGCGCCGCGACGCCTGGCCCCGGCCGCGTGCACCAATGAAAAACACCCTCGGACCGACGGCGAAAAGTAGCAGCGACAGGACTCGAACCTGTGACCCGGGGCTTATGAATCCCGCAAGAAACCTGTCTTTTGACCTCGCGAACCGCGATTCGGTGGCATGGAAATACCGTGAGATTCATCCAGATTCAACGACGACCTGTGTCGGACACAGGTTGGGCAGCGGCGGCGCGGGACTTTGATTGCTGTCGATCATATAGTCCGAATTCTCTTGCTGATCGAACCGCTTTTTGCTCACGCCAAAACGAAGCCGGACGCGCTGGCGATCATCGACGACACCGGGCGATACACCTATCGGCAACTGGCCGCGATGGCGGCGGGGCTGGGCCGGGTCATCGCGGCGGCGACGAAGAATCCGCGAATTGGAGTGCTTCTTCCGAGCGGAGCAGGTTTTGTTGCGGGCTTTTACGGGGCACTCGTGGCGGGAAAGACCGTCGTCCCGCTCAATTTTCTGCTGAGCGAGCGAGAGATCGCACATTGCGTCACGGATAGCGGGATCGACACCGTCGTCACCATCTCAATGCTTGCCGCGCGGCTGCAGAACGCGCCGCTCAAGATCATCGATCTCGCGAAGCTTCAACCGCCGCCGACTGGCGCCGGCAGCACGAATGCGTTGCCGACCGGTGCGGCCGGCGCCCCCGATGCGATCGCCGTCCTCATGTACACCAGCGGTACCAGCGGTTTGCCCAAGGGGGTGTTGCTCAGCTACGCCAACCTCCAGAGCGATGCCGACGCCGCGATCGCGCACATGGACTTACAGCGCGGGCACAAATTCCTTGGCATCGTGCCGCTCTTTCACGCTTTCGGCATGGTCGCGATGATGCTCGCTCCCATTCAGCTGGGGGCGACGATCGTTTACATCGCGCGCTTCAGCCCCGTCGGCACGCTGGTCGCGATCCGCGGACACGGCATTTCCCTGCTGGGTGGCTTGCCGAGCATGTACGCGGCGTTGCTGCGGCTGAAGGAGGCGTCATCGACCGACTTTCAGACACTTTACGCAGCGATCAGCGGCGCCGAGCCGCTGTCAGGGACGCTGCGTGACGCATTCGCCGCGCGCTTCGGCGTGACGCTGCTGGACGCGTACGGCATGACCGAGACGAGCCTCGCCGTCGCCGCCAATACGCCTCGGATCAACAAGCCCGGCAGCGTCGGCAAACCGGTCCCCGGCGTCGAGATTCGCATCGCGGACGATGCGGGCAACACGCTTGCAGGAGATGAGTCCGGCGAAATCTGGGTCAAGGGGCCGATGGTGATGCGCGGCTACCACAACCTGCCGCACGAGACGGACGCCGTGCTCACGCCCGACGGCTACTTCAAGACCGGCGACGTCGGCCACGTCGACGCCGACGGGTTCCTCTACCTCACCGGCCGCAAGAAGGACCTGATCATCGTCGCCGGCGAGAAAGTTGCGCCGCGCGAGATCGAGGAGATTCTCGCGGCACACCCGGCCGTCGCCGAAGTGGCCGTGATTGGTAGAAAGGACCCATCCCGCGGCGAGGCCGTCGTCGGCTTCGTCACACTGCGGGAAGGGGGCTCAGCGACGGAGGAGGAACTTCGCCGATTCTGCCGCGAGCGCGGCCTGCCGGCGTGGAAGCTGCCGCGTAACATCTATATAGTCGCCGAACTGGCGCGCTCGCCGACCGGAAAGGTGCTCAAACGCGAACTAGTCCCGCCGACCGCCCCTGGCGATGCGGAAACGGCGTCGGTGTGATAATAACTGCTTTTCCTCGGCCGGATGACCGAACTCAGTCGTACCTACTGCAGGCCCCACTGGCCGAGAAAGACGCGGACCTTTCATGACGGCAGCCAATTCAGCGACCCCTCTGTCTCCGAAGCTCAAATTCACGGGCAGCGATAAATTCATCCGCGAGCTGCGCCGACGCGTCGATGCCTACTTCGAACAAACCGGTCGCCGCCGCCGCGACTGCCCGCAGATGTATTTCAAAACCGCCACCGTCCTGCTCTGGTTCTTCGGCGCCTACTTCCTCCTCCTCTTCGCGGTCCACAGTTGGTGGCTGATCGCCCCGCTCGCGATCATCCTCGGGCTCGGGCTCGCCGCCATCGGCTTCAACATCCAGCACGACGGCGGCCACAAGGCCTACTCCGACCGCCCCTGGGTCAACAAGATCATGGCCCTGACGCTCGATCTGATGGGCGGCAGCTCCTACCTCTGGGACTGGAAGCACAACTCCCTGCACCACACCTATCCCAACATCGAAGGCCACGACGACGACATCAACGTCGGCTATCTCGCCCGCCTCTCACCGCACCAGAAGCACCTGCCGTTCCACCGCGCCCAGGGCATCTACCTCTGGCTGCTTTACGGCTTCCTCGCGCTCAAGTGGCACCTCGTCGACGACTTCCACAACGTCGCTACCGGCCGCATCGGCGGACACAAAATCCCGCGCCCGCGCGGCACAGACCTGCTCGTCTTCGTCGCCGGAAAAATCGCCTTCTTCTCGATGGCCTTTGCGATCCCGGTGCTCCTTCACCCCTGGTGGGCTGTCGTCGGCACGTACGCGCTCGCCGCCTTCGTCAGCGGCGTGACGCTGAGCATCGTCTTCCAACTCGCCCACGTGGTGGAGGAAGCCCAATTCCCCGCGCCGCAACCGGCCGGCGACGGCAGGGGGGGCCAGATCATGGAAACCGACTGGGCCGTCCACCAGGTGCAGACGACGGTCGATTTCGCCCGCCGCAATCGCGTCCTCTCCTGGTTCTTAGGCGGCCTGAATTTCCAGATCGAACACCACCTCCTCAGCCGCATCTGCCATGTCCACTACCCCGAGCTTTCGAAGATCGTCGAACAACTCTGCCACGAGTTCGGCATTAAATACGCAGCGCACAAAACCTTCTGGTCCGCCGTCGCCTCGCACGCCAGATGGGTGACGCAGATGGGCAAACCGGTGGCGGCCGCGTAACGCCCACGCTGCGGTTTCAGAACCCTTCTATCCCTCGGCACGCCTCCGGCGCGCCGTCGCGCAGGACCTGGAGCATTTCGCGCAGCGTGCGATGGATCGTCGCGACGATCTCGTCTTCATTCATACCGTTGAGGTCCATCGGCGGGCCGTAGCGAACGCGGATCGGGTGCGGGCGGAACCAGCGGCGGTGGACGGGCCAGGAGTCGAATGCGCCGTCCATGGCGGCGGGGATGACCGGCACGCCGGCGCGGCGGACGATCAGGCCGACGCCTCGCATCAGCGGACCGATCTCGCCAGTCTCGGTGCGCCCGCCTTCAGGGTAGAGGTTCAGGAGGTGGCCTTCGCGCAGGCGCGCGATGGTTTCGCGGACGGCGGCGACGTCGCCGCCGCGGGCGCCTTGGCGGACGGGGAAGGCGTTGAAGACGTTGCGGAGCAGCCAGCCGCCGAGGCGGTCTTCGAAGAGCTCGGACTTGGCGATGAAACTCACCGGTCGCTTCAACCGCACGGCCAGCAGCACCGGGTCGAGATTGCTCTGATGACTGGAGACGAGCAGCACCCCGCCACGCGCGCAGGCGTGAACGTTCTCCAGGCCATCCACCTTCAGCTCGAACAGCAGCGTCGTGAGAATGCGCGCCAGGACCTGCGCGAAGCGCCAGGCGATCGAGCGCTGCTCGACGTGCATGCCGCGCATCAGAAAGTATCCGATCGCGCGGCGACGAAGTCCCATTCCGCTTGAGTCGTTTGCGGGATCGCGACCATTCGCCGGATGCGACGACGAACCGGCGCATCGAACTGCGGCAACGACGCCAGCGACAACGCGGCGGCCGAGAAATCGGTGACGAGCAGGTTGAAGATCGTCGAGATCATTTCCGCCGGCACGTCGAGCAGCCGGGCGTTCTCGGCGATGAGCTGGCCGTACGCGATGGTCGCGAGACACTGGCCGATGGCCAGGGCGTATTGGATGTTGGTGAGGTCGCGCGCGGCGGGATTGTCGCGCAGCAAACGACGGAATCGTCTGATCTGCCGCACGAACCGGCGGACGTTGGGGATCGACTTGTGCGCGCGGTAGGCGCGCAGGAAGGGGGGGAAGGCGATGCTCGCAACCGCGCCGGTGCGGGCTTCGAACAAATGGGGATTTTCTCCCGTCGTCGCCGTGCCGGCGACGAGCGACGCGGGTTCATCGAGCGAGCGTTCGAAGCGATCGAAGTAACGTGCGGCGAACTGCGCCGTCAGGCCGAGGTTGATGTGGGCGCTGCTCTCCAGGCTCGGAATGAGCTGGATGTCACGCAGCGCCAGCTCGAAATAAGTGTCGGATTCGAAGCCCTTCGCTCCGATGCACTCCGACAGCAGCGACATGACTTTGACGCCTTCGGTGCTCACCTTCGCTTTCTGCACGGCGCAGAAGAGGAGATAGCGGCGGTCCTGCGCGGTCGCCGCGCGGACGTAATCGAGGGCGCGGTAGGCATAGAGCTTCATGGCCGCAAGGCGCGCGTACGCCTGGCTCATCGCGAAGCGCAGGTGCGGCATCGCGATGGCGGGTTTGCCGTAGAGGATGCGCGTGCGGAGGTGTCGGGCGGCCTCCTCGAACGCGTGCTCGCAGATGCCAATGGAAGCAAAGCCGAGGAAGAACTTTCCCAGTGCCACGGTGCCGAGCACCGCGTCCCACGCCTGCCGGCCTTCGGCGATCACGTCGGAGGCGTCCAACTCGTGCCCCTTCACCTCGAACTCCGCCACGTAGGCGGCGCGGACGCCGAGCGTGCGAATCCTTCGCAGGTGTCGGAGCGATTTCGATTGCGGTGGTCGTAGGGCGATGAGAACCAACGGCGCGCGGCGGTGGCGCTCGCCCCCGCCGCCGCTGGCGTTCTTTTCGCGCTTAGCCAGGACGGCGATCATGGCGGCGACGTTGGAGTTGCCAATGTAGTATTTCGTCCCGCCCGCGACGAATCGCCCCGGCGCCGTTTCGGTGATCGTGAAGTCGCCCGCCAGAAGGTCCGATCCGTGCGTCTTCTCCGATACGCCGAACGCGAGCACGCCACCGCACTCCAACTCCGCCACGGCCTCGCGCTTGAGCGGCTCGTTGCAGCCCATCAGGATTGCGAACAATCCCAGGAAACTTACTTGTGCGCTGTAGCCGTGCGCGGGGCTGAAGTATGCGAAGGTTTCCAGGAAGCGCGCGTAGCGGAGCACGTCGAAGCGAGAGCCGAGTGTGGAGAATCGCTCGGGCGAAAGGACCGAGGCGTAAATCCGGTGCTCCGCCTGATACGCCAGCCAATCGGCGTACCACTGTTCGTCGCGATCCTCCTTCTTGAGCGCCGCCAAACCTTTGGCGCGGAAGAACTGCGCGAGTTTGAGCGTCGCGGGATCATCGAGGTACGGGTCGTGCGCCACGTGCGCGATGTGCGCCTCGTTCGCGTCCGGCGTCGGCGAACCGGAAAACCCGCGCGGAGAGATGACGGCATGGGTGGACAAGGTGAGGGCCGTGCGCGGCGTCGAGCTCAGAAGTTGGCGACGTCCCACTTGCCGTTGACCTGTGTCAACTCCAGCGAGAACGCCTTGTCCTCCGACATGATAACGGTCTTGCCCGCGACCGTGATGGGTGCCGTGAATTGCGATGAAAAGGGAATTCCCTCGAAGAAGCGCTGTTCCGCGCCGCTCTTCACGGTGGCAAGTTCCTCCCCCGTCCGCTCTCGCCACGCTCGCGCTTTTTCAGGGACGTAGTATGCGCTGGCCGTGCCGGTGTCCTTGCCCTTGATGGCCTTGGTGAACGCCGTTGCGACGGCGACGGAGTCGGAGCGATCGACGCGGGTCGTCATCTTCCAGACGGCGATGACGAGCGCGAACGCCGCGACGGCGATCATCAGCTTCGTAAAGTTCATGAGGAGCTTTCGGTGGAAGAGGGAAGGGCGACAATCTCTTCTAGCACAGATGCACGAACAAAGGTCGATAATTCCGCGATTTTCCCTGCGTGCTGCCGAACCAACCGGCGCATCGCGGGCACTGCGAAATCTCGTGCGGCCGCGCTGTATGCGCGATGGCCGTTACGACGACCGCAATTACGCGCGGATCGCCGAACCTTACTGGTGCCACGGCCTGGAGAAGGGGCGGGCACATCTCGAGAGATGCCGCACCTTTAATGTCTGGCGATGCGATCCTCATCTACGAGGCCGCCTTCACTCATGGCGTCCAGAGAACTTACACAGTAGACGTGGTGCCCGAACCATCACCGCTTGGTTTGTTTGGATTGGGTGGAATGACGATGCTGCGGCGCGTGCGCGCGGATACTGAGCGTTATTCGCGTCGGTGTTCGGACAGGGTGAGAAGTTGTGCCAGGTGTTGCGCATAAGAGTTGCTCTCGGAAACGTGAGGCTGCGCAATTCTCACCATCTCGACAACAGCGCGATTGAGGGCTTCGATGACGACGTTCAATCGGTCGCCGTCGACGGTCGGCAGCCGGGCGACAAGCTCGGTGATGAGCCGCTGGCTCGCGTCCATCGACACCGCCTGACTTAACAACAATGTCGCAACGGTTTCGGGGTTTTCCGCCTTCGTCATGATCCAAAGTCTCCTCGGCCGCGGGATCGTGCTATCGCGTCGCCCGCGCCACAAGGGGAAGTGCGCTGTCCACGAAGTGCTGAGCCGCGATCGCGCACAACAGTTCCGCCGCTTCGATTTGACCCGCCGACGGGGACGCAGGCAGCGTGATGCGGAGCGCCTTGCGATTCCAGCCGGTCATGTCCTTGAAGTGAGCAGCCGGGTTGAGCGATGTCTTGTCCAGTTGGTGGATCAACAGTTGTTCTTTGCAGGGCTCCACGAGGTACTGGCCGGGCTCGCGCGAGGGGTCCGTCGAGAGCAGCCCGGCGTCTGTAGCTTCTTCCAGCACGTCGGGGCAGTACACTGCGAAGTTCCCGTCCCCGACATCTTCCAGCGCGAAGACCTGCATCCGGTATCTGCCATCTGCCACGTAGATTTGCAGGGTCTGTTTACCGATTAGTTTGGCGGCGAACGGAGCCAGCGTCATCAGGCCGCACGCCAACCGCCGCCACAAGTGTGCTCGCCCCTGATCCGGCAGCGCCTCCAGCATGCTGACCCGCCGCAGTGCGGTGGCGCGATCCTTCGAAGGCAGCTTGGCAAGGAACTCGGCGAAGTTCAGCGGCTTGGACAAAGAGTCGCGCGCGGTTTGTAGTGTCTGGTTCGATGGCGAATGAGGCATGTAATGTGATTCTACGGGAAATCGGAGAACAATCGCCGGAACGCTTCCGGATTATAATCGCCGCTCAAGATCCAGAGCGTAATCTTCGGTCGGTCAATCGACGACCCAGTTGGCGGACGGCACTCGTTCCTCACTCGACTCTCTCTCCGTTGCCGTTCTTCCCACATCGCTGATACGACAATGCGACGAGACCCGCAGATCGCGTTACTCGTCGGCGGCAGGAACGATTCGCTCCGTCGCTTTCTGGAGCACAGAATGATCATTGGCATTGCGGCTGGCTCGCGATTGGAGGTGATCGATGGACAGCTCGGCCAGATCATGTACACCGTCGAAAAGGCGAGTGGCATGTGGGCGGAGTTGGCCTGCGAGGAAGCCGCCCCAGCGTGCAGGACTCGCAATGACGAATTCACGCATGGTTTTCGGCGAAAACGGCGCGGTCATGCGCGCGCGCGGAATATCGGGTTAACATGCTCAATTCACAAAACGTGACATTGCGGTACGCAGCCGATGGTGCTGTTCCCGCTGCCTGTGGCCGGCGCTGTTCCGGCGCCCATGGTGATGCGAAGGAATTCACGCGCACTGGGTAGATATCCGATCGCAGGGCGGTTACGCTCTCGCCGGCAGGTTCGCTTGGCGAATTAGATCCGCGCAACAGACGTCATTTCTCTGCTCCGCAGTCTTCTTCACGAATCCCTCCTTCCATTTGGGCCGAAATGTCGGCCTCTTTCTCTTGGACCTGGAAAGTAAAGCACGGGTCGCATGCCCAACTCATTTGAGGAGCAGATCATGGGCAAGAAGTTGTATGTCGGAAATCTGAGCTACGACGTCGATAGCTCGGCGTTGGAGCAGATGTTTGCCGCGCACGGCACCGTGCAGAGCGCGCAGATCATCAGCGACCGTGACACGGGCCGCAGCAAGGGCTTCGGGTTCGTGGAGATGAGCAGCGATGCCGAGGCGCAGGCGGCGATCGCCGCGACCAACGGCCAGGACCACGGCGGCCGCGCCCTGACGGTCAACGAAGCCAAGCCGCGCGAAGAGCGCTCTGGAGGTGGCGGCGGTGGAGGCGGGCGAGGCAGCTACAGCGGCGGTGGGCGCAGCGGTGGTGGTGGCGGCGGCGGCGGCCGCAGCCGGTACTAGTCGAAATTGGTTTGCAAACGATCGGGCCGCAGTAATGCGGCCCGATCGCTCTTTTGCTCGCGCGCTGACGGCGGCAGCGGGCGGCGGAGCGAAGGTTATGATCGACCTGTCGGAAGGACAGGCGACTCGAACTTCACACCCGCGTGACGGATCGTGGCCGCACGGACGCTGCGCACGTCTGCGAGTTGGCCAAGCCCGACTGGCGTACGTTTTACAAGAGAAGACGAACTCGGGATTGCGGTGGCGTCCACGGCAGCAGCGCTTTTGGTTTCGCCAGTGATGCTGCGGTGGGCCGGCCTTGTTTGATTGAAGTTCAGCGCAAGATAGTCCGCGGTTGAAAATGGGACCTTCGGAGAATGAAATGCGGCAGCCTGACGCTGGATTCAGCAGCCGGACCAATTACGGGGTGGGCGTCATCGTTCTGTTGTTGCTCGCCGCCGGGATAATGATGATTCTCCGGTTCATTCTCTGACGATCGAGCAAGGGAGTTTTTCCAGTGGGCTCAAGCATGTCCAAGTCGCGCCGGCGCAAAGCGTTCAACGAAGGCCGCCGATCGGCGAACGTCGAGGCGGCGCAGAACCCCTATGACAATCCGAAGCTTCAACGGTTGTGGGAGCAGGGGCGCTCGCAGCAGCGGGCGGGGCAAATCAAAGCGGCCATCCCGCCGCTGGAGCACGGCGAGACGCGAGCCCAACGGGCGACGCACAACCCGCCACGATCGAAGCGCGCATCCGGTCCGGCATACCCGCGGCGCAACGGCCCCTGTCCCGACGCACCCCGGCGGCCAGGCGGGCGCTGAAGGCCGCGCCCGAGCGATATCGAGTCGGGCTGCGCTGCGAGCCGGCGTTTCTCCGAATGACGTGCCGCACGTTATCGAACTTCGTTGATCGTCGCGCGATTGCGATCGGGACCTCCGACGTCCACTTCGGCGCTGTGTTCACGTCGATCATCTACGAGAGGAATGCTCCCGTCCGGTTGTTCGATGCCGTCGCGAGCCACGCGGGTGACAGTCGAGCCGGCGCCGCCGAGGTTGCGGACGTGGATGTGATAAAACGTGTCACGAAAGCGGTAGTGAAGGTCGAAGGATTTCCATTCGGCCGGCAGCGCGGGCGGCGTGATGCGCAGTCGATCTACTTCCAACCGCAGTCCGAGCAGTGATTCGGTGATCAGGCGGTACATCCAGCCGGCGGAGCCCGTGTACCAGGTCCATCCGCCGCGGCCGGCGTGTTGGGGATTGGTGTAGACGTCGGCGGCGACGACGTAGGGCTCGACCTTGTATCGGGCGACGGCCGCTTCGGTGTCGCCGTGGCGAACGGGGTCGATGAGCCGGAACAGTTCCCACGCCCGCTCGACCTGCCCCGCGGCCGCGAATGCCATGACGGCCCAGACGGCGGCGTGCGTGTACTGCCCGCCATTCTCGCGAACGCCCGGGAGGTAGCCTTTGATGTAGCCGGGATCCAGGTGGGACTTGTCGAACGGCGGGTCGAACAACTGGATGACTCCGATGTCTCGCTTCACCAGGTGCGTGTCGAGCGCGTCCAGCGCCGCCCGCGATCGCGCCCTCTCGCCCGCCCCTGACAGCACCGACCAACTCTGCGGCAGCGAATCGATCTTGCACTCCGGACTCGCGTCCGATCCGAGCGGTTCGCCGCTATCGAAGTAGGCGCGACGATACCAGGCGCCGTCCCACGCGTGCTGTTCGATATTTTCCCGAAGCTTGGCGGCTTCGGCGATACAGAGATCGGCGAAGAGAAGGTCAGACCTGCGCTGAGCGAGGTCGGCGAACTGCGTGAGCACGTCGTACAGGAAGAAGGCGAGCCAGACGCTTTCGCCTCGCCCGTGTTCTCCGACGAGGTTCATCCCGTCGTTCCAGTCGCCAGATCCCATCAGCGGCAGCCCGTGCTCACCCATCCGCAGGCCGTGTCGAATGGCGCGCACGCAGTGCTCGTACAGCGTGCCGGATTCCTCCGATCGGTTCGGGAGATCGTAGTAGCTGTCCTCCTCGGCCTTCACGGCGCGACCTTCAAGGAACGGAATGCGCTCCTCGAGTACGCCGGTGTCGCCGATGGCGTTCACATAACGACAGGCCGCGTATGGGAGCCAGAGGTAATCGTCTGAAATGTGCGTGCGCACCCCGCGGCCCGACGGCGGGTGCCACCAGTGCTGCACGTCTCCCTCGCGGAACTGGTGTGCGGCACAGCGGAGCAATTGCTCGCGGAGGATCACCGGCTCCGCGTGAACGAGCGCCATGGCGTCCTGGAGCTGATCGCGAAAGCCGAACGCGCCGCCCGATTGATAAAAGCCGCTGCGCCCCCACATGCGACACGCCAGCACCTGGTAGAGCAGCCAGCCGTTGGCCAGGAAATTGACCGAAGCGTCGGGCGTTTCCAGGTAGACCGTGCCGAGTGTTCGATTCCAATAGTGCCAGACGCCTTCCAGGGCCGCGCGCGCCGGCCCCGTACCGCGGAAACGATTGACGAGGTTGCGGGCGTCGGTGACGTCGCGGCCGGAGCCGAACGTGAAGACGACCTCGCGCTCCTGTCCGTCCGCCAGGTCCACCATGACCTGCATCGACAGGCAGGGGTCCAGCGCCGCCCCGACGCGCCCGGACAACCGCGCGCGGGTCATCGATGCGGGGCTCGCATGCCGGCCGTTGCGACCGAGGAATTCCGTGCGATCGCCGCTCACCGTGCGTTGCGCCTCGCTGGCGTCGAGAAAGGCGACCCGGTCGCCGAACTCATTGTTGTACGCGTTTCGCGCGAACAGCGCCCCGGTCTTGGGATCCACCTCGGTAACGATGTGCGGGATGTTGACCGGCCGATGCGTGCCGAGCACGAGCTCGAAGAGCGACGTCACCGAGAACCGGCGCGCCTTCCCGGAATCGTTGCGCAATCGGATGACGATGAACTTCAGCGGCGCATCGGTTGCGACATACGTCTGCATCTCTGAGAAGATGCCGGCCTCGGTGTACCTGAAGATGCTGTAGCCGAACCCGTGCCGGGTGGTGTAGGGCATCATTCCGCGCGCGGGCAGCGGGGTAGGGGACCAGAATCGGCCGGTTTCCTCGTCGCGGATGTAAAACGCCTCGCCGCTGGAGTCGCCGACGGGGTCGTTGTTCCACGGGGTCAGTCGGTAGCCGTGCGCGTTCTCGCACCACGTGTACGCGCCGCCGCTCTCGCTGATGACGGTGCCGAACCACGGATTGGCCAGCACGTTCACCCAAGGCGCCGGCGTCGGCGATTCGGGCGTGGTGGTGATGACGTACTCGCGGCCGTCGTGCGTGAAGCCGCCGCTGCCGTTGAACGCGACGAGGTCCGGGCGCTCGATCTCGACGGCAATGGGAATCTCGGACCGGCGGGCCTGGACCCTGCTGAACTTCGGCACGGGCACGTCCGCGCGCGGACGGCGCTCCATCTGTTCTGCCAGCGTGCCGGCGGTGTCGCTGATGATCACCCGCGCGACGGTCTGCATCAGCGACTTGTCCTCCTCGGACATCTGATCGATCCGGCGTACGAAGATCCCGCCGGGCTTGTCGAGCAGGCTCGCTTCCGCCACCGAGGAAATCACGCCCATGATTTGTTCTTGGAGCGTCTGGCGGTAGCCGGATTGATCTTCATTCCAGATCACCAGATCCACGGCCAACCCCTTGCCGCGCCAGTAGGTGTGGGCCTGGATCATCTGGCGGACCAAGTCGACCCGCGCGTGATCGGAGACCCGCAGCAACAGGATGGGAAGATCACCGGAAATGCCGTAGCCCCACAGCCCGGACTGGCCGCGACGGTTGCGCGCGATGACGCTCCCGGGGGCGCGCAGCAGCGGATTGGCGTAGAGGATGCTGCCGGCAAGCCGGCCGTAGAGCTGCGTGTCGGCTTCCGTTGCGTCGAGCTGTCGCAATACGACCTGGCTCTGCGTCCACGCCAGTTCAAAGACCCGATCCGCCAGGTGGCGGTCATGGTATTTCTCCACCAGTCCCAGCGCGCCTTCGCGCGTCTCGGAGATGCCGGTGACGATGTGAACCCGTGCCGTTTCGTTCGGCCCGATGACCAGCGTGTTTCGAATTGCGACGATCGGGTCGAGGACGGACCCCTCGCTGTCGGTCAGCGATTTGCGATACATCGCCGCCGGGTCCGCGACGGACCGCCCGCGGCCGATGAAATCGGCGCGGCTGGTCTCGTAGGACGTCGCGCCGGAGGCGGTGCCGTGCACGATCATCAGGTGCATCATCCAGGGCGGACGTTCGGCGGCGGAGCGGGGACGTCGGGTGCAGAGAATCGCCTGCCGTTCCCGGATGAGCTGTGATTGCACAAACAGGTTGCTGAACGCCGGGTGCGCAGCATCCGCCGCCGACGGCGCGAGCACCACCTCGGCGTACGTGGTGAGCTCTATCCGCCGGGGACGTTGCCCGCGGTTGGTAATGCTGACGCGCCGCAGCTCGATGTCGTCCTCGGGGGAGACGCTGATCTCGACGTGCGTATCAATCTCCTCATCTCGACGTTTGAACTCGGCGCGGCCCTGGGAATAAACGGTCTCGTAGCTGGTGGCGCGCTTGAGCGTCGGCTGGTGCGCGGCGGACCAGAATTCACCCGTCTCCGCGTCGCGGAGGTAGCAGAACGTTCCCCAGCAGTCGCGAGTAGGATCTTCGTGCCAGCGTGTGACGGCGAGGTCGCGCCAGCGGCTGTACCCGCCGCCCGCGGCGCTCACCGCGGCGTGGTAACGGCCGTTGGACAGCAGGTGAACTTCGGGCCCGAGCGTGTTTGGCGTGGTGAATACGCGGTAGTTCGCCACCGCTTTCGCGGGCGCGTGACGTGCTGCGGAGACCTCCGCCGAATGCGGGTACACCGACGGCGCCTTGGGGACCCGTTCTTGCAGAAGCAAGTCCGTCGCCCGGAACGCCGGATCCAGGTCGAAGCGCCGCTGCATCGGCCGATCGAGCAGGAGATAGGCGAAGGAGAGGAACGCCATCCCCTGGTGGTGGGCCATGTAGGAGCGGACCGTGACGTTTTCCTGCCCGCGCGGGACGCGCGCCGGCGTGTAGTCCACTGCTTCGTAGAACCCGTGGGGACCGAGCCGGCCTTCCGAAGCGAGACGACGCAGATTTGCGCAGGCCGCGCGGGGATCGATCATCAGCCCCATCGCGCTGGCGTACGGCGCGATCACCAGGTCGTCCGCCAAGCCGCGCTTGAAACCCAGCCCGGGGACGCCAAAGGCGTGATACTGGTAGTTCAGCTGCGCGTCGAATTCGTTGTAGCCGGATTCGGAAACGCCCCACGGCACTCCGCGCTCGTTGCCGTACTCGATCTGCCGCTCAACGACCGCGCGATAGGTTTCGTCGAGAAGTGTGCGCTCATAAGTCGGCATGACCAGCAGTGGCATGAGGTACTCGAACATCGAGCCGCTCCAGGAGAGCAGCGCCGGCCTGCCACCGGCATTGGTGAGGAGTCGTCCGAGGCTGAACCAGTGGTCCTGCGGGAGCTTCCCCTGGGCGATGGCGACAAAGCTGGCGAGGCGCGCTTCCGACGCGAGCAGGTCGTAAAAGCTCGGGTCGCGGCGACGGTCGCTGACGTTGTACCCGATCGCAAGAAGCTGGCGGTCTTCGTCGTACAGGAACGAGTAATCCAGATCGGCGAACTCAATGCAGCGCGCGGCAAGCTGTCGCAGCTCGGAGAGGCGATGTGTGGCGCGCTCGGAGGCGAGTTCGGCCGCGCTCCGCAGGCGGGTGAGCCACTCCCGCGCGTGCGGCGGCAGGACGCGCCCGCCGGTGACCTCGTCCCGCGGGACAATGTTGTCCAGCAGCGGTTGAAGCACCTGGCCGAGTTGCGCCGTTGCCGCCAGCGTCAGGCCCTCGTCGAGCCGGCGAAGCAGCCCGCGCAGGTCCGCAAGCGCCTCGGCCTGCCCGGTGTTGTCCAGATTCCATAGATCTTCCGGCGCCGGCGGGAGCTCGATCCACGGCGCCAGGTGGGTCAATTCCTCCAGAGCGAACCGGCATTGGCTCTCGAGGGCGCTCCCCCACCAGCGCAGCTCGGCGTCCGCAGCGGAGCCGACGGCCACGGCGACCTCGGCGGCGCCGGCGGTCAAGCGCTGGAGGGCCGTCCGCATTGACGGCAACGTCGGCGGAGGCACGCGAAGCAGTTCACGAAGCCGCGCCAGATTTGCTGTCACGCCCGTCATTGCCGCCGCAATCACTCCACCGTCGGCACCGGCGGGGCCGCGGGCCAGTTCAGCGCAGACCTCCAACGTTGCGGACAAACCGGAAAGATCTGCGGGGCAGACGGGCCGCCGTTCCGCCATTTCGCCGAGCCCCAGCGCCAACGTGAGCAAATGTCCCGCCAGGTTTCCGCTGTCCACCGTCGAGACGTAAAGCGGCCGCAGCGGCTCGAGTGTGCGCGTGTCGTACCAGTTGAGGAGGTGTCCGCGATAACGCTGCAGTTTCTCCATCGACGTCAGCGCCCGCGCGGTCCGTCCGATCACCTCGCCGCCGGTGATGTAGCCGAAGTCGTACGCGGTCAGCGTCGCCAGCAGCGAAAGCCCGATGTTGGTGGGTGAGGTGCGATGCGCGATCCCCGACGGCGGATCTTCCTGAAAGTTGTCGGGTGGAAGGTAGTTGTCGGTGGGGCTGACAAAGGTCTCGAAAAATCGCCAGGTCCGGCGTGCGGAGGTGCGAAGGAAGAGCGCTTCCTCGGCGGAGAGCTTGGGCCGCGGTGGAACGGCGGGGCGGCTCAGCCACCACGCGACCAGCGGCGAAAGGAGCCACAACCCGGGAACCGGCGCGACCATCGCCCACGGGTTGGATCGGGTGAACGCGACGACTGCCACTGCCGCCACCGCTACCGCCGGCTGTACCCACATTGAAATGTAGAAGCCGCCCAAGTCGGTCCGTGCGCTCCGCTGGGCGTCGCTGGCGGTCCGCCATTCGAGCAGTTTCCGGCGGGTGTAGAGCACGCGCGCCAGCGTCCGCCCGATCGCGTCCAGGCTCTGTTGAGCGTCGTACGGCAGGACTGCGATGGCGAACAGGTCACGGAGGAACTGCCGTCCGAGGGCGCGGGCGATGAGGCGTGCGTGTTGCGCGCGGGGCAGATCCGCCGGCCGCCTCGACAGCTCCGCGCCTGCGGTCATCATTCCCGGGAGCAGGATGATCGCCAGGACCAACAGCGTGTAAACCGGCGCACCGCCGGGAAGAAACCACCCGAAGAGCAGCAGCGCCAGCATCCCGATCGGGAGGAGGCTGCGCCGCAGGTTGTCCAGGATCTTCCAGCGCGACAGCGCTGAGATCGTATTGGCCACCCGTCTCACATCGACACCGGGCACGGCGGGCAGCACCCAGGACGCGATTTGCCAGTCGCCGCGAATCCACCGGTGTCGCCTGCTCACCTCCGCCGGGTAAACGGCGGGATAATCCTCGAAAAGCACGACGTCGCTCACGAGTCCTGAGCGCGCGTGTGCTCCTTCGAGAAGATCGTGACTGAGGATGCGGTTTTCGGGAAACCGTCCGCCGATCGACTGTTGCAGCGCATCGACGTCGTAGATTCCCTTCCCGATGAATGACCCTTCCTGAAACAGGTCCTGATACACATCCGAAACGGCGTGCGTGTACGGATCGATTCCCGGCTCGCCGGCGAAAAGCTGCGCGAAGCGTGACCGTCGGGCGCTGGGCATGCTGATACCGACGCGGGGTTGGAGGATGCTGTACCCACGCGTCACGCGGCCGAGCTTGGGATCGTAGTAAGGCCGGTTGAGCGGGTGGGCGATCGTGCCGACCAACTGACGTGCCGAGTCGCGCGGCAACTGCGTGTCGCTGTCGAGCGTGAGCACATACTTCACGTCTTGAAGACGCCCGGTGGGCCCGACGATGGTGTGAAATCCCCGCGTGTCCCCGCGAAGGGCGAGGTTGAATTCTTCGAGCTTGCCTCGCTTGCGCTCCCACCCCATCCAGAGGTTCTCCTGCGCGTTCCAGCGTCGCGGGCGGTGGAAGAGGAAGAAGCTCCCGTGCCGCTGGTTTCCGCCGCGGTTGCCGTCCTCCCGTGCGCCGGCCGTGCGATCCGCCTGATCATCGGCGCCATCGTCCCGACCGTCCGGCGCATCGCCGCTCCCGTCGTACCTCGCGTTGAGCGCCTCGACGCCATTGCGCACGTGCTCGAGCAGCGCCTCATCGCCGGGCATGTGCTCCTGCGGCGCATCGCGGAAGTCGGTGACTAATGCGAATGAAAGGTTGTCGTCGCGATTGGCCAGGAAACGTACTTCCATCGCGTCCAGCAGCTCATCAGCTTCGCGCCGGTCCGTAAGCATCGCCGGCACGGCCACCACGGTGCGGTGTCCCGACGGGATGCCCTTGCAGAAATCCAATCGTGGAAGAATTCGCGGCTTGACGAGCAACATCACCGCCCAATGCACCAACGCTACGGCGAGCTGGCTGGCGCAGACCGCGACGACCACGCCCGAGAAACTCAACGCCGCGGCATTGAGCCCCTGTCGCGCTCCGTACCATGTCACTAAGGCGGTCACTGCCGCGGTCAGCAACAAGACCGAGCCAAGGTACGCGGACGTCGGGACGCGCCCGGCAAGGCGGTGCAGGATGATCGATGCCGTCGGTCGCGCCCGCACCGCTCGTTCCAGAGCCCGGCGTCCGCGGTCCACCACGAAGTAGCCGACGTGTGTGGCGCTGCCCGCATCGCCGTTGCCGCAAGCGGCACCGGCGAGTTCCACTGCCTTGCGCGCCACCTCGTCTTCGGAGAGCGCGCTGCGCTTGGCGAGCGCCTCCACCACATGGCGGTAGCGGTCGCGGGTGCTGAAATCCATCTTCGGATACACGCCCGCCGGATCGCTCTGAAGGATCCGTTCGACGACGCTCATGGACTCGACGAAATCCCGCCATTCCGTCGCTGCGAGGAAGCGCAGACTGCCGATGCTGTTGCCGATCGACACCTGGTCGGCCGCCTGGTTCTGGCTTGCCTGCTGGAAAATGTTGTCGATGGTCTGGCCCTGCTCGGCGAAGCGCTGTTCGAGCCAGGTCATCGGGAAAATCATCGCGGGGCCCTGGCCGTGGAGGCGGCTGGCGAACTCGGCGACGAAGGCGTTGGTCAGCGGCGGGTCGGCTTTCACCATGTCCGCGAGCGCCAGCACCACCTTCGCCGGGTCGTGCGTCGCCGCATCGAGGATGTGCTCGAACCAGTAGCTGGCGTGCTCGCGTTCGATGCGACCGGCGGCGATACGCGCGGTCACGCGGCGCAGGTTCTCCAGCAGCGCCAACCGCAGCATGATCGGAATCGCCCACAATTCCCCGAGGCGCAGCGGCTGGACCGATTGATACGCCGCGACGAAAGCCCGAAGACTCTCGCCGTCCACCCGGCCGTCGGCGTGGGAGATCAGTTCCAGCGCGATGTCGTAAACCCGCGGG
>JAICTV010000197.1 GCA_025936175.1 Phycisphaerae bacterium
CGACCGGCGATTCGATCGGCTACCGCGGGCTGACCAGTCCCGAGCGCGATGAGCTTCACAAGATCGCCGACTACCTCGTGAACATTCGCACGGTGTGCGAAGACGGCCGGCGGATCGCGATGCGACTGGGAAACAACGGCGAGAACTGGGATCGGCTGCTCGCGGAATGCGCCGACACGTGTGACACCGCGCAACGCGCCTACGACGCCCGCTATTGAAACGGAGCCCGCATTGAAGCCTGCCAAGCATTATCTCCCGGGCGTCGCCTGCATCGTTACGCTCTGCGCCATCAGCGGGTGCGCCGGCAGCAAGAGCGTCCCGATGATGCCGACGCCGGTCATGTTCCAAGGCGGCCGCGTCAACGTCTTTGACATCGTCCCGGAGAACCAGCGGAGCAACGAGCTGGACGTGCTGTACGTCACCGAGCGCAGCGCCGGCGGGCACGCGGACAACCGCAAGTACGGCAACGGCATGGGCAAGGAGCTGCGCTTCGGCGAATCCACGGTGCAGTTCGGCGACGACAACCTGACCTGGCCGCAACTGGTGGACGCGTCGCTGGCGCAGAACCGCAAACAATCGATCGGCGTGAAGCTGACCCGCGCCAAGGAGCTGGGCGTCTTCCCGCCCAACGCGAAGTTCGATGATCCTTCGGCGCCATTGCCATTGGACGAGAAGGCGTTCGCCGACGAGATCAACAGCCAGCTCGCGCTGGCGCGCCAGCCCGAGGTCAGCATCTACGTCCACGGCTTCAAGATCGACTTCCAGGAAGGCGTCGCGGTCGCGGGTCAGTTGAAGCATTTTCTCGGCCGGCGGCAGGTGGTGATCGCGTACGCGTGGCCCTGCCGACAGGGGCTGATCGATTACCCGGCGGACATCGGCCGCGCCGAAGCGTCCGCGCCGAACCTCGCGCGGCTGATCGAGTTCGTCGCCGCGCACACCAAGGCGCAACACATCAACGTGCTCGGTTACAGCGCGGGCGCGACGCTCGTCGTGGACGGCTTTCAGACGTTGCGCGAGCGGCACAAGGATCTGGATGACAACGCCGTGCGGGAGAAATTCCGCATCGGCAACGTCATTCTCGCCGCCGCCGACGTCGATCTGAAGACGTTCGTGAAAGAGCAGCTCGAGAGCATGACCGACGTCGCGCAGTTCGTCGAGATCACGGTATCGAAGAACGATGCGGCGCTCGGGATGGCGCAGCAGATGCATCGGGTATCGCGGCTCGGCAGGCCCAACGTGAAGGAGCTGTCGCGCGATCAAATCGAGCAACTGGCGGCGCAGACGAAGCTCTACGCGGTTGACGTTACGGACGTCAAAGGCCCGCAGAACGAAGGCGGCGGCATGGCCGGGCACGGGTACTGGTACGCCAACCCGTGGGTCAGCTCCGACATCCTCACGACGCTGATCTGGCAGCTCCCGCCGGACCAGCGCGGTCTTGTTCGCGTGCCGGGCAAGTACGTCTGGACATTTCCAAAGGACTATCCCGATCGTGTTCACACATTCGTCACCGAGCAGGTGCGGCTGCTGCGCGACAAGAGCGTCGCGCCCGCGTCGCAGCCGACCAAAACGACTTCAACGGAGGTTCCATGAATCGTTCGATGCGTCTGATTTGTCTCGTCATGCTGGTCCTGACCGGCAGTCTGCTTGTCGTCGGCTGCAGTTCCGAAAAGGACCCCTTCGAAGACTGGTATTCGCCGTGGAAGTATGACTCGTTCGTCCCGCTGACGGCCAAGACCGTTGCCAGCGGCACTGACACGATGACCTTCACCGCGCCGGAGCAGGGCGTGCTCTACGTCGTCGACATGGATCAGATGGTGCAGGTCGAGCAGACCCAGAAGCCCAAGGTCATCGGCCAGGCCCTCATCCAGAGCGGCGCGGAAATCACCTTCGACCCACAGCAGAAGCGCGCGTACGCCAAAGGCAAGGAAGGCGTGAAGCTGAGCAAGGTGGTGCCCGGTCATCACTTCGAACTGCGATTTGATCCGTCGAATAAGCCGAAAACGTAAGTTCAGCAGTCGTGAGGTCGTGCTATGACGCAGGAACATCGTCGCCTCGATGAGGCGCGCGGCGAGAACGCCACCGCCTGGCGCAAATGGGGTCCGTACCTGAGCGACCGGCAGTGGGGCACGGTGCGCGAGGATTACAGCCTCGACGGAAACGCCTGGGGCCACTTCAGCCACGACCAGGCACGCAGCCGCGCGTATCGCTGGGGCGAGGACGGCATCGGCGGGATCAGCGACGACAAGCAGATCCTTTGCTTCGCCGTCGCCCTTTGGAACGGCGTCGATCCGATCCTCAAGGAGCGCTACTTCGGCCTGACCAATGCCGAAGGGAATCACGGCGAGGACGTCAAGGAGTATTACTTCTACCTCGACTCCACGCCGACGCACTCGTACATGAAGTTCCTGTACAAGTACCCGCAGGCGGCGTTCCCGTACGATGACCTGGTCCAGACCAATCGCGACCGCAACCGCTACGCGCCGGAGTACGAGCTGGCGGACACGGGCGTGTTTGCGGAGAACCGCTACTGGGATGTGGAGGTCGAGTACGCCAAGGCGTCCGCCGACGACATCCTGATCAGGTTCAATGTAATCAACCGCGGCCCGGAGCGCGCGACGCTCCACCTGCTGCCGACGCTGTGGTTCCGCAACACCTGGTCGTGGCAGAACGGGACGGCCAGGCCGCAACTGCGCGCGCGTCCGTGCCCGTCGAAGAGCGTGCCCGCCGCGATCGAGGCATCACTCGCCGATCTCGGCAACGCGGTGCTCCAGTGTGACGGAAAGCCCACGCTGCTGTTCACCGAGAACGAGACGAACAACCAGCATTGCTTCGGTATCAGCAACGCGTCGCCGTACGTGAAGGACGGCATCAATCAGTACCTGGTGCAGGGACAGAAGGATGCGGTGAACCCGGCACAGGTCGGGACCAAGTCGTCGGCGCACTATGTGGTGACGGTGGAAGGCGGCGCGACCGCCGTCGTTCGTCTGAGGCTGACGGTCGGCGCCGAAGCGCCCGCCAAAGCCTTCGGCGACGCGTTCGACCAGATGGTGGACCAGCGCAAGGGTGAAGCGGACGAGTTCTACAAATCGATCACGCCTCCCACCATCTCTGCGGACCGCGCCAACGTGATGCGGCAGGCGCTGGCGGGGATGCTGTGGAGCAAGCAGTTTTACTATTACGACATCCACCGCTGGCTGCAGGACCGCCTGCCGGGCTCGCGGCACGCCGGAACCCATTCCGGCGTCCGCAACGGCGAATGGCTCCACATGGTCAACGCCGACGTCATCTCCATGCCCGACAAGTGGGAGTACCCGTGGTACGCCGCGTGGGACCTTGCGTTCCATTGCCTCCCGCTCGCCGCGGTCGATCCGGATTTTGCCAAACAGCAGCTCGAGCTGATGCTGCGCGAGCGCTACCTGCATCCCAACGGTCAGATCCCGGCGTATGAGTGGAACTTCGGCGACGTCAATCCGCCGGTGCACGCGTGGGCGACGCTGTTCGTCTACTACATCGACAAGAGCGCGCATGACGGCAAGGGGGACACCGCTTTTCTCAAGTCCGCATTTCGAAAACTGCTGCTCAATTTCACCTGGTGGGTCAATCGCAAGGACCGCAGCGGGAGAAACGTCTTCGAGGGCGGCTTTTTGGGCCTGGACAACATCGGCGTCTTCGACCGCAGCTCGCCGCTGCCGACCGGCGGCTGTCTCGAGCAGGCGGACGGAACCGCGTGGATGGCGTTCTTCAGCCAGTGCATGCTCGAGATGGCGCTGGAGCTCTCACAGGACGATCCGAGCTACGAGGACATGGTCCTGAAGTTCGGGGAGCATTTCCTCTGGATCGCGTCGGCGATGGATCGCGTCGGGGACAACGCCGACGAGATGTGGGACGAGCAGGACGGCTTCTTCTACGACGTGCTGCGACTTCCCGACGGCGCGGCGACGCGGCTGCGCGTGCGATCCATGGTCGGGCTGCTCTCGCTGTGCGCCTCGACCGTCATCACCCCCGAGAGCCTCACGCACACGCCGAACCTCATCCGGCGCGTCACCGATTTCCTCGACCGCCATCCCAATCTGGTTGCAAACCTCCCCGATCCCAGGAAGAAGGGCGCGGCCGGACGATTGATGCTCGGCCTGCTCAACGAGGACAAGCTCCGCCGCGTGCTGAGATACATGCTCGATGAGTCGGAGTTCCTCAGCGACTACGGCATCCGCTCGCTGTCGCGCTGTCACGCCGCCAACCCGTTCGTTTATCACCATAATGGGCAGGAGTTCCGGGTGGACTACGCGCCGGCGGAATCGACCAGCGGGATGTTCGGCGGAAACTCCAACTGGCGCGGGCCCATCTGGATGCCCGTCAACGTCCTGCTCGTCCGCGGGCTGCTCAAGCTCTACGCGTACTACGGCGACGACTTCAAGGTCGAGTGCCCGACCGGCTCGGGAAAGATGATGACCTTGTTCCAGGTGGCGACGGAAATCACCGATCGCCTCACCGCCATCTTCACGCGCGACGAAAACGGCCGCCGCCCGGTCTACGGCGGGCTGGAGCTCTTCCAGTCCGACCCGCATTGGCGGGATCACATTTTGTTCTACGAGTTTTTCCACGGCGACAACGGCGCGGGGATCGGCGCCAGCCATCAGACCGGATGGACCGGGACGATCGGCAGCCTCATTCAGCTCTTCGGTTCGATGAAGGCCGAGACCATCCTGACCGCGACGCAGGTGGTCGGCAAAGCGTACCGCAACATGGGGGTTGAAGTGAGCGTGAACCCGGCGGCGGCGGCCGCCGCGGGCGCCGCAGCCCCGACCACCGCCGCGAGGAGATGAGACGCGTGACCGCCGTCAGCAGCAGCAGCGGTGACGCCCCCGTCGCTGAGCGCGGGGCCGCGACCGGCGGCGCCGGCCCGGCGGACGACTTCTCCGTGGTCCTCGGCGGGCCGCTGTACCAGCTCCTGCTGCGCGCGGGCATCGTCCGCCCGCCGCTCGACCTCCTCGCCCGACGCATCATCGTCATCTCGATGCTTGCGTGGCTGCCGCTGCTGCTGCTGTCGATCGGGATCGGCCGCGCGTGGGGCGGCGTGAAGGTCCCGTTCCTCTTCGACATCGCCGCGCAGGTCCGCTTTCTCGTGTCGCTGCCGCTGCTCATCCTGGCGGAGCTGATCATCCACCTCCGCATGCGCCCGCTGATCGAGCAGTTCACCGCGCGCGAGATCATCACGCCGCAGGACCGCCCGCACTTTGAGCAGATCATCCAATCATCGATGCGGCTGCGCAACTCGGTAGTGGCGGAGATCATCCTGCTGGTGCTGGTCTTCAGCGGCGGGCAGACGCTCTGGCGGACGCGCGCGACGCTCGCCAGCCCCACCTGGTACGCCGACGTCGGCCCCGCCGGCATGCACCTCACCGCCGCCGGCGTCTGCTTCGCCTTCTGGAGCCTGCCGCTCTACCAGTTCATCCTCTTCCGCTGGTATTACCGCCTGCTGATCTGGACGCGATTTCTGTGGCACGTGTCGCGGCTGAAGCTCAAGCTGATCCCGACGCACCCGGACCAGGCGGGCGGAATCGGCTTCCTCGCCGCCAGCGCCGCGGCCCTCATGCCCTTTCTGGTCGCGCAGAGCGCGACCGTCTCGGGCATCATTGCCAACCGCATCTTCTATGACGGCGGAAAGCTGATGCAGTTCCGCATGGAGATCCTCGCGCTGCTGCTGATCCTGATGGCGCTGGCGCTGGGGCCGCTGATGGTCTTCGCGCCGATCCTGATGCGCACCCAGCGCACCGGCAATCGCGAGTACGGCGAGTTTGCCAGCCGCTACGTCGCCGATTTCGATCGCAAGTGGCTTCGCGGCGAAGGCAAAGATCGCGGGGAGCTGCTCGGCACCGGTGACATCCAGTCGCTGGCGGACCTGGGCAACAGCTTCTCGGTCGTCCGATCGATGAATCCGTTTCCTTTCGGCAGGACGGCGGTGATCCGACTCGCGCTGGTGATCGTGCTGCCGCTGGCGCCGTTGCTGCTCACCGTCATTCCGCTGGATGAGCTGATCGACCGTCTCTTCCGATCGGTGCTGTAATGGGGCAGCGACGGCCGAGCTTCGCCTGCATCGCGCTGGTTGCCGTCGTCGCGTGCGGCTGCGCACCGGACAAAAATGCCAAACAGGCTGCCGCGCCGCGCATCTTTGCGCCGGCGGCGGCGCAGAACAAGCCCACGCCCGCCGAAGTGCAGCAGGCGACGCTCGTGTTCGCCGATCGCTTCATCGCCGCGCTGGCCGAGTCGTGTGACGATCTCGAGCGAAGCGCCGCCACGTCCGATGCGCGCGTGGCCGCTCAGTCGCGCAAGGTCGGGGCAGCGCTGGCGGCGATGAAAAACGCCGTTCAGACCAATCCCTATGCCGGACTTCTCGACACGGTCGTGATGGTCACGCTGCTGCGCGACACCGCCGACAGCGCGGCGATGGAGAAGTACTACGGCGCCGCCGCCGCCGCGCGGCTCAAGGATGCGCTGCAACAGCAGCAGAATGACGTCTACAACGTCGCCTCGCGCTTCTTCACCAAAGATCAGCTCCAGGAGCTGCGCCAGTCCATCGACCAGTGGCGCAAGACGCACCCGGGCGCCAATTACGTCTCGTTCGTGCGTCTGAACGATTTCCCCGAGACGCGGCAGATGTCGCCGGGCGGCGGCGACGCAAAATCGCGACCCAACAGCGTCTTCGGGCTGCTCTTCCTCGACCCGTTCTCCGGCATGGACCCGGCGGTCAAGCAGGTCGAGCTCTCGCGCCAGCTCGCCGAGCGCATGTTCTACTACTTCCAGCGCATGCCGATCGTCATCTCGTGGCAGGCGAACCAGCTTTACGGCCAGATGCTGGCGGCGCCGGAGGTGCAGACGACGTTGGGGCAGACGACGCGCTTCGTGGACGGCACGACCCGCTTCGCCGGCAGTTCAAGCCGCTTCGCGGACGCGACCGACGCGTTCGCCAGAACGTGCGAGCAATTCCGCCTCGACCTGGCGAAGTATCGTACCGACACCCTGCGCGATCTCGAGCAGATGACCGATCGCCAGCGTGACGTCGCCATCCGTCAGGCGACCACGCAGATCTCCGCCGAGCGCGACGCCGCGCTCAAGCAGGTCGCCGAGCTGTCGCAAGCGCTGGCGCAGACGCTGCGGGTCGAGCAGGAGAAGGTGGTGGACAAGCTGCGGGGCGCGACCGCCACGTCGATCGATCGCCTCGGCGCCAAGCTCGGCGGCGCGACGGATCAGTCGATCGACCGCCTCTACGGCAGACTCTGGCGTCTGATCGCTTTGGCCATCGCCGGCGTCTTCGCCGCCGCCGTCGCGTGGCGGCTGCTGTTCGGCCGCCGCCGTGCGCGGCTTCGCGATCCGGAGAAAGACGACGACGGCGCCGGAAGCGCGGCGGGCGGGGCGGGCCGCCTCGGCGCGGTCGCGCGCTCATGAGGTCGAGATGACGCAATCACACGACCGGCATTCCACGCCTTCGACGATCAACCCGGACGAAGCGCGTGCGCGTCTTGTTGCGGGCAACGCGCGCTTCTGTCGGGGCGAGAGCGAATTTGACATCGTCAGCTCGCGCCAGACGCTCGCCGAGCTGGCCAAAGGACAATCGCCGTACGTGACGATCCTCGGATGCAGCGATTCGCGGGTTACGCCCGAGCGCATCTTTGACGCGGGGCTGGGCGAGCTGTTCGTCGTGCGCGTCGCAGGCAACGTCTTTTCCGCCGAGGTCGCGGGAAGCCTCCAGTACGCCGGCGCGCATCTGCGGACGCCGCTGTTCGTCGTGCTCGGGCACGAGGGATGCGGCGCCGTCGCTGCGGCGCTGGAAGCAAAGCACGAAACCGAGCAGCGGGGCGTGCGGCATCACAGGCACATTCAGATCCTGATCGACAGCATTCTTCCCGGGCTTTCGCAATTGGATGCGGGCGTCGAGCCCCCCGGAGCACCCCCGGCCGCGGCCGCCGCACGACGGCTGTCGCGGGCGGTCGAGTGCAACGTTCGCTGGACGGTCCGGCAGATCCGCGACACGCCGGAGTCGCGCGCCCGTCTCGCGGAAGGGTGCATCAAGATCATCGGTGCGGTCGTCGAAATCGAATCCGGGCGCGTCCGATTTCTTCCCGATGAATAGTCGTCCGCTGTTATCGTCGCGAGGGGGAAAGAAACTTACAGGAGATATGCCATGACCGGGATCAATCGCAGCCGTCCGATGCATCGCATGACAGGGACCGCCGCCGCCGTCGTCTTGCTGGTCGCCGCCGCCGCCGTTCTGTCGGCATTCGTTCCCGCGCGGGCGCTGGCCGCCAGTGACGACGACAAGGACTGGAAGGTGCTCGGCGACGCGACCGTCGAGAAGAAGGCGCAGAGCGAGGAGATCAAAGTCGGCGGCGAGGAGGGGCTGGTCAAGCGGATGAAGTTCGAGGTCCGCGGCGCGGACGTGGAGTTCAAAAAGGTCACCGTGACCTACGAGAACGGCGACCCGGAGCAGATTGATATCCGCGACAAGGTCCGCCGAGGCGGCAAGACCCGCACGATCGACCTCAAGGGCGGCAACCGCGTGATTAAGAAAGTCATCGTCGCTTTGAAAATCGACGGCGATACCGACCGCGACGCCAAAGTCATTCTGATGGGCCGCCGGTGAGACGCGTGCGCGCCGCGCGCCCCGCGCGCCGCGCGGTGGCATTCCCGCGCCCCGCGCCCCCCGCGGTGGCAATCCGTGCTCCGCGCCCCGCGCTGCCGTCCGCGCGCGATCCTGCGGTTTCGGTTCAAGAGAGTATGCTGTCACTTCGCATGCCTCGCACCGCCCATGGCAGTGTGTTCGCAATCGCGCTGTTGATCGGTGTCGCGCCCACGCTGTCAGAGGCCGGGCCCGCGACGTCGCGCCCGACGCCGCCGACGCGCGATCCGCATTCGCCCGGCTACGTCACGGCCAGTGAACTTCCCGATGGCGACGTCCCGCCGGCGGACGCCGACGGCAATTTCATCCTCGGGCCCAACCACCCGCGTGCGCCCGAGATGGATCCGCACTCAGGCAAGGTGCGGCACGGAACGATCATCGAATTCACGATGAGCTCCGCCGACAGCAAGTTTTATCCCGGCATCCGTCGCGACCCCGACATCAAAGGCGCCGTCGATCCCGACGACCCCGCGAAGATGATCGTCACCAACAGCCACCCCGCGCCCTGCACGCGCGAGGTCGCCGTCTACATCCCGGAGCAAACAAATCCCAATGCTCCCGCCCCCTTCATCGTCGGCGCCGACGGCCCCGACAAGATGCTCTTCACCGCACTCGACAACCTCATCGCGCAAGGAAAGCTCCCGCCTATGCTCGCCGTCTCCATCGGCAACGGCGGGGGCGATGCCCAGGGGAGCGAGCGCGGGCTGGAATACGATACGATGTCCGGCCGCTACGCCGAGTTCGTCGAAGCCGAAGTCCTGCCGCTGGTCGAATCGCACGCTCACGTCCGCTTGAGCAAGGACCCGGACGCCCGCTGCACGATGGGCGGCAGTTCGGGCGGCGCGTGCGCGATGGCGATGGCCTGGTACCACCCCGATCTCTACCGCCGCGTGATCGCGTACTCCGGCACGTTCGTGAACCAGCAGTGGCCGTACGACGAGAAAACGCCGCACGGCGCCTGGGAATTTCACGAGCACCTGATCCCGCACAGCGCGGAGGTCAAGCCGATCCGCATCTGGCTCGAGGTCGGCGATCGCGACAATCTCAACCCCAACAGCATGCACGATGGCATGCACGACTGGGTGCTCGCCAACGAGCGCATGGCCAAAGCCCTGGCCGCCCGCGGCTACCACTACCAGTTCATCTTCGCCCGCAATGCCGGCCACACCGATCGCGCCGTCAAACAACAGACGCTGCCCGAGGCGATGCTGTACGTCTGGCAAGGCTACGCCGCCCCGACACACGAGTGAGGTCGGTGCGGGAACATTGGGGCCTCCAACCTCGCCGCCGGCGAGGCAAGCGCGATCCGTAAACCCCGCGTGACTAAAGCGGTGCGCGCTCGGGTGTAGCGTGAGGGTCCACACTTATGTCTTGCTGAGATATTCCGAAGCATCTGCGTTCCACATGAGAGAGCGCGCGGGGGAGCGAGCGAGCGTTCGCCGGCGTCGGCCCGTGTCGCCGTCAGCAGACTTGGGACTTCAAGTCCGCGATCAGCATGACCACGCTGCGCGATTCGGCGCGACAGCTCGATCCGCTGACCGGCGTCGCCTGCTCCCACGGAACGATGTCCCGCGGGGAATCCAGCGCCGTGTCGATCCAGCGGCGCCATTGCAGCGGCTTGCCGTCGCTCGATTCGCGCGGGAGCTCGAAATCGAGCGGC